>NZ_JALQDW010000021.1:0-259925 GCF_023631025.1 Caballeronia sp. GACF4
GCATCGCCATCACGCGGCCGCGATGCGTTGATGCGCGGCTTCATCGATCAGGTCCGGGCGGTCGAGCTGATCGACCCACCATTGCAGCGCGCGTCCGACGCGATCGCTGCGCCACGCGAGATAGAAGTACGTGATATCTCGCATGCCGATGACTTCCTTGCTGACGAGCGTGCCGCGCCGGAGATGTTCATCGGCGAGACATTCGGGATCGACGCACGCACGCTAACTGATAAGTAAAAGATCGATTTGTTGGCCTTAAAGCGGCTCTTTCCAATTAGACGCTGACACCCGATATACATACTAATGTTTTAACCAACAAATTCGCTTGCATTCAATGAGCGCCATCAATTGAGCGGGAAATACTTTGACTAAAAAAATAAGACAAACCTCATGGTGGAGATTGGAGTTTGTGCTTTATTATTTTTCTGCCTTAGCATTGGCGCATACAAAGATTGTAGATGCTGACATCATAAAATTCGAAACAACGAATCATTAAAAAGCCCTCTTAATTCAGCTGGCTGAAGATGATTAAGTCGCAGGAGAGCACACTTCGGATTACGCGGTTTTAATCGACATAAGTAAAGCCGTTTTGTCGTGTTGTTTTGACGAGCAACACGACCCACGCATATGCGTGGTGATTTTAAATGTTCAATTCTTCGGAATGAAATGAATACGGCAATAATCTTACGCCGGCCATTTCCCCAAGAGGCTCTCACTACCTTCCTCAGGCAATTGGCAACCTCTTCGACGCCAAAACCTATATCATCAATTTCGTGGGATCTCAGTCGGTTTCAATTTCCGGAACACGTCAGAACGGTCGCTAATGTCACCGAATTCGATATGAACTTCATCTGGGTAACTTTTTACGCCGTCGGATTGATGTATCCAGTGCTTCAGATAATCTACCTACAGCGCCAAAAGACGCGGCGGATGATTCTGGTATGGGCGGCCGCGGCATCGCTCGTAATTGCGGGCGGGACATTGACCGCTTGGACGGCGGTTGAAGCGCCTGAACTCAATGTCATTGCAGCATTAGGAATTGCCGTTGCCACTATCGGGGCCGCGTGGGGAAGCATTGGGCTGGTGATCAATCTATGTGTCTGGTTTTATAAGCGCATCAGACGATCTCCGCGACCACCTGTATGCCGCTAAAGGCTTATACCGTTTGATCGCAGCGCGGGTCTGTATGCAACTGTTTTTAACCCGCTGCCTCGCACGAAAGGAAGCCGTGCATCGCCATCACGCGGCCGCGATGCGTTGATGCGCGGCTTCATCGATCAGGTCCGGGCGGTCGAGCTGATCGACCCACCATTGCAGCGCGCGTCCGACGCGATCGCTGCGCCACGCGAGATAGAAGTACGTGATATCTCGCATGCCGATGACTTCCTTGCTGATGAGCGTGCCGCGCCGGAGATGTTCATCGGCAAGACATTCGGGAATGGTGCCGGCCGCGATGCCTTGCAACTGCGCGTGCAGTTTGGCTTCGAGCGACGGCACGGTGAGCACTTCCTGATTCGGCCCAATGGCGATGGTGCGCGGCGCGAGTTCACGCGAGGTATCGCCGATGGCAACGGCGCGGTGCTGCGCGACGGTATCGGCGGAAAGCGGCCCTTTTGCCGACGCGAGCGGATGATTGGGCGCGACCACGAACACATGCTTGAGCGAGCCGATTGGCTTGGCGATGAGATCGGGAATGAGCGGCGGCTCGCCTGCCGCGCCGACGACGAGATCCGCGCGGCGCGTGAGCAGCGCGTCCCACGAACCGCCGAGCACTTCCTTGGAGAGCACGAGGCGCGTGTCGAGCTTGAGACTGTAGAAGGCGCTGACGGGCTTCCACAACATGTCGAACGGAATGATTTCGTCGATGCCGAGCCGCAGTTCCGTTTCCCAGCCGTGCTGCACGCGTTTGGCTTTGCGTTCGAGATCGGCGGCGGCTTCGAGCAAACGGCGGCCTTCATCGACGACGAGGCGTCCTGCCTGCGTGAGCGTCGCGCGCCGCCCGGTGCGGTCGAAGAGCGTCACACCGAGATCGAGCTCCAGCTTCTGAACGAGATACGTCAGCGACGAGGGGACTTTGTGAAGCGCTTCCGCCGCTTTTGCGAAGGTTCCGGTGCGGTCGATGGCGTCGAGGGCTTGGAGGACTTCGAAGGAGAGGTTCATGGGGAGCGTCGGTATCGAAAGGAAAATCCCCTCAAAACGTCTCCACCCAAGGCCGAACCTCGATCTCCCAGGACCACGCACTGCGATGCTGTCGCAGCAAATCCAGATAAGTTTGCGCGATGGCATCCGGATTGAGCGTGCTGTCGGGCTTGTCCACGGGATCAGGCCGATGCTCCGCCCGCACGCCGCCATCGACGACGATATGCGCGACATGAATGCCCTTCGGCGCCAGTTCGCGCGCCGCGCTCTGCGCAAGACCGCGTAGCGCGAACTTGCCCATCGCGAAAGGCGCGGAGAGCGCAAAGCCCTTGATGCCCGCTGTCGCGCCTGTCAGCAGAATGGCGCCTTTGCCCGCCGGCGTCATGCGCTTCGCCGCTGCCTGCACCGCGTAGAACGCGCCCAACGCCGTGACGCCGAGCGCTTTCCCGACCTCCGCCGGATCGAGTTCCGCAATGGGACCGCGCACTCGCCCGCTCGCGTTGTACACGACGATCTCCGGCGCGCCGATGCGCGCTTCGGTTTCCGCAAAGAGCCGCTCGACCTGAGCGGGATCGGCGGCATCGACGGTCAGGGCGATGGCGCCGGTTTCATCGACGAGCGGCTTCAGCTTGTCGATGTTGCGCGCGGCAATCACGACCGGCAGACCGGCGTCGCGCAAAAGCCGGGTGAGCGATCCGCTGATGCCGGAGCCCGCTCCGATGATCAACGCGTTGCGGTAGGGCATCTCGGTCATGGTTTCTTCGCCTAAGGGAGCATGGTTCGGTTCGGTTCGGCTCTGGCGTCGAGGCGCCAGAGCCATGACGAGCATCATAAATGTTGATCGCGAATCGCGCCCGCCCGCGCCGAGGCATCACGGCAAGTGATTGCCGCCTGTCACACCATAGACTTCTCCGGTCACGAAACTAGACTCTTGCGATGCAAGCAGCACGTAAATGGGCGCGAGTTCGGCGGGCTGGCCGGGCCGCTTCATCGGCACTTCGGAACCGAATACCTCGATCTTGTCCTGCGGCTGGCCGCCACTCGATTGCAACGGCGTCCACACCGGGCCCGGCGCCACGGCATTCACGCGCACGCCCTTCGATGCGACCTGTTTGGCGAGCGCATGCGTGAACGCAGTGATCGCGGCCTTCGAAGGCGCATAATCGAGCAAGGACGGGCTCGGCTGATAGCTCTGGATGGACGTCGTATTGATGATGGTCCCGCCCGGTGGCATATGCGGGAGCGCCGCCTTGCACAGCCAAAACATCGCGAAGACGTTCGTGCGGAAAGTGGCTTCGAATTGCTCCGTCGTCAGTTCAGCGATGGTTTCCACCGACGTTTGCTTGCCCGCCACGTTGACGAGAATATCCAGTCCACCCAGTTCGGCAACCGTGCGGCTGACGAGATCGCCGCAGAAGGCTTCGCTGCCGATGTCGCCTGGCAGCGCCACGGCCTTCACGCCTGCGGCTTGCACGAGTTCAAGCACTTCGCGCGCGTCCGGCTCCTCGGACGGCAAATAATTGAGGACGAGGTCCGCGCCCTCACGCGCAAAGGCAATCGCCACGGCGCGGCCAATGCCGCTGTCGGCGCCCGTGATCAGTGCGCGGCGGCCCTTGAGACGGCCGAACCCTTGATAGCTTTCCTCGCCGTGATCGGGACGCGGCTTCATGTCCCGAGCGAGGCCGGGCGCGGACTGCGGCTGGCGCTCGAAGTCGGGACCGGGGTACTGCTTGAGCGGGTCCTGCATCGTGTACTGGTTCTTCGTTGCGGTCATCGTTTCGTTCCTTACTTGCAAAAAGGGATGAGTGTTCGCGGCGTCATTTCAGGGCGCTGATTCTGGATTTAGCGTACGCGACGGTTACGGCTCGGCTCTGCAATGGCCATGCCTAGCGACAGCGGTAGTCGCTCGCAGCCCGATCCACAGTCTTCCGATGCATGTGAAACGCACTGCGGCCGTGCGCTTGCGCACAGTCGTCGGAGAGAAAGTCCGTCCCGGCACGCCGCCTGCTTGTCGTAACTCAAATGCTGCAACGGAGAGAGCCATGAGATTCGCATTTCTTCAGAACGTGGACTTCGAACGCGTGTCATTCGACATGGGTCGCCAGTTTTCCCAGTTTCTGAAGGGGAAAGGTCTGGTCGATGAGGAAAGCGCTGCCCAAAGGAACATCGATTCCGCCGACGTATTCGGCGCGGTCGACGACAGCTTTTCCGAAGCGGTCAACTTTCGCTTCAATGTGCGTGGCGTGGAACACCGCGGAGCCGTCACGCACGACGCCTTGCGCGATCGTCACGGCGTGCCAGGTGTGTCCGAGCCCGAACTCGCTCTGTTCATCAGGCATGCGCCGGCAATCGGCCGGGCGGCGATGATCAAGCAGGCGCGCAGCCGATCCGGCTTCGTCGTGCTGGAAAGTGGCGATCTATGACAAGACCTCGTTGGTCGGACTGGTATCGCGGCAATAAGCGTTGTTGAGGGTATTCACAATTGCCGGGGCTTCGACTTTAGGTAGCGCGTCGGCGCCGGTTCGTAGCCAATCATGGAGAAGACATGGAAGATCATAAGGAACAGGACCGCATTCGCCGCCGCGCCTATGAACTATGGGAGCGAGAAGGCAGCCCCGATGGACGTGCCGAAGAATTCTGGGAGCAGGCACGCACTCAACTGGAAGCCGAGGACCCGGATAGCTTCACGAGCGAAGAACCTGCCACGGCCAGCGCCACGCAAGGCAAATAACGTCTCTTCGCAGCCAAGGCACCCGATGCGTCACGCGGCGCATCGGAGTTCGATTGACTAGAATACGGGCGCATCGCGTACTCTCAATCGGACCACACAGACTCCATGCTCGCAGCGCTAGCCACCTTGCTCGTCTTCCAGTGTCTGGGCGAAGGCGTCTCCTATTTGTTCAGCATTCCCGTTCCTGGACCTGTCGTCGGCATGCTCATGCTGCTCGGCTTTCTCGCGATACGTCCGCAGGCAGCCAACGCGCTCGAACCCACCGCGCTCGAAATACTCCGTCATCTTTCGCTACTGTTCGTGCCTGCAGGCGTCGGCATCATGGTGTCGGCGAAAGCGCTGAGTGGCGACCTCGTCGCGGTCGTCGTGGCCATCGCGGTTAGCACGACGCTGGCGATTGCGGTCACCGCGCTCGTCATGCGCGCGATGCTGCGCCGCCAGCGCCGCCTCTCCAACGATACGAAAGGCGCCGCATGACCGCGATCCCACGCCTCGGAGGTATTTGGGTCTATCTGGCGGCCACGCCGCTGCTCGGGCTCACGATCACGCTGCTCGCTTACCTCATTGCGCAGCGCATCTACGCAGCCTTCAAATTCAATCCGCTGGCAAACCCGGTGTTGATCGCGGTGGCGATCGTCGTCGTCGTGCTAAAGACCAGCAACACGCCGTACGACACGTACTTCGATGGCGCGCAGTTCGTGCATTTTCTGCTCGGACCCGCGACCGTCGCGCTCGCGTTGCCGCTTTACCGGCAGCTCGCGAATCTGCGGCGGCTCGCATTGCCGATCATCGTAAGCCTTGCGGCGGGCTCGTTGACGGCGATCGTCTCGGCGGTGTCGGTGGGCGCGCTCATGGGCGCATCGCGCCAGACGGTGGCATCGCTTGCGCCGAAGTCGGCTACGACGCCTATCGCCATGGCGGTTGCCAAACAGGTCGGCGGTGTGCCGTCGCTCACGGCGGTGCTGGTGATATCGACGGGCGTCTTCGGTGCGGTTGCCGCGCGGGGCATCCTCAACCTTCTCCGTGTGAACGAAGTCGAAGCGCGCGGGTTTGCGCTTGGCGTGGCGTCGCACGGCATCGGAACGGCGCGCGCGTTTCAGGTGAGCGAGGAGATGGGCGCGTTTGCCGGGCTTGGAATGGGGCTGAACGGTGTGTTCACGGCGTTCGTCGTGCCGGTGTTGTTGCCGATGCTGGCGCGGTTTGTTTGATGCGGTATCGACGGACTAAGGCCCGGTTCTGACCGCATGACCCGGCGCCGCAATCGCGCGCTGTGCGAAGTCTATGAACGCATGCACCTTTCGCGAATGACGCCGGTTAGGCAGGTAAGTCGCATAGACGAAAGCGTCGCCGCCCTCCGGCGTGACCTGGGCGTCGTCGAACAAGGCAGTCAACGATCCGTCGCGTACCGACGCCCCGACGAGCCATTGCGGCAGCAGAGCGATGCCCAGCCCGCCGAGCGCCGCGCCCGCGAGCATGTCGAGATTGTTCGTCAACAATTGACCGCCGACATCGACGGACTCGCTTCTGTCAGGGTAGCGGAATACCCACTTCTGCCGGTTGCCGGGCTTATACGCAAACCGCAGACAGTCGTGTGCAACGAGTTCCGAAGCTGTGTTTGGATGGCCTCGCCTCTGCAAGTACGCCGGACTTGCCACGACGCATCGCGCACTGTGGCCGAGCCGCTTCACGATGAGACGAGGGTCGGCGGTCGGCACGCCAACGCGCAAGGCCAGATCGATCTTCTCGCTGACCAGATCCATGTGACTGTCAGACACGACCAGTTCCAGATTCACGCGCGGATGCTGCCGTAGAAACGTCGCGATATGCGGGGCGATATGCAGCCGGCTATAAGTTGCCGATACGCTCACGCGCAGCGAGCCCATGGGATCGATACCGGTGTCGATGACGCTATCGTCGGCGCCCGCCAGATCGGCCAGCACCTGGCGCACTTGCTCGACGTAGGTCACACCGGCGTCGGTGAGCGTGACGCTGCGCGTCGTGCGTGTCAGAAGCGACGTGCCGAGCGACGCTTCGAGTCCGTCCATCAGTCGCATGACGGAAGACGTCGTCTTGCCGAGTTCATGCGCGGCTGCCGTGAAGCCGCCGGATTCCGCTACCGCCAGCAAGGTTCTCAATGCCAACAGCTTGTCCATGTGCTCTCTATGAGTTCGACGCCGCGACCTTCGAGCGTCGCTGACAGTGTACTCATCCAGAAAGAGGAGGGCAGACTCGGTGCATCGAATGATCGCGTTCAGAACTTGTGACGAATGCCGAGCGTCACCACGAGCTGACGCTTGCTGCTCGACGGTCCGTAGCCGAGCACGGTGGCGTGCGTGGCATCGCCCGCAGCTTGCTGGGCGAAGGCGAGCATGGCGATATCCGTGCGCTTCGAAAGAATGTAATCCACCGTGATGTTCAGTTCGTGCCACATCGGCGACTGGTCGGGATCGTCGTATTTCCCGCGCGTGAAAACGTAGGCGGTGCCGATCAGCAAGTCGGGCCGAATGTTGTAGTTGACGCTCACGTTGAAATTTTTCAGATTCAGGTGACTCTGGTCGAGATAGCTGTAATCCACGTTCGTGAACATTGCGCCTAAGCGAAGCGGCCCTGCTACATAGAAGCCGCCGGTGCCGAGAATTCTTTGTTTGCTGGCATAGGCCTTCGAAGGCAACGCGCTGTGCGTGAATAGCAGGTACGTGGGCGAGTAATCGTTGTCGACGGCGCCCGTTTGGTTGGTGTTGCTGTAGGGCGAGTCGTACTCCGCATACGCAACGTTCCAGTTGAAGGGGCCGTGGTCGTATCGGAGGCCGAGGCTGAAGGCACGATTGTCCGCAAAGCCGCCGGATGAGTTGCTGAAGCCATACAAGGCAGTGGCCTTGATACCGTGGAAGTCCGGGCTCGCATACTTCAACGAATTCTGGATGCGAATATTGTTGAAGGTGTTGTCGCTATCGCCAATACTCCCGAGCCAGCTCCATGCCGTATTGGGTCCCAGATAGTCGACGACGGCATCGTACTGACGGCCAGCGGTAAGCGTACCCCAAGCGTCGCTCGAAAGGCCGACAAAAGCCTGTCTGCCGAACTCGCGGCCGTTGTTGCTCAATGCGCCGTTCAACGCATTGAAGCCGTTTTCGAGCGTGAATACCGCCTTCAGGCCCGAGCCGAGATCTTCGATCCCACGCAGTCCCCAGCGCGGGCTCTGATTTTGTCCGGTGATGGCCTGATACGTATGATGACCGGATTGATTCGGCGAATAAGCGACGCCCACCGATATCAACCCGTACAACGTAACGCTGCTTTGCGCATGCGCAATCGGGACTTGCAGGCCAGTCAAAAGTCCTGCCGCAACAGCGAGGTGCTTGAACTTCACGTGATACTCCATGATTTTGGCGCGACAAACGGGCTCGTCATGGTCGCGACGATCGATATCGGCAATACGAAATGGGTCGATGCGGTTGTCCCACCCGTCACGGTGAGACGGACGTGGGCGTCGGGCTAAAGGCCGGTCACTGCCTTTGCGCCGTTTGCGATGTCGGGAAGCTCAAAGCTGCACGGACGCGCGGCGGATCTCCCGTTCTCCGTCGCTCGTTCTCACGCCGAGCGCATAGAGTCCCGAGGTCTTGCCGTTGTAACGAATCTCGAACGGGAAATCGGAAGGTCGTGCAATCTCGCCGAGCCACTTGGCCAGCGCGCTTTCGTCTTCGCCGATCTCGATCCAGTCGAGACCTTCGCCGCGTACGCTTCCAGTTCCCGGTTCCACGGGCAGACTCGCGGTATGCGGAGCGTTACCGGGCTTGAAGTACAAATTTGGCTTGCCAATAGGCCACGCTGTCATCGCGCTGGGCGTTTGCAGCGCAAAGCCGCGATTGCCGTTCATCATCTGGCGCCCGGCATCCTTGCCGGTCGTGCTTTCATCGATCACTGTTCCGTGATGCCGGGCGAACGCTTTCAGTTCATCGAGCGAATCGGTCCGCAGGCACCAGCCGACGAAACAGTCGCCATTTCGTGTTTGTTGCTCGAAAAACTTTGGCAGAGGTTGATCGCGCTGGAGAACGGTGTGATCGACGATTCCTTCTACTTCGATATAAATATCCGGCGCGAGCGGTACGACTTTATGGCCGATGCCGTAGAGTGGAAAGAAGCCGCCGTCGTAGTTGCCTAAGCCGGTTTCACGGCTGAGCCGGAACGTGGCTTCATAGACGTTGAGCGCTGCAAGGCAGACATGGTCGAAGTGGATCATTGCGTCATTCCTGATGAAATAATACGTACTCGTTATGTGACTGCTCAATCGGTCGAGGTCAGTCCGAAGTTCTCTTGCCGGTGCGCGTCGCCAGCGGTGCCGTCGTAACGTGGCAGCAAGAGGAAAGTGAAGGCGGCGCCAGCTGCCAGCGCGGCGCACAGCACGAGCGCCGGTTGATAGCTGCCGAGACGATCCGCGAGCCAGCCGATACCAAGCGGGCCCACACCGGCCGCGATGCACAACGAGCCGTACTGCCATGCATAAGCGCGTGGAAACATGCGCAACCCGAAGTAGCGAGTGCACATATAAGCGACCAAATCGATCTCTCCGCCGAATGCCCAGCCGACCGTGAAGGCATAGAGCGGTGCAAAGGCGAGGCCGCCCAGTTTGAGCGACAGGACGCCGCCCATCCCGACGAGGCAGGAGAACGCCATGAGGCGCGGCGCATGCACGTGGTCGGAGAGCCAACCGACGATCAGGCGCACGAAGATCGTGCCCACGCCGATCAGGCTCATATACTTCGCCGCCGAGGTCGGTGTCGCACCGAGTTCACGAAGCATCGGCGCCATGTGCTGCGCGCTGCCTGCAACGAATAGCGTCGACAACGTGAAGGCCACGAACATGAGCCAAAAAGTCCGGCTTCGCTTGACCGCCGCAAACTCCTTCGCCAGCGCTTTCGGATCGGCGACTTCGGGATTGTTTGAAGCGTTCGAGATGTCTTGCTGATTGTCCCGAAGGATCAGTAGCGAGACGGGTGCACCAATAGCCGCGATCGCCGCGAGCATCAGATAACCGGCATGCCAGCCGGATCGGGCGATCGTCATGGCGATGATCGGCGGCAAAATGGCTCCGCACAGTCCCAGCCCGACTTGTGTCAGACCCAGCGCGAATCCGCGACTGCGGTCGAACCAGCCGCTGATTACCCGTGTGAACGTGAGGCCGCTCGTGCCGCCGCCGAAGAATCCGGCCAGGCCCACGAGCACGATATACGCGATGGGCGTGGAGATGAACGCCGCCATCCCTGCGAAGCACGCAGCCAGAGCGAGGGCGCTGCCTGCTGCGGTGCGGGCGGCGCCGAAACGCGAAAGCAGCCGTCCCCACATTTGCAGGCCAATGGCGAGTCCGAGCGTGAATGCCAGATAGCCCGCGCCGTATTGCGTCTTCGTCAGGCCGACCGCACTTTGCAGGTCTTTGGCGAACAGGCCGAGATTGTAGGAGCCCAGGCCGATTACGCCAATTCCAAGGCCGACGGTCGAGCCGATCAACTGCGCCCATCCGCGTCTGAATTCGCCTGGTGTGTTCGTTGAGACATTCATGGAAGCAATCGCCAATTATCGGTTGATCAATAGAAGTTCGGCACGACGCGTAAATGTGCGCAGCGTTGAGCGTTCAGCAGGGCAGACAGCTCAAGATGGAACAGAACTCACGATTCCACTTGAACCGGAGGACCCGGTGTATCTCCACTTGTTATGTAGCTTATTGATGCCAAAAAAATTGATAAACGGGGCTTCAAGGCAACGCAGCATTGCATTCGCTGCCATGCAGAGGGGTTGAAGCGGCGCGGAAGCAGGCGCGCCAATGCCGGCAGAATAGGGACGTGAAGAAGAAAGACGGAGTCGCGGCGGCAACTCAAGCATCGCCCACCGCCCCATTCTTTGCAAAACCGTTCCTTAAACGCACGGCAGCGTCGCCGACTATACGAAGGTCTATAGAAATCCACCTCGGTCGTGATCCGGCAATCCCCACGGATAGCTTTTTACGCAGCGACATCCGGCCTATCCTCCTCTACACGACGACCGCTGCGGCAGGGCGGTTCACCCACATCGGAGGAAACAAGCCGGCCATGACCACCTCGCTTTCTCACGCGGCACCCATCGTTCAGATTGGCACGAGCGCGCCGGACTTCACCTTGCAGGCCACGCCGGATCAGAAAATCTCGCTCTCCGAATTGCGCGGCACGCCGGTAGTCATCGCGTTTTATCCGGCGGACTGGAGTCCAGTTTGCGGCGATGAACTCGGTCTCTTCAACGCCGCGCTATCGTCGATCCATCGGCTGGGTGCGCAGCTCGTCGGCATCTCCGTGGATAGCGCGTGGTCGCACGCGGCGTTCGCATCGCAACGCAAGCTGCACTTTCCGCTGCTCGCCGACTTCGAGCCGAAAGGCGAAGTGGCGCGACGCTACGGCGTGTATCGCGTGGCCGAAGGCGTCGCCGAGCGCGCGTTGTTCGTGCTCGATGCCAACGGCGTGGTGCGCTGGGCCTACGTTTCTCCGATCACCGTGAATCCGGGCGTCGATGGAATTCTCGACGCGCTCGAGCAATTGAACTCATCCACGAAACAGGACGCGCAATGAGCCATCTTTCTCCGCCGGTCGGCCCGCTCGCTCACATTCAGGGCGACGCCGAAGCACCCGTGACGCTCGTCGAATACGGCGATTTCGAATGCCCCTATTGCGGCGCCGAGTACGGCGTAATCAAGGCCGTGCAGGCGGCCATGGGCGCGCAATTGCGGTTCGTCTTCCGGCATTTTCCGTTGACCGACATGCACGCGCATGCGCTTCATGCGGCCGAGTTCGCGGAAGCCGCGGCGAGCATCGGCAAGTTCTGGGAAGCGCACGATGTGTTGTATGAGCACCAGGCGTCGCTTGGCGATCGCGCGCTCGCGCAATACGCGGCGCAACTCGGCGTGCCCGCGCACGCGCTTTCGAATGCGTTCGATGGCGCCTTCGACGCGCGCATCCAGCAAGACTTCGATGGCGGCTTGCGAAGCGGCGTGAATGGCACGCCGACGTTGTTCATCAACGGGCATCGCTATGACGGCGAGCGCGATGCGGCGAGCTTGCTCGAAGCGTTGCGGGCGGTGCTCGATCGCGTGCAATAACCGAAGCACGAGCGCCTCAAGTCTCCAGGGGGCGCTGCCTCGCGTGAGTTCTCGTCAGTCAGCGGCATGTGTTCCAACCCGCTGCATTCGTGCGCGGCGGCTAGTCCAACCGCCGCCGCAGCTCGTCGCCCGCTAGCGGCATGTCACGCAGCCTCTTCCCCGTGGCGTCGAAGAGGGCGTTACCGAGCGCGCCCGCGGTTGGTCCCATCGACGCTTCCGCTGCACCGAGAAACGGCGCGCCCGGTCTATCGATCAGATGCACGTTGACCGCGCGGGGCACGGCGGAAAATCGCAGGATCGGGTAACTGCTCCAGTCGAAGCTGCGGATGCGCTTCGTATCGAACTGCAATTCCTCGTACAGCGTCCAGCTCGCCGACTGCAGCACGCCGCCCTCGATCTGATTGCGAATACCGTCGGGATTCACGATCTGCCCGGAATCCACCGCGACCTCGGCATGTTCCAGTACCACCTGACCGGTTTCGGGAACCACGGACACCTCGACCGCTATCGCCACATAAGCCATCAGATTCTTGTATTTGGCGAATGCGAAGCCGACGCCGTGATTGCGCTGGCGCGGCGCACGCGGCCAGCCGAACTCCTCCGCCGCAAGCGCGATGACATCGCGGGCGCGCGGGTCGTGCATATGCTTCAGCCGGAACGCGACGGTGTCCGCGTTCGCGGCCGCCGCCAGTTCGTCCATGAACATCTCGATGGTGAACACGTTCATATGCGCGCCGAGCGAACGCATGGCTGACGTATGCAGCGGCATCGTCGGCGAGAAGTTGTTCATCACGTGAAGATTGGGGAACGTGTAGAGCGGAATGGCGTTGCGGTCGCCGCCGCCTTCAGGCTGCACCATCGGCGTCGAAGGCGCGGGCGCGAACGGATGTTCCAGCATCTGCGCCGGAATCAACCGGCCCGCGTTCACGATCCGTTCGTTATGCGAGCTGCTCCAAAGCGCATAATTCCAGTCGACGATATTCCCGCCAGCGTCGAGCGACGCGCTCACTTCAGTGACCATCGCGGGCGTGTAGTGGTCCCACGTGTGCTCCTGTTCGCGCATCCATTGCACGCGCACGGGCTGGCCTTCCAGTTCCCGTGCGATGAGCGCGGCGTGCGCGGCGACATCGTCCGCGCCGTTGTGACCGTAGCAGCCCGATCCTTCGACATGGATGCAACGTACCTTTTCCTTCGGCATGGACAGCATCTCGGCGAGGCCGTCGCGTAACGGATACACGCCTTGCGAATGCGTCCATACAGTCATCGCGCCGTGCTCGAACATAGCGACGGCGCAGGATGGTCCGATCGAGCCGTGCATCATGTAGCGGCGCGTGTAGCGAGCGTCGAGCGTCTTTGCCGGCGTGCCAGCCGCGCCGTGTGTATCGGCGATCTCGATATGCTGCGTCGAGATCGTCTTCAAATCGCGATGCACGGTGGCCGGATCGGGTAACGCACGCCCCGCGCTCCACTGGCTTCCCGCGGCGAGCGCGCGTTGCGCCTGCACCGCTTGCCATTCGCCTTTGGCCACCACGGCAAGCATGCTGCCGTTTCTGATGACCTTGATGACGCCCGGCATCTTCATGATGGCGGGCGTGTCGGTTTCCATGAGCCGCGCCTCGTACACGGGCGGCATCGCCACGCGGGCGTGGACCATGCCGGGCATCGTCATGTCCTGAACATAGCTCACGCCGCCCGTGACCATGCGCGGAATATCCACGCGCGGCAACGACGTGCCGATCATGTCGAAGCTCGCGGGATTCTTGAGCGGCGAGACCGCCGACGCCACGCGATGCAGATCGATCATGCCGACCGCTTCGCCGTACGTCATGCTTCGTCCGTCTGGCGCTTCGATGACCGCATCGTGCGTGCGGAGCACATTGCTGGCGACGCCGAAATGACGAGCGGCCGCATCGACGAGAAGCCCGCGCACTTGTGCCGATGCGTTCAGCAACGCGCTGCCGCTATCGGCAATGGTGTGACTGCCCGCGGTGAGGCCTTCGTCCGGCGAGGCGCCCGTATCGGCGGTGAGGAAGTCGATGAGCGCGGGCGCCATGTCCAGTTCCTCGGCGGCGATCTGCAGGAGCGCGGTTCGCACGCCCGTGCCTAGCTCGACCTTGCCGGTGTAGACGGTGACCTTGCCCGTGCGATCGATCTTGATCCACGAATCGAGATACGGATTGGTCTTGAGGCTGCCCGCGAGCGCCTGCGTCGCCCGGCCGATGTGCACTTCGGCGCCTTCGTCGGCGATCACTTCCTGGGCCATGGCGCTCACGCCGGGAAGCATGCTGAAGCTCACGACGAGCGCGCTGGACATGAGAAAGCGTCGTCGTTTCTCGTCGATCCTGTCTTCCGCGACGCTCATTGCGCGCCTCCGTTCGGTGCGCTCAGATGCGCGACTTCGCGGATCGCGGCGAGAATCCGCATGTGCGTGCCGCACCGGCAAAGGTTCGGCTCCATGTGTTCGAGCAGTTCGCTCTCGGTCGGATGCGGATTGCGGTCGATGAGCGCCTGCGCGCGCATGATCATGCCGGCGATGCAGTAGCCGCACTGCGCGGCCTGATGATCGATGAACGCTTTTTGCAGCGCGCCGGGATGCTGGATCGTGCCGAGACTCTCGATGGTCCGCACAGGCCGCTTGCCGATGGCCGCGACAGGAATCAGGCATGAGAACACGGCTTCGCCATCCACGATCACGGTGCAAGCGCCGCATTGCCCGAGGCCGCAGCCGAACTTCGCGCCATGCAGTTGCAGGTTCTCGCGCAGGGCATAGAGCAGCGGTGTCGAAGGATCGATGTCGAGCGCGTGCTGCGCGCCGTTGACGGTGAGGTTGATCATCGCGCGTGATTCTCCTTTCTGATGCTGGCCGCCATGGCGTCGATGCCGGTCCACGGATCGCGTTGCGAGTACGTCGCCCGAATGTAGGACGCGAGATCGGCGATCTGCCGGTCGTCGTAGATCTGGCCGAAGCCGGGCATGTAGTTCGTGCTGTCTTCGCCATGCCAGCCGTTGCCGCTCAACATCATCTGGATTGCGTTGCGCGGCGTCGCGGCATTGGCGGCGCTGCTGAACGCGAGCGTGGGGCGCTCGCCGATAGACTGCATCGGCGCGGCCGGGCCGTGGCATTGCGCGCACGATGCGGCGAAGAGCGTCGCGCCACGTCGTATCGCGGGCGATGTGCCTTCCGGCGCGACGCTATCGGCGATGGCGGGCCGTGCTTTCTGTATCGACATGAGATACGCGGCGATTGCCTGCACGTCTTCTTCGGGCACGGTTGCGAGATCGCGCGTGACGGGCAGCATGGGGCCGGCGGCCGCGCCGTGTTCGCTTGCGCGACCGGTACGCAGATACGTCACGAGTTGCTCGCGCGTCCACGGCTTCGGCGCTGCATACAGTGCGTTGAGCGCGGGCGCTTCCCAGCCGTCGACGATGCCGCCATCGAACGCACGTCCAGCCTTTTCTCCGCCGATCGGATTGAGCGGCGAATGACACGATGCACAGTGACCGAGGCCATCTACGAGCAGCTTGCCGCGATTCCATTCGGCATCTTTGGATGCATCCGGATGCTCCGGGCCAGGCCGCAAAAAGAGAACGTTCCAGAAGGCGAGCAAGGGCCGGAAGTTCAACGGAAAGATGAGCCGATTGGCGGGCGCGCTTGCTTTCACGGGTTCGCGCGTCATCAGGTAGGCATAGGCTGCCGCGATATCGCTGTCAGGCATACGCGTGAAGTGGATATACGGAAAGGCGGGATACAGCAGGTGCCCGTCGCGCGCGATTCCATGGCGCAACGCGCGCGTGAAGGCTTCGAGCGACCAGTCGCCGATGCCTGTCGCAACGTCCGGCGTGATGTTGGTCGCGTAGATCGTGCCGAAGGGCGTGGCGAGCGGCAGGCCGCCCGCGAACGGCTTGCCGCCCTTGGCCGTGTGACACACGATGCAGTCGCCCAACGCGACGACGCGCGCGCCCGCGAGCCGCGTGTTTGCGTCGAACGACGCCGGCGCGGGTGGCGTGACCGGTGCGATGGCCGGTTGCCACATCAGCCATGCGGCGATCATCAGCGCGGCGGCGACCACCACGCTTACGCCCGCCAGCAATCGGGACTTGCGAGTCATTCACGCACCTTTGGAAGTGGTCATGCAACTACCGGTCAAAGTATCGACCGCCCGCGAAAATGTCCTGAAGCGGCGCTGAAATCTTGTTAAGGCAAACGAGCTTTCATTAAGCGTGACGAGCCGCATGTCCCCGTCCAATGGCGAGATAGTGCGTGAGCGCGATCAACGGAAACGCCGTTGCCACCGTTGCCACCAGCGGCCAGCCGCCATGCTCGTAAAGCGGACTCGCCAGCGCCGATCCGACCGCGCCGCCCACGAAGATGCTCGTCATGTAAAGCGCGTTGAGACGATTGCGGCTCGCCGCGTGCAGCGCATAGATCTCGCGCTGGCCGAGCACCATGTTCATCTGCACGCCGAAGTCGAGCACGATGCCTGTCGCCACCAATCCGATCACGCCCCATGCCGGATGAATCAACGCCGGCGCGTATGCCAGCGCGCCCACCACCAGCGCGATGAGCGTCGCGCGCACCGTGTGGCCCGCATCCGCGAGCCGTCCCGCTACCGGTGCCGACGTCGCGCCTATCGCGCCGACCAGCGCGAAGATGCCGATCTGCGTTTGCGACAGTCCGAAGTGACGCGTCAACTCGACGGGAATCGCGGTCCAGAAAAGGCTGAACGAAGCGAACATCAGCGCCTGATAAAACGAACGATGCCGCAAGACGGGCATCGTGCGAATCAAGTGTCCAAGCGAGCCGATGAGTTCGAAATACGTGGCCTTGTGATCCGGCTGGCGACGCGGAATGGTCAACGCGAGCACGCTCGTGACGACCGCCATCAACACGGCCGCGCAGCCGAATACCGCGCGCCAGCCGAAGTGACCGGCGGCCACGCTCGATATGGGGCGCGACAGCAAAATGCCGAGCAAGAGTCCGCTCATGATGGTGCCGACCACCTTGCCGCGCGACTCGTCGGGCGCGAGATGCGCGGCAAGCGGAATCAGAATCTGCACGGCAACCGAACTGAAGCCGACCAGGAGCGAGACGCCGAGAAACAAGCCCGCCTGATGCGTGAACGCCGCGGCGGCAAGGCTCGCGATCGACACCAGCGCGGTGATGATCATCAACTTGCGGTTTTCCAGCAGGTCGCCGAGCGGTACGAGAAAGAACAGGCCGATTGCATAGCCGATCTGCGTGAGCGACACGATCATGCTCGCCGCGCCGCCCGACATATGGATGTCCGGTGCAATCAGCTCGGTGATCGGCTGCGCATAGTAAAGATTCGCGACGATAGCGCCGCAACAGAACGCGAACAACGCAATGAGCCCGCGTGTCAGCTTGACGGGGCTGCTACTGCCCGTCGTGGTGGATGCCTGGGTCGACATGACGACTCCTCGAATCAAAAAGAAGAAAGCGGCGCGCTCAATGCCCGACGTTCATCAGGCGGTTGCCGAGCGAAATTCCTAGATCGGTCATGCGCCGGCCGAGTTGCAATTGCTGATGCTCCCAGCGTCGCAAAGCGGTATCGATGGTCTCGCCGCCATCCGCCACCGCCGACAACGCCAGCGCCAGCGCATGTGCGTTGGCCGCCGCCTTGGCGGTGCTGCCCGCCGTATGCGGCCGTGGCACGGACGCCGCATCGCCCAGCAGCAGCGCACGGCCGAACACCATTTGCGGCGAGCGCAGATCGACGATCGGCTGCATGAACGGATCGTCCGTGGATTCGACGAGTGCGCGGAAAGTCGGGCCAAGCATGGTCCGCGCTTCGTCGCGCAACTGAACGATGTCGGCGTTCTTGGTCGAACCCGGCGGCAACGAAAACGCGCGCTTCTCGCCATGACGATCGACGAGCAGTTCACCGAGCCGTTCGGCGCCGTACTTGCGATACCAGACCCAGTTCCAGCGACGCTCGCCGGGCACGGTCGAATCGTTATCGCCGGGGATGAGGTATGAAAGCCCCGAATGCCCGTCGCCGTCCTGAAACGCGAAGCGGTCGCGCAGCATGTTCGCGGCGAAAATCGGCAGGTCGGGTTCCTCGACAAGTCCGCGCCACGCCACGTAACCTGCATAGACCGGCACGATCTCGGGCAAGAGCCGCCGCCTGAGTGTCGAGCGGATACCGTCCGCGCCGATCAGCAGATCGGCCTCGACGCTGCGGCCGCTTTCGAAGCGCGCGACGACGCGCTCGCCGTCCTGATCGAAATCGACGAAGGTCTCGCCCGCATGAAGCGCCTGCGCGGGCAAGGCGTTTTTCATCGCGCGATAGAGCAGGCTCCACGACGTCTGCATCTGCGGCATGTGGAACTGTTCGAGCACGCGGTCTTCGCGATCCAGATAGATGCGATCGCCCGAATTCACGCCCGGCGGATTCGGCACCGCGACGCCCGCAAATGCGAGCGCTTCCAGCACATCCGGCTGCAACACGACTCCGCCGCCCCGGCTTTCGAGCTGGTTCGGCGAAGTTTCGAAAACATCGGCATGCCAGCCTGCCGCGCGCAGGGCGTTGGCCGTGAGTAAGCCGCCAAGCGATCCGCCGATGACGACGGCACGCGGTTTATCGAACGCGTTCATGCTGCTTTCCTTTGCGCCGCTAAACGCCGCGCGGTGATGAACCCTTCTGGAGCCGATGCACGCAGCTTATGCGTTGCGTCGCGATTGTTGAATATGGATAGAATGCAAGTTCGCGTTGCGTCGGGCGCAACGAAATGTGGATTGAGGGCGAACATGGACAAGCTCCTCGCGGTCAGGACGCTGCTGGAAGTCGCGGACGCTGGCGGCTTCTCGAAGGCAGCGCAACGTCTGGGCGTAGCCACGTCATCGGTCACGCGTCTCATGGATTCGCTCGAAGACTCGCTCGGCGCCGCGCTGCTCACGCGCACGCCGCGCAAAGTCAGCCTCACGGATGCCGGAATCGCGTATGTCGAGCAGGTTTCGAAAGTGCTCGACGACCTCGCCGAAGCCGACGAAAGCGTATTCGACAGCGGCGCGGCGCCTGTGGGCACGCTCCGGATCTCGGCGCCGTCCACGTACAGCCGCCTGTGCCTCGCACCGCATCTTGCGACGTTCCTCGCGGAGCATCCGCGCGTGTTTCTCGATGTCGTCATCGCCGATCACTTCACGGACCTCGCGCTCGATCGAATCGATGTTGCGATCCGCATCGGCCGCGCCGACCGCGACGCCAATCTCATCGTCAAAAAGCTCGCGGACAATCCGCGCCATGTCGTGGCAAGCCACGCGTATCTCGCCCGCAACGGCACGCCGCAGACACCGCAGGACCTCGACGCGCACGAGTGCCTGCGCTTCGCGTACGGCGGCGGCTATCGCACGCGCCAGGTCTGGACCTTCCGGCGCGATGGCGACGAACAGCGTGTCGATGTGCGCGGTCATCTGCTGTCGAATAATCTCGACATCCTTCTCGAAAGCGTCGTATCCGGACGAGGCATTGCGTTGCTGCCCGAATGGCAAGTCGCGCCCGACATTCGCACGGGCCGCGTGGTGCGTCTCTTCGAACAGTTCGACGCCAGTCCTCACTCGGGCGATGCCGTGGTCTACGCCGCGTATCTGTCCAATCGCCGGCAATCCAGCAAGGTGCGCGCGCTCGTGCAGTTTCTCGAAACGCGTCTGCGCGCTTCGGGCGACGACCGAGGCTCTTGAACTGAGTGCAGTGTAGGAACGCCGCGCGGCTAAAGTCCTGCAAAAAACGTGAAATGTTCTGAGGCGGCGCGTGGGCGCGGGAAAGACGCTTGAACGACATGCTTCGCCGCGCATCGGATTAAGAAGTTTTAAGGACCGTCGCGCCTAGTTGGCAGTTAGTTGGCGCGTGGTTCGGGCGTGGTGCGTTGAGACTGCCTGGCATCTCGCGTATTCACCGTCGTTCACGGTTCTTGGCGCCAATCCGCATCGCAGCGCTTAAGGCTTTTTTAGAACCCGCCAAAGCCTTTAAAGATTCGTTTCGCTACCCTCTGACAAAGAACGCGGACTGCGAACGGTCCTCGACGTCATGCGAATGCAGCGCGTCGTGACGGACCGCTCGCCATGTCTCGACACACAGGAGCGGGCATGAAGCTGACGATTGCAGGCGTGGCGATTCCCGATACCGCGATGGCTCAGGCCGCCACGAATCTGATCAGCGCCACGCAATCCGTCCTGATGTTTCATCACGCGCTTCGCTCGTTCCTGTTCGGCGCACTGACCGGCCACCGCGAGAACAGGCCCTTCGATGCCGAACTGCTCTACCTCGGTGCGTTGTTTCACGATGTCGGGCTGAACACGCGCTTCCAGCACTCGCCGAACCGTTTCGAAGTGGACAGCGCCGATGCCGCACGCGACTTCATGCGTCAGCACGGCGTGGCCGAGCGTCAGATCGAAGAGGTGTGGCTCGGCATCGCGCTGCATACGACGCCCGGCATTCCGGAACATCTTTCGACGCTGGTCGCGCTCATCGCCGCCGGCGTGCAGATGGACGTGACGGGCGCGCGTTACGACCAGTTCAGCGAGCCTGAGCGCGATGAGATCGTGCAGGCGTATCCGCGGGAAACCGGCTTCAAGAAGAAGTTGATCGAAGCGTATGCGCGCGGCATGGAGCATCGGCCGGATACGACCTTCGGCACGGTGAACGCCGACGTGCTCGATCGCTGGGACCCGAACTACCGGCGACTGAACTTCTGCGGGCTGGTGTTGGGATCGGACTGGCCGAACTGAAATCGAAGGCTATTGCACATGGCCGAAGGAGAGATGAATTGAGCACCGAGGCATTCATCGACGGGACGCGCAAGGCGTCGTCTGGCTCCGGCATCGCCGTGCATTTCGATCAGCTCTGGTTCGATCAGCTCGTACTCGAAGCGCTGCTCGTGGATGGCGAGATCGTGCGGCATCGCGCGAGAACGCAAGACGGCGCGCGGTCCTGGCTCGTCGCGGCGCCTGCCGGTCCTTCTTCCGATGCCGTGTTGCGGCGTCTCAGGCAAGAGTTTGCGCCGGCCGGGAAGCTCGATTCCGCGTGGGCCGTGCGGCCGCTCGCGCTCTTGAGGCTCGAACGCGGGCCGGTGCTCGTCTATGAAGACCAGGGTGGCGCGCCGATTCTTCCACGCGCCGATGGCACGATTGCACTCGGCCGCTTTCTGCGCATTGCCGTGGGCGCGGCGCAGTCGCTCGCGCTCGCGCACGAACGCGGCGTTCTGCACGGCGACATCAAGCCTTCGAATCTGCTGGAAGGCGCCGATGGCACGGTGCGCTTGCTCGGCTTTCGCGCTTCGACGAGCGAAGCTGCTGAGTTTATCGACCACGCCGATACCTTGAGCGGCACGCTGGCGTATATGTCGCCGGAGCAGGCGAGACGCGCGGAAGAACAGGCCGACGAGCGCAGCGATCTCTATTCTCTCGGCGTGACCCTGTACGAGCTATTGACCGGCCACTTGCCGTTCGAAGCGGCGGATGCGGTCGAATGGATCTTCAATCACGTCGCGCGACAGCCCGCCGATCCGCGCCGCTACCGCGCGTCATTGCCCGATGTGCTGGGTTCAATCGTACTCAAGTTGCTTGCCAAGAGTCCTGCGGAACGCTATCAAAGTGCGTCGAGTCTCGAAGCCGATCTGCGGCACTGTCTTGCCGACTGGAACGAGATGCAGCATATCGTCCCGTTCGAACCGGCCGCGAAAGACAACGTCAAAAATCTCGCCTTCACGCATCGTCTGTTTGGACGTGTGCATGAATATCAGGCGCTGCGGGACGCCTTCGATCGTAACGCGCGACAGGGCGCCGCCGAACTCATCCTCGTGTCCGGCTATTCGGGCGCGGGCAAGTCGGAACTCGTGCGCAGCGTGCATCGCGCGACCGCGCAAAGTGCCGCGCTCTTCGCTTCCGGCAAGCTCGAACAGTACGGTCAGAACGCGCCTTATGCGCCGTTGATGCAGGCCATCCGTTCGCTCTTTCAGCGCATTCTCGGTGAGAGCGACAGCGAACTCGACCGCTGGCGCGCCGTGCTTTGCGAGGCGGTCGGTTTGCAGGGAAAACTCATCGTTAACTTCATTCCCGAGCTGGAACTCGTGCTCGGCGAGCCGCCCGACGTAGCGGAGTTGCCGCCCGTGGAAGCGCAGTTGCGCTTTCAGGCGCTGATCTCGCGGCTTTTGTCCGTGTTCGCGACAGAAGCGCATCCGCTGATTCTCTTCTTCGACGACGTTCACTGGTTCGACGAGGCCACGCTGAACTTCATCGCCGCTTTCGTGGCGCATGCCGATATGCGTCATGTGCTCCTGATCTGCGCGTATCGCGATAACGAAGTGGATCGCTCGCCACGGTTCAAGGCGTTCCTCGATTCGTTGCCCGATGCCGGCGCGCGCGTGAGTTCGCTGGCTGTCGGGCCGCTCGATCCGGCGAATGTCGTGGCCTTGCTCGCCGACGCACTTCATTCCGATGGCGCGCATGTCTTTCCGCTCGCGGCGGTGGTGCACGAAAAAACCGGCGGCAACCCGTTCTTCATCAAGCAACTGCTGCTCGTGCTGGCGGAACATCGGATGATCGTCTACGACGGCGAGGCGCGTCGCTGGACGTGGGACCTGGAACGTATCGGCGAGTACGAATCGTCGGATAACGTCGTCGATCTGATGGTGACGCGGCTTTCGCGCCTGCCGCCAGCGGCGCAGGCGGTGCTCAGGCTGCTCGCGTTCATGGGACGACGGCTCGACCGTTCGACACTCATGCTGATCGATCCCGGCGATGGCGTCGAGTCGGCGCGGCGTCTGCAACCCGCGCTCGAAGCAGGGCTCGTCGTATCCGACCGCACGGGCTTTGCCTTCGCTCACGACCGCGTGCAAGAGGCGGCGTATGCATTGACGCCCGAGCACGAGCGCGGTGTCGAACACGCCCGCATCGCGCGCATTTTGCTGCGAGACTTCAATGCGCGGACGCTGCAATCGGCGTTCGACGTGGCGCACCATATCGAACGCGCTCAGGCGGCGGGCGCGCTTCTCGAACTCGATGCAGACGAGACCGACGTGTTCGCCACGGTTTGTTTGCAAGCGGCGCGTCAGGCGAAAGAAGCGATCGCTATCCGTTCCGCGCTGAATTATCTGGACGTCGTGCAGGCGCTGCTGCACGCGAACGGCGCGGCGCAGGCCCACGCCGCAAGCTATGAAATGGGCGTGTTGCGCGTGCAGTGTCACATCCTGAACGCCGATTTCGACGCTGCCGGTAAAGAGATCGCCACGCTCTTGCGCGAGGACCTGTCTGTCGTCGCGCGCGCGTCGGTCTACAAACTCAAGGTCGACATGCAGCAGCATCTGTCGGACTATGAAGCCGCCGTCGAAACCGCGCTCGAAGGCGTTCGGCTGTTCGGCACGATTCTGCCGCGCTTTCCGCAAGCCGCCGATGTCGAAGCCGCGTATGGCAAGCTCAACGCGTCGCTTGCATCGCGAAGCATCGCCTCGCTCGCGAACCTGCCGACGTTGCGCGACGAGAAGATCGAGTCCGAGATGAACCTGCTCGCGAGCGTCTACGCGCCCGCATCGTTCGTCGATGAACGGCTCGGTTTTCTGCATCTGTGCCACATGGTGCAGATGACCATCGACCACGGCATCACGGCAGCATCGGCGCACTGTCTGTCGTGGTTCGGCGTCTATGTCGCCGAGTTCTTCGGGCGCTACGAGGAAGGCTTCGAGTTCTCGCGGCTGGCGCGCACGCTGGTCGAATCGCGCGGCTTCAACACGGTCGCCACGAGCACGCTGGTGGCGCTCGATACGGTCGCCGTCTGGACCCAGCCGCTGCCCTACGTGCTGGCCTGCGCGCGCGATGCGTTCGAATCCGCCAGGCCGAGCGGCGACCTCACGATGAGTTGTTACGCATGCAATCACATCGTCTCCGATCTGCTGACGATGGGCGCGCCGCTCGAACAGGTCGATCGCGAAATCGACCTGGGTTTGTCGTTCGCGCGACGCGTGAGATTCCGGGATGTCGAGGACATCCTGGAACTGCAAAAGCGCTACGTACACAGCCTGACGGGCGGGCCGGGACTGCCGGGCAATTTCGGCTCGGTGGTGGACGGACGCATGACCTTCGACGCCGATCTGCTCGACACGCAGATGACGACGCTGCGTTTCTGGATCTGGCTGCTAAAGGGCATGTCCTGCTACTTTCATGGCGATTACCGCAACGCGTCGTATTGCCTCGCTGAAGCCGGCGAGCTGACGTGGGCGACGCCCGCGCACGTGCATCAACTGGACTATCACTTCTATTCGGCGCTCAATCTCGCGCAAATGTACGAAGCGGACGAAGCCATTGCGCGCATCGAACCGCATCTCGCGAAGCTTACGGTCTGGGCGAAACTCAATCCGGCGACGTTTCTCGACAAGCTGTTGCTGGTCGAAGCCGAAATCGCTCGTCTGCTCGCCAAGCCGCTCGAAGCGCTGGCGCGTTATGAGGAAGCGGCAGCCGCAGCGTCCGAAAGCGGCTTCAGTCATATCGATGCACTCGCGCATCGGCTGGCGTGCGCGTGCTGCGAAGCGAACGGGCTCTTTACGGCCGCGCGGGAACATCGGCGGCGCGCGATCGACGGTTATGCGCGCTGGGGCGCGCATGCGCTCGTCGGCCGACTCGAACGCGATGCGGGTCCGGCACGCGCGACGGCCGTGCGTCAAGCGCTCCCCGAGGTTCCGGTGGCGTCCCGTCCATCGGTCGAAATCGAGGATGCGCAGCATCGCTTCGATTTGCTGTCGGCGCTGAAGTCGTCGCAGGCGCTCTCCGAGGAGATCGTGCTCGACAAGCTGATCCGCACGCTCGTCACGCTCGCCATCGTTCACGCCGGCGCGCGCAGCGGCATCCTGATTCTCATGCAAGGCAACGTGCCCGTGGCCGAAGCGCGCGGACAGGAGACGCCCGAGGGCGTACAGGTTCAGCTGGCCGGCGAAGCGCCCGTGCGCGAGGATTTGCCCGCTTCGGTCCTGTACACGGCGCTGCGCACGCGTAAGCCCGTGGTGGTGGAAGACGCGCAGCACGATCCGCGATTTTCCTTCGATGCAGCCTTGTCCAGCAGGCCGGTTCGTTCCGTATGCTGTCTGCCGCTCGTGAAGCAAGGGCATGCCGTCGGCGCGCTTTACCTCGAAAACGATCTGACGACGGGCGTGTTCACGGAGAGCCGCACGTCGGTGCTCGAAATGCTCGCGTCGCAGGCGGCCATATCGCTCGAAACGGCGCGTCTTTATGCCGAGTTGCTCGAAGAAAACAAGCGTCGCAAGGAAACGGAAGCGGCCTTGCGCATGAGCGAGGAAGCGCTCGCGCTCGGGCAGCGGATAGGCCGCTCGGGAAGCTATATTTGGAACACGCTGACGGGCGAGCGCTATTGGTCGAAAGAACTCTACAACGTGTTTTGCTTGCCAATGGATGCGAGCGGTCCCGCGACACGCGCGATCATGGAGCGCATTCATCCCGAGGACGTCGCGTTTTATCGGGAGATGGTCGAGCGTGCCGCGCACAAGCGCGTGCCCTTCCGGCAGAAGTTTCGCGTGGTCGCGCCGGACGGCGCCATCAAGCATCTCGAAGTGCTGGGAGAACCGTCCGGCGTAAGCAGCTTCGTCGGCGTGGTCACCGACCTGACCGAACGGCACGTGACCGAACTCGCCTTGCAGAACGCGAAGAGCGAACTGGCGAAGGCATCGCGCGCATCGACGATGGGCGAACTCGCCGCTTCGATCGCGCACGAGATCAATCAGCCGCTGGCTTCCATCGTGTCGAACGCGAGTGCGTCCGTGCGCTGGCTCAACCGGCCCGAGCCGGATCTGGCCGAGGCATCGAGCGGCCTGCGCGAGATCGTCAAGGACGGCAAGCGGGCGGGCGATATCATCCGCGCATTGCAGACGCTTGCGAAGGAAACCAAGCCTATTTTCGCGCCGGTCTATATCGATTACGTCGTGCGCGAAGTGTTCGAACTGGCGGCGGCGGAAATAGAACAACGCGGAGTCCTCGTGCGGCTCGACTTGGCTGCGCGTTGTTCGGTAACGGCTGATCGCGTGCAACTGCAACAGGTGCTGTTCAATCTCGTCATGAACGCCGCCGATGCCATGAGCCATCTCGATGCGCGTCAGCGCCTGCTCGCCGTCACGTCCTGCATCGACGACAGGGGCACCGTGATCGTGTCCGTGCAGGACAACGGCGATGGCATTCGCGAAGACATTGCCGAGCGCATCTTCGACGCGTTCTTCACCACGAAGGACACCGGCATGGGCATGGGGCTCGCCATTTGCAGGTCGATCATCGAGGCGCATGGCGGGACGCTCACCGCGGGACCGGCGTATCCGCGTGGGACGGTGTTCGTCTTCACGCTGTCGGCGGTCGCTTGAAGTCGTTGCGTGAAGCTATCGTGCAAATCCACAAAAGCCGGGCGATAACCAAGCGTGCCGTGCCACGAATCGCGAATACTCCCTTCACGCATGACACACCGGCACGGGCCGGTCAATCAATCGAGAAGGAGTAGCGGACATGGCTTACATCACGACCAAGGACGGCACGGAAATCTATTACAAGGACTGGGGCACGGGCCCGGCGATCACGTTTTCTCACGGCTGGCCGCTCGATGCCGACGCGTGGGACGCGCAGATGATGTTCCTCGCCGAACGCGGTTATCGCGTGATCGCGCATGACCGTCGCGGCCACGGCCGTTCATCGCAACCGTGGAACGGCAACGAGATGAACACTTATGCCGACGATCTTGCCGAGCTGATCGAAGCGCTCGATCTGCAAGACATCATGATGGTCGGCCATTCGACCGGCGGCGGAGAAGTGGTGCGCTATATCGCGCGTCATGGCGCAAAGCGCGTGTCGAAGGTCGTGCTGGTTTCGGCCGTGCCGCCGATCATGCTCAAGACCGAAGCGAACCCGGGCGGCCTGCCGCTATCCGTGTTCGACGACATTCGCAAAGGCGTGCACGATAACCGCGCGCAGTTCTTCAAGGACCTCGCGATGCCGTTCTACGGCTTCAACAAGCCCGGCGCGAAAGTGTCGCAAGGCACGATCGATTCGTTCTGGCTGCTCGGCATGCTGGGTTCGATCAAAGGCATGTACGACTGCATCAAGGCGTTCTCGGAGACGGACTTCACCGAAGACCTGAAGCAGGTCACGGTGCCCGCGCTCGTGCTGCAAGGCGACGCCGATCAGATCGTTCCGCTCGACGATTCCGGCAAGCTCTCGTCGAAGCTCATGCCGAACGCGAAGCTGAAGATTTACGAAGGCGCGCCGCATGGCATGTGCACCACGCACGCGGATCGCGTCAACGCGGACCTGCTGGAGTTCATCCAGTCGTAAGCGGCGTGGCGGTCAGCGCAGGCTTGTGCAAGCGCCTGGAAAGCGGCCAGCGGGCGGGTCGCGCAGGCAGCGGCGGCGTCTCGTGGACCACGGGCGCCGCCGCTGTCAACGCCGCGCGCAGCCGCTTCTCGATCGCTGCGTCTGCCGTTCCCGCCGGCAGCTTCGCGATGGCATCGACGGCGAGCGCGGCGCGCATGCGGCACTCGTCGAAAAGATGCGCGACGCTTAGTGCGCCGACGAGATGCGACGCCAGTTCGATACCCACGCGGACATCGCCGTCCACGGACATCGCCCAGTCGAGCGCGACGCGCGCATCGTCCAGCGTGTGCTGGAAGGCGGCCGGATGGTCGTCGAGGCCGCAGGCTGTGGCCGCGATCTGTCGTGCAACATGACGCGCATTGCGGCGGATGATCTCGCGCAATTCGCCGTTGGCGCGCAGCTTTTCCAGCGCATAGGCGCGCGTCGATTCCGACAGACGATAGCGCGCGGTGGCGCGCTCGAATTCGACGCTCACGAGCGACTTCGCGACCAGTTCGGTGATGCCGCCGATGGCGTCCGCTGTCGTGTGCTCTTCGTCGCAGACTGCCGCGCACATCGACTCGAAAGAGAACCTGCCGCTAAAAAGCGCGAGCCGCCAGAACACGGATTGCGTGTCGCGGTCCAGCAGCGCGAAGCTCCAGTCGAAAGTGGCGCGCAAGGTTTGATGACGCGGCAGCGCGGTGCGGTAACCGCCCGCGAGAATCGCCATGCGGTCGTCCAGCCTGCGGCAGACGCCTTCCACGCCGAGCGCGGCGACGCGCGCGGCGGCCAGTTCGATGGCAAGCGGGAGGCCGTCCAGACGCCGGCAGATTTCACCGACGAGCCGGATCTCCGCGCTGTCGGTCGCCACGCTTTCCTGCAACGAATCGGCGCGTAGGATGAAGAGGCTCACGGCGGAGCATCGGAGAATATCGGCGTCCGTGGCATCGGCGGGAGGCACGTCGAGCGGTTCCACTCGGAAGATGCTCTCTGCCATCACGCGCAACGGCTCACGGCTCGTCACCAGCACGCGCAGCTTTTCGTTGCCGGCGACGAGTGCATCGACGATCTGCGCCACGGCGCCGACCACATGTTCGGCGTTATCGAGCAGCAGGAGTTTCGACTGGCCGGCGAGTGTCGCGGCCACGCGCGCTACATCGATATGCGTATCGGGCAAGGCAATGCCGCAACTCTCCGCGATGGCGCACAGCACGCCCTCGCGCGTCGTCAACGCGGCGAGTTCGACGAAGCACACCGGTTCTGGAAAGTCTTCGGCACTATGACGGGCCGCCTCGATAGCGAGCCGCGTCTTGCCGATGCCGCCCGCGCCCGTCACCGTCAACACGTGCGAGTTGCGCAGCATGGCGCGGATCGTGGCGATTTCCGTATCGCGTCCGAGCAACGCGGATTTTTGCGGCGGAAGACGGCGGCCGCAAGCGGGCTTGAGCCGCGCTTCATCGGATGGCGTGCTCGGCTTGCGTTGCAGGAGTTGATAGCCACGGCCGGGCACGGTGAGAATCAGGTCGCGGTCCGCGCCGAGCACCTTGCGCAACGCCGAGAGATGAACATGAATATTGTTCTCCTCGACGACGGTGTCGGGCCATACGGCGTTCATCACCTCGTCCTTCGAGACGAGACGGCCGCCAGCCGCCGCGACCACGGCGAGGATATCGAAAGCGCGCGAGCCGAGACGCACGAGTTCGCCGTTTCGCCATAAGGCGCGCATCTCCAGATCGATCTGAAATCCGCCTATTTGCATCGTGACGTTTCCAGGTTGGGGAAAGGGAGCGAAACGCGAGGGAGAAGCTAAGGTCGGCGCGGGATAAGAAAGTGGCGTGCGCAGCCTCGGCACGATCAAGTTAGCGCAGCGCCGTTCATGCGTATTGCACGTAAGTGCGATGCTTTGTATGAAAGTCTATGGATGTGACGACGCGAGGTATCGACTGAAGAAAGGCTGTGTCAATTACCCGCTTGCCTGCGCCAGTTTCCGGGCGGCGTGCCGACCAGTTGCGAGAACGTGCGGCTGAAGTGGCTTTGATCGGAGAAGCCGCATGCAATGGCGATCTCCGCAAGCGACCACGTCGATTTGCGAAGCAGCATGCGCGCATGTTCGATGCGTTGCTCCAGCACCCATTGATGCGGCGTGCGCTGCGTGGTCTCGCGAAACGCGCGGATGAAGTAGCTGCGCGACAAGTTGCATGCACTCGCGATGGCTTCGAGCGATACGTTGTCATCGGTTTTGGCGAGCAGCATCTCCTTGGCGCGCGCTTCCTGAATACTCGAAAGACGCGGCCCCGGCTTGAGCGCTTTCGCGGTCGCGTCGCCGTATCGATCCACGAGATGCGTGCCGATGGTGACGCCGAGTTGTTCGAGGAAAAGCGCACTGGTCTCGGACGAACGATCCAGCGTCAGCGCGAGCACCTGCGCGAGCTGGCCGAAGATGGCGTCCTCGCGTCCGGGCGGCGCCGAGAAGCCGGAAATGGTCGTGCCGTTTCGCTCATAGCCCGTGTTCACGATGAACGACCGCGAAAATTCCATCAGCACGAAGTCGAACGCGCCGTGCAGATCGGCGCGGTAGTCGTCCTCGAAATTGCGGATATAGACCGAGTCCTTCCTGAACTCGTGCAGCGCCGAACGGCTACCCGTGATGATGCGCCGGCGATGTCCCGCCGCGAGCGAGACACCGATGAGAAAGCCGCGATCGGACGCGGGCGTGACGACTTCGCTCGTCTTTTCCTCGCGCCTGCATTTGCGATAGAACGTGAAGTCGCCCGCGCGCAGTTCGAGGTCCTTGTGCAGCTGCGTCGAAAGACAGCCGAGCGAGTCTTTCTGACGCGGCGCCGTGGTGCTGGAAATATCTGTCTGGTTGAACATGGTCCGTCACCCTTGCTCGTCACGCTGCACTCACGCATGCGGCGTTTGCGTTGCCATAATCAAGCGATGGTCATAACCGGCGGAATCCGTGGATTATCTTGGAAATTGTCCGCGACAAATATTAATTTTCGTTCAGTCGCCGGGCGTCAATCTCATATCTTGAGCAATTGCGCCGCGTTGCCGCCGAGGATCAGATTCTTCTGCTCGGGCGGCAGCTCTAGGCGGTCCAGAAACGTGACCGGCTGTTCATAACCCATATCGAAGCAGTAGTCGCTGCCGAGCACGAGCCTGTCTATGCCGATGTTCTTTATCAGGAAATCGAGCACCGGCCCGGAATGCGACACCGTGTCGTAATTGAAGCGGCGCAGGTAGCTGCTCGGCTTCTGCGCAAGCCTCCGCGTTTCGGGCCGCACGTTCCAGCCCGCATCGATACGGCCCATGAGGATAGGCAACGCGCCGCCCGCGTGCGGCAAGGTGACGTTGAGTCGCGGATGCCTGTCCATGACGCCACCGAGAATCAAATGCGATCCGGCAATGGCGGTATCGAATGGATTGCCGAGCAGATTGCTCAGGTAGAAGTCGGTGAGCCGCGCGCCGCCGACCGTCTGTTGCGGATGCAGGAACACCGGCAAATCGAGTTGTTCGATGCGTGCGAAGACCGGCTCGAACAACGGATCGTCGAGATCGCGGTTGTTGATGTTCGTGCCCATATAGACGCCGCGTACGCCCGGCAATTCGGACGCACGTTCGAGTTCGTCGATGGCGTCGTGCGCGTTCAGCATCGGCAGCGTCGCGAGGACGACGAAGCGCGTCGGATGCTGCACGTGAACCGCGGATGCCGCCGTGTTCCATGTCGTTGCCAGCTTCGCGTTGAAGGCGCGGTCGGCCCAATAGGCCATCGGCACGCTGAGCGAGAGCGCCTGTACGTCGACGCCGGACGCGTCCATATCGGCAAGCCGTTCGTCGATACGGATGAATTTGAGCGGCAGCGGACCGAGGCCGCCAGCAGGCGTCTGAAAGCTGAAGGTGCTCGCATCGCAGGTGAACTTGCCGCCGAATCTGTCGCCGTCGCTGCCGACGAGTTCGCAATAGCTTTCGGGGTAATAGTGCGCGTGAATGTCGATCGATTTGCCTTTGACTGTCGCATTGGCTCGGGCGGATGCGTTCGGAAGGCCCGAAGCGAAGCCGCCCGCGAGCGCGGCCATGGTTCCAAGCAGACGACGGCGCTTCGGCGAGATGCAGCAAGTGCAATCCATGAGTCATGTCTCCGTGATGGATTTCGATCGGCCTGTCTCAGCCGTTTTTGATCATGCCGAGCTCGCAGTCCACGAGCTGATTGCCATAGAGCGCACGTTCGCGCACGGCGCGCGCCGAGTGATCGGTGATCGAGAAGAAGACCACGCTCGCGAAGGCGACGAGCATGGAAAAGAGCGCGGGATATTCGTACGGATAGATGGCGTGCGCGTGACCAAGCACTTGGACCCAGACGGTCGGGCTCAGGATGGTGAGCGTGACGGCCGAGATCAGACCGAGCGAACCGCCTATCACCGCGCCGCGCGTGGTTAGGCCGCGCCAGTAGATCGACAGCAACAGCACCGGAAAATTGGAGCTTGCCGCGATCGAGAACGTGAGACTCACGATAAACGCGATGTTCTGCTTCTCGAACGCAATGCCAAGCAAGATGGCCAGCACGCCGAGCACGAGCGTGGTGAGCCGCGACACGCGCATTTCCTCGCGATCCGTCGCGCGTCCGCGGCGCAGCACGTTCGCATACAGGTCGTGCGATACCGCCGAGGAACCGGCGAGCGTCAGGCCTGCGACCACGGCCAGGATCGTCGAGAACGCGACCGCGCACATGAAGCCGAGGAACACGTTGCCGCCCACCGCATGCGCCAGATGCAGGGCCACCATGTTCACGCCGCCGATCACGCCGCCGGATGCGCTGTGATAGAGCGGATCGGTCGCCACGAGCGCAATCGTGCCGAAGCCGATGACGATGATGAGCGCATAGCCGATTCCCACGATGCCCGTCGCGTACAGAATGCTCTTGCGCGCGGCGCGGGCGTCGCCGACCGTGAAGAAGCGCATCAGGATATGCGGCAGTCCGGCCGTGCCGAAGATCAGCGCGAGGCCGAGCGAAACGGCGGAGACGGGATCGGATACCAAACCGCCAGGGCTCATGATCGCGGCGTGTTTTGGATGCGCGAGGATCGCCTGTGCAAAGAGCGCGTTCATGCTGAAGCCGAAGCGGCTCAACACCATGAACGCCATGAAAGCCGCGCCCGCCAGCAGAAGCGCTGCCTTGATGATCTGAATCCATGTGGTGGCGAGCATGCCGCCGAAGAACACGTACACCACCATGAGCACGCCGACCAGCACGACCGCCGCCGTGTAGTCGAAGCCGAACAGCAGTTCGACGAGTTTGCCCGCGCCGACCATCTGCGAGACGAGGTATAGCAGCACGATCACGATGGAGCTCGACGCGGCGAACGCACGAATCGGCCGTTGTTGCAGGCGATAGGACACCACGTCGGCGAGCGTATAACGGCCGAGGTTGCGCAACGGTTCGGCGATCAGGAAAAGGATAATCGGCCAGCTCGCGAGAAAGCCGATGGAATAGATGAGACCGTCGTAGCCGCTCGTGAAGACCAGCGCGGAGATGCCTAGCAGCGACGCGGCCGACATGTAATCGCCCGCTATTGCCCAGCCATTCTGGAACGCGGTGATCTTGCCGCCCGCAGCGTAGTGATCGGACACGCTGTGGTTCTTCCTTGCCGCCCAGCGCGTGATGAACAATGTCGATGCGACGAAAACGAGGAACATGCCGATCGCTATCGGATTATGCGAGCGTGACGCCGACGCGACTTCGGCGGCATCGGCAGAGATCGAAGTGACAGCGCAGATCAACGCGCCGAGCGAAAGAGAGATACGTTTCATTGCCGTGCTCCTTGTCGGATTTCGTTCACGGCGCGGTCATGGAAAGTGTTGGCTCGCGCGACATACACCGCCACGATGCCGAACGTGAAGACGAACATGCCGAAGCCGACTGGAATGCCCCACGTCGCGGGATAACCGGCGACAATCGGCCGGCCGAGCAACGCGGGCGCGAATGCCAGCGTGAGGATGAAGGCGAAGTACACCGTGAGCATGAGGAGCGTGAGCATCCACGAGAAGGCGCGGCGTTTTTGCACGAGCGCCTGAAAGCGCGGGTCGTCGAGCAACGGGTTCGCCATGTGCGGCGGCGGTTCTTCGGCGATGACGTGCGCGTTCATCGCATAGGTTGGGGCGCTGTGATCCACGTCGTCTCCTTTGTCATCAGAACCGCGCGGGAACGGCGGTCTCGCGCATGACGGCATCGGGCGTGCGGTAGCGCTCGGCCATCTCGCGATCGACTTCCGTCTTCAACTGCGCCTGCATGTATGCGCCGAGATGGCGCGCGTGCTGCACGATAGCCGTGCCCACTTGCGTGCGTTCGAGGCTGTAGCCGGCAAGCGCGTCTTGCACATCGCCATGCGTCTTCAGTACCTTGACGAGCGTCATGGCGTCGCTGGCTGCCTTGGTCACGCCCATGCCGCAATGCGGACGCGCAACGAACGCGGCATCGCCCAGCAGCGCGATGCGGCCGATGGCCATGCGCGGCACTTCGAGATCGAAGATAGGCTGAAAGAGCGGTTGCGTCGCGCGCGTCACGACTTCGCCGAATTGCGGTGCGAGCAGCGTGAGCGCGGCGTCTTCCATGTCGGCGAGCACGTCGGCGCGAATGAGCGTCGGCGGAATGCCGCCGGTCCAGCGCTTGCCCGATGCATCGGTCAGCAAATCGGGAAGCTGGACATCTTCGCTCGTCGCGCGATACCACACGAAGTTGTAGCGGCGCTCGCCGGGCGTCGTGCTATTGCCTTGACCGGCCACGGGATAGCCGAGAATCTGCTCGCGCGGCGGCAGGCAGAACGCGAACTTGTCGAAGAGCGCGTCGCGGGTTTCACGCGACAGCGAGGCTTCATCGACAAGACCGCGCCACGCAATATAACCGGCATATTGCAGCTTCACTTCGGACATCAAGCGCTCGCGAATAGCCGATTTGAAGCCATCCGCCGCGATGACGAGATCGGCGTGCAATATCGCCCCGTCGCCGAGCGTGACGGTTGCACGATCGCCGTCATCTTCCACCGATGCCACCGTTACTCCAGCGTGATAGTGCACGTCGGGAAGCGCAGCGCGCAGCACGTGATACATCTTGCCCCACGCGGTCAGCGTTTGCGGCAGATCGCGTTCGGACAGCACCGCGCCGTCCTGCGCGAAGGTCACGCGTGAACGCACCTTCACGCCGATGCCATCGTCGATTTGAATGCCGGCTGCGCCGAGTGCATCGAAAAGTTCGGGATGGGTTACGATGCCCGCGCCGCGTCCGGCGAGTTCATCCGGCACGCGCTCGAACACGTCTACATCCCAGCCGTTACGCACCAGCAGGTTCGCTGCGAAAAGCCCGCCGAGCGAACCGCCGACGATGATCGCTCTGGATCGTTTGGAACTCTGGACCATGCTCATTCTCCTTCGCTGACGGGGTTTTGCTTGCTCGACGGTCGTGCGTGCGTGAGGCGGCTCAGTTCTTCGGCGGGGAAGTTGAGTTCGATAGTCACGCCCGACGGATCTTCGATGAACACTTGATGCAAGCCGAGGCTTGGCACCGTGCGATCGCGCCACGCGATGCCTTCGCTCGTCAGCGTCTGCCACATCTCTTCGACGCCCGTCGCGAGAAACGCAATGTGATCGACCGTGCCCGTTCCGCTCGCGGGCAAGGCCTTGTCGCCGAGATATGCGGTGAGTCCTTCGGGATTGTTCGGATCCACGCCAATGATATGAACCGTGCCGAAGTCCACTTCGTCGCCGCCTTTGTAGAGCCACGCGCCGGGAAAGTCGAAGGGCGGACGATAGCCGCGCTTGAAGCCGAGGATGCGTTCATAGAAGTGGCACGACTGTTCGAGATCGGTCGTGCGGATCGAGTAGTGGGCAAGTTTCGTAACAGGCATCTTCGGCTCCTAACAAATTATTTATCGATCGATTAGTGATCGTTTGATAAATTGTAGGTGAAGCGGGGAGCGGGATAAAGCGGCGCATCGCCGGTGTTTACCCTGAAAAACCACGAGGCGGGAGTGATGCGATGGGAATAAGACGAACGGCCGGCGCGTTTGCCGGCCTGGAAGCGGACTCAGGCTTTGGCGCCCGGTTTGATGCGCGCGGGCTGCTTGGTTGCGTGTTTGAGCGCGGCGGGCACGCCGTTCAAGAAGGCGTCGACCTGACGCGCGATGTGATCTTCGACGTCGTCGGTGACAGGCAGACCGTAGATCCACTTGCGCACGCCGAGATAGAAAATGCTGGCGTGCAGGCTCCAGATCAGTTCGAGGTCGATCTCCCGCTGACGCGCGCTGGCGGGCGCGGGCAGTCCATAGGCAAGACGAATCTCCGCCATCACCGGAAGAAACACGCGCTCACGCAGACGCGTCAGATATTTCGAGTTGATGCCTTCGCGCGTCAGTCCCGCGAAGATAAAGATGCGAATCCACTCGCGCCGCAGGATCACCACCGAATACGCCGAATAGAAACGCACCATGCGTTCCTGAATGGGCAGGTCGCGGTCCTTGATGAGGTTCTCCCAGCTCGTGTCCCACTGATAGACCTCTTCATACACGCGGTCGATCAACGCTTCCTTGCTCGGAAAGTAGCGGTACAGAAGCGGCTGCGTGATGTCGAGTTGACGCGCGAGTTCACGCGTGCTGCCGGAGAATCCATGCGTGGCGAAATGATCGACGGCCTTGAGCACGATCTGCCGTTCGCGAACCTCCGGCGCCAAGCGGCGCGTGACGAGCTTTTCCTGTTCGACGTCTTCGATCTTCGGCGGGGTTTCGCTGTTCCGCGCTTTTCTCGGCATGGCTGGCTGGTACCTGTTGTGTTGGGACGCATCATACAAAGATTAGCCGGACCTGACTACGCGAGCACGTCTCATGGCCGGTCATTTCATGCAGCGCATGCGCAAAAAGCGTGCGATTGTGCAATTGCCTGGTCCGCGTTCGCAGCAGACTCCATACCACGCGAATATCCGCACGAACAAGCGACGAGCGCCCCATGACCCTGCAAGCCGATGCCGGCAGCGCGGCCCTGCCTCGATGGCGGGAAGAGCTGAAGACATACTGGAACGACGACGGACCCCGCTTCAGGCATATCGCGAAAGTGGCGCTTGCCATGTCGCTTGCAATGGGCGTGTGCATGCGGCTCGAACTGCGCACGCCGGCCACCGCCATGGTCTCGTGCATCATCGTGATGATGCATCAGCAAAGCGGCATGGTGATCGCGCGTGGCTTCTATCGCGGGCTCGGCATGGTGTGCGGCAGCTTTGCGGGGCTCGTGCTCATCGCGCTGTTTCCGCAGCAGCCGTGGCTTTTTTTGATCGCGCTCGCGGTGTGGATCGGCGTGTGCGTGTTCGGCGCGTCCTACTACCGCAATTTTCAGTCGTATGGTTTCGTGCTGACAGGATACGGCACCGCCATCACGGCCATACCGGCGTGGTCCAATCCTTATGGCGTGTACGACAACGTCGTATTCACCGTGAGCGAGGTGGTGATCGGCGTGGTCTGCGCGAGCGTGGTCAGCGCGGTGATCTTTCCGCGCTCTGTCACGCCCGCGCTCTATGCGGCCAGCCGCAAGAACTTCACGGACTTGCTCAACGCCATGCACGCGATGCTCGACCGCACCGCGACGCTTACCGGTTTCGACACCTTCCTCTCGCTGATTCGCGAGCGTGTGGAAGTGGAAAGCCTGCGCAGCGGCGCCGTGTTCGAAGACCCGGCTATCCGTCTTCACAACCATGTCTATCTCGATCTCGACCGCGGTTTTCTCGATACCGTCGCGTGGATTCACGCGCTGCATCAACTGAAGTTAAGTGTCGCCGCCGAAGCTGACCCGCGCGCTCTCGCGGCCGCTTACGATCTCATCGACGCGTTGCTCGCCGTCGTGCCGAACGAGGCAGACGCGCAACTCGTCACGCTCGAAGCGGTGGAAACGCTGATGCGCGATCTCGATGCCTTCGAGGATGCCTTGCCCACGCGCCTCGGCAAGCTGTTGCAGGCGCTCGCGGATCTGTCGGCGCATCAGCGTCAGTTCGTATCGACGACGGGCGCGGCACTGTTCTTTTCGATGGCCGATCTGCGCCTGATGTGCCGAAGCTATATCGACGCGCGCACCATCGGCCGCTTGCCGTGGTCGCAGTCGGTGCTGCAGGCAATCGGCCGCATCGGCAGGACTCGGGCCACGGCTAATCGCACGGCCGCGACCATCGCCGGTGCGCGCGCCGCCGTCGCCGTGCTTGCGGTCGGCGCGGCGTGGATCGCCTCGGGCTGGGTCGGAGGCGCAACCGCCATCGTCGCGGTGGCGATCACGAGCGCGTTATTCGCGCTTGCACCGAACCCGACGGTTGCGAGCTGGCAAATTTTCGGCGGCTGTCTTGGAGGATGGCTTGCAGGCTTCGCGTTCAATTTCTTCGTGCTGCCGCGCATCGAGACGTTCGAGTTGCTGGCGGCGTCGATGGCGATCGTGGTGATGATCGGCAGCTATCTGAACACGTTCCCGAAGACGGCGATACTCGGGCTCGGCTTCAGCTTGTACTTCTGCTTCATCGTCGGCATTACGAACCCGACGGTCTATAACCCGAGCGCTTATCTCGACACCGGCTTCGCGCTGCTAGGCGGAATCGCGGTGGCGGCGGTCGCGTTCTCGGTGCTCGTTCCGCGCGCGGGCGACTGGATCTCCGCGCGGTACATGAAGCAGATTCGCGGGTTGATCGTGCATGACGCGCGCAATGGCGACCTCGCCGACCTGCTCTATACATTCGAACTGAGCTTGCGCGATTTCATCTTGCAGATTGCATCCGCGCCGGTAGATGCCCGCGTGAATCGTGACCGTCTGATCGGCTGGGCGTTCGCGGCGCTCGAGATCGGCCGCTCGATGATTCAGATTCGTCTCGACACCGCGCAACTCGGCGCGACCTTGCCGGAAGGCTGGGCGGCGGAACAGGACGCATGGCTTGCGGCGCTGGCGAGCGTGTTCTCGAACACGACGCCCGAAGCCGCGCAGAACGCGCTCATAGCGACGCGCCGGGCGCTCGACATGCTGCCGCTCGGAGACAACATCGCGACCGATACGGCGACGCTCAAGCGGTATCGCATGCGCGCGTTGCTGCATTTCACCGAGCTGACCTTGCGCGATGACAGCCTCGCGTTATGGCAAACGAAGGAGACGCCGGCATGAACACGCGCCGCCTGTCGTGGTTCTTCTCGTCGAGCGGCTGCGCGCTGCTTCTTTCCGCCTGCATCACGAGCGGCGGCATCCACCCACACGAGTCGATGATCGACCCCGCCACGCTCGATGCCGGTGCCGCTCTGCGCGCGACCCAAGCCGATGCGAAATGGCCCGCCGACGCCTGGTGGCGTCAATGGAACGACCCGCAGTTGAATACGCTGGTGCAGGACGCGACCGCAGGCAATCCCGGGCTGCGCGCGGTGCAAGAGCGAATCGACGCGGCGCGTTTTCAGGCGCAGATCGCAGGCGCGGCCGAATTGCCGCAAGTCAGCGCGAACGGCAGCTTCGAGCGCAGACGTTATGCCCGCTACACCACGCCCGCGCCGCCTGGCGGCACGACCGTGTGGAGCAACAACGTCGAGGCTGACCTTTCATACGATCTCGATCTGTGGGGCAAGAATCGCGCGATCCGCGAAGCCGCGCTCGACAACGTGCAAGCGGTGGCGGCCGACGCGCGCTTCGCCGAAGTCGAGCTGCAGACGGCCGTGGTGCGCAGCTATGTGCAGTTGTCGCTGCAATACGCATTGCTCGATGTCTATCGCGACGTGCAGAACGAACAGCAGCGCACGCTCGATATCGCCACGCGCCGCTGGCATGCGGGCGTCGGCAGCGGTCTCGAAGTCAGTCAGGCGCAGACGCAACTTGCCATGAGCACGACACGCGTGCAGGAAGCGCAGCAACAACTCGCGCTTTCGCGCATCGGCATTGCGGGGCTGGCGGGCAAGGGGCCGGGTTATGCCGATGCCTTGCGCCGTCCCGGCCTCGCGCTGAGCGTGCCGGTCGATCTGCCGGCGACGCTGCCGGCCGAGCTCGTCGGGCATCGCGCGGACGTGGTGGCCGGGCGCTGGCGCGTGTTGCAAGCGGACAAGGGCATCGACGCGGCGCATGCGGATTTCTATCCGGACATCAACTTGCTGGCGACGGCATCGCTGGGATCGGCGGCGACTTTCGGCGGCTTCTTCAACTTCGTCGATAGCAACGGCATGGGCCACGGCGTGGGCGCGGCGATCTCGCTGCCGATCTTCGACGGCGGACGGCGGCGCGGCAACTACGGCGTCGCGGTGTCGTCGCGCGATGCCGCCGTCGACGCCTACAACCAGAGCGTGATCGGCGCGATGCAGGGCGTTGCCACGCAAGTCGTAACCTTGCGTTCGCTCGGCGAGCAGCAGGCGTCGATCGAGGACACGCTCGATTCGGCGCGCAAGTCGTTTCAGCTTGCCGACACGGGGTATCGCAGCGGCATCACCGAGTTTTTGAACGTGCTGGCCGCGCAGGATGCGCAGTTGCAGCAGGAACAAAGCCTCGCGACGATTCGGGCGAAACGTCTCGATGCCTGGGCGTTATTGATGAAGGAACTGGGCGGCGGCTTTGCATCGTCCATGCCGCGGGAAGCAACGCAAGGAGTCGCCGATGCCACGCGAGATTGACGTCTTCTCGCTTCTCATGCCCGGCTTGCTGCCGATACTTGCTGGCTGCGTGCTGCTGTTCGTCGTTCTCGATCTCGTGCTGGCGCGGCTCGGGTTTTATCGCTTTACGTGGCACGCGAGCCTCTTTCGCGTCGCGCTCTTCGCTGCGATGTTCAGCGGCGCTTCGCTGCTCTCATGGCGATGAAACCACCCAATGACATCAAGATGAAAACGCAATCCATCCTGCGCGCGGGGTTCACGCTCACGATACTGGTCGTGGCGATCGTGCTGGTTCGCATGCTGTGGCTCGACTACATGTACTCGCCGTGGACGCGCGACGGGCGCGTGCGCGCGCAGGTCGTGCAAGTCGCGACGGATGTTTCCGGCCTCGTCAGCGACGTACGCGTGAAGGACAACCAGCTCGTGCGCAAGGGCGACATTCTGTTCGTGCTCGATCCGGCTCGCTTCCATTACGCCGTGGCGCAGGCCGATGCCGATCTCGCGCGTGCGCAGGCGCAAATGGCGCAGGCGAAGGCGCGCATGGCCGCGAGCGAATCCGGTTTTGCGATGAAACGCGCTCAGGCGGCGCGCCGCGCCAATCTTGCGGGCGACGTGATATCGGACGAAAGCCGGCTGGATTCGGCATCGCTCGCCAGGCAATCGGCGTCGGATCATGCCGCCGATGTCGCCGCCTACAACGCGGCCGAGGCAGCCGTGAAGGCAGCGGTAGTGGCGCAAGAGACGGCCGCGCTGAACCTGACGCGCAGCGAGGTGCGCGCGCCGTCCGATGGTTTCATCACGAACCTGAACCTTTATCCGGGCGATTTCGCCACGGCCGGGACCGCGCGCATGGCGCTGATCGACTCGCACTCGTTCTGGGTCTACGGCTACTTCGAGGAAACGAAGCTGCCGCACGTGCAAGTGGGCGATCGGGCGACGATCAGACTGCTATCGGGCGGTGAAGACATTCAAGGTCACGTGGATAGTCTCGCAAGCGGGATCGCCGACCGTGACAATCCGACGAGCGGCGATTTGCTCGCCGACGTCAACCCGATTTTTACGTGGGTGCGGCTTGCGCAGCGAGTGCCGGTGCGGATTCATATCGATCGTGTTCCCGAGGGAATGAGGCTCGCGATGGGGATGACTTGCACGGTGACATTGCAGCCGCATGGGAGCGGTCGTGGGTGAGCGTCGCGGCGCCGCCTTTTGAACGATTAAGGAAAAATAAGTACCGTCGCGTGGATGGCCTCGCGCATCATCGCTTGGGAAGCACGCTTTTCCTGGAGCGCGTCACTTCGACCGCTCCTTCCAGCGCGCTTTCGGCGATGTAAAAGGCCGCGCGCCTTTACATCTTCTTCTGTCCGCTCACGAAGGGAGATGTGATGAGCAGTCATCCGCGCAGCGATGCGAGCGCTGACGCCAGTAACAACACCGCGAGCGCCATGGTGTACGTGGTGGACGACGACGAATCGATGCGCCAAGCCGTCAGCAATCTCCTGCGTTCGGTGGGCCTCAAGGTCGAAACCTTCGGCTCCGCGCAGGAGTTTCTGGCGTTCGACATGCCGGATGTGCCGAGTTGCCTGATCCTCGACGTGCGTCTCAAGGGACAAAGCGGACTTGCGGTGCAGGAGCAGATTGCATCGAGCGAACTGAGTCTGCCGATCATCTTCATGACGGGGCATGGCGATATCGCGATGACGGTCAAGGCGATGAAGGCCGGCGCGCAGGACTTCCTGGCCAAGCCGTTCCGCGATCAGGACATGCTCGATGCAGTGGAACAGGCGCTGGCCAACGATGCGCAGCGTCGCGCGACGAACCGTTCGGTAGCGGATTTGCGGCATTGCTACGACACGTTGACGGCACGTGAGCGTGAGGTCATGGCATTCGTCGCCTCGGGCCTCATGAACAAGCAGATCGCGGCGGAGATGGGCCTGAGCGAGATCACCGTGAAAATCTATCGCGGGCAGGCCATGCGGAAGATGGGGGCGCGCTCCCTTGCTGATTTCGTGAGGAAGGCGGAGGCGTTGGGAGTCGCATTGCCGGTGAGGCGCGCGCGGGGTGGGGTTTGAGATGGTTGGCCTTGGGCGAGGGCGATTGGCACTGCGCAGTGTGCGTACTGAATCACGCGACGACGAACCGCTCACACCCTATACCCACGTATAACTCACCTGCCGCCTCCGTCTGAACAACCGCACCGCGTTAGACCTCGCGCTAGTCGACCCGCCCGCGCCGCATCGAACCCCGACTAAACCTCCGTATGATCTGAACCAACCATCGGTCATTCAAGCCACCCCAACGTACGACTGGCTGTACGAATTGCCGTGCGATACCGTGGAGTCCATGCAAAGTCGCTCAAACAACTTCACTGGATGACCGGTCATGACCATTTCGTCGATGTCGTATCCCGAACCCGTAATCGAGGTCGCGCAGAAGAGCCGGGCGAACGGAATCGGAATGGAACATGCATGGCGCACACCTCCCGACGACGCTGCCAGCAGCCGTCCGCGCGGCGGCATTCTCCTCTCGCGATGGACCTGCAACGATAAGTCGCCGGTGGAAGTCGCGAGTGTCGAGAGCGCGACGCATCATTGCATTGCACTGAGTCTCAAGTGCACGTCACTCACGTTTTCTCATGCAGGCAAGACGCTCGTGCGCGGACGCGTCGCCGCCGGAGCCGTGCAGATCACGGCGCCCGACGTGCGCTGCAGCGCAGTGTTCGAGTCGCCTGCCGACGTGCTGCATCTTTTCGTCGGGCAACAGGTCTTGAGCGAATGCTTCGAGGACATGTTCGGGCGGCCGCATGCAGGCGATATTCGTATCGACGATCCCAAGCTCGTGCGCGACCCCGCGCTGGAACGGCTCGGACAGGCGCTCGCGGTATCGCAATCGGAGGACGCGGCGGTGGGCAAGGTGTTCACCGATAGCGTCAGCTTCGCCATCGTGTCGCGCCTGGTCGCACGGCACTTCACGCTGGCCGACCGGCAAAAGCGCGAGGCCAGCGCCTTGCCCGCGTGGCGGCTCAATCGCGCGATCGAATTTATCGATGCCCATCTCGCCGATTCGATCGGCCTCGCGGATATCGCCGGCAGCACAGGGCTCACGCGCATGCATTTCGCCTCGCAGTTTCGCCGCGCGACGGGCATGCCGCCGCACGAGTTTCTCCTGCGCCGCCGCGTGGAATACGCGCAGCGCCTGCTGCGTGAGTCGAAGCAAAACATGCTCGATGTCGCCCTGAGTTGCGGCTTCCGCTCGCAGGCTCACTTCACGACCGTATTCAAGCGAATGGTCGGCGATACCCCGTACTGCTGGAAGACGAAGACGAACGTCGCCGGGTAATGCGTGTTGTTCGATAAAGGCCGCGTCGTTACGCGCGGAAGTCCGCCAAGGAACCACTGTCATGCGCTTTCTCGACGATCCAGTCTCCTCACGACGAGCCAGTTCTGCCGATACGTTCTTGAGCGGCCGCATCGCGCTTGGGGCGTGGACGCGCCGCTTGATTCTCGCGACCGGTCTATGGGCGCTCGTCGAGTTGCCGTTCGAGTTATGGATCAGTCTCTCGGCGCGCGATGCGCTTGCATGCATCGTCGGCAAACTCTTGTGGCTGGCGCTTGTTGGGTTCGTGCTGACTGGCAGCCGCGTCGCGCGCATCGTCTATGCGTTGCTCTGCACGATCGGTCTGATGGCAATGTCATTCGGGCTGCCGGTCGAGTTCCGCGTGTCGCCGCTGCTGTTTCTGCTGTCTTCGGTGGAATGCGTGCTGAAGGCGAGCGCCTTCGTGTGTCTCGTATCCGCGGATGCTCGTCCGTACGAGGACTGATTGCGCATGCGCGCAACGTGGCGGTTCCGTTAACCAACCAGGCGTGAGTGCGGCATGATCAAGATCGGTCGAATCGTAGTGTCGCTGGAAATGCGCGAGGCGCGTCTGGATGGGCGACTGCTCGAGGTCGGCTCGCGCGCGTTCGACATCCTCGAATTGCTGATTCGCGCAAATGGCAAAACGGTCACGAAGGATGAGATTCTGCGCCACGTGTGGCCGAAATCGGTGGTCGGCGAGAACAACATCCATGTGCAGCTTTCGACGCTCAGGCGTGTCCTCGGCGCTGACGGTCAGGCTATCCATACCGTGTCCGGTCGAGGTTATCGGCTCGCGAATGCGGTCGACGTGTCCGCGCCTGCCGATTCAATGGATCCGAAAGCGACGCATCTCGACGCCCTGCCGCATCATCGCGCGGCTTTGATCGGACGCGAGAGCGCGCTTGCAGAGATCGTCGGTGCCTTGCAGGAAGCGCATCTCGTCACGTTGCTGGGCTCGGGCGGTATTGGCAAGACGCAGCTTGGCATCGCGGCGGCGCGTTCGATTGCGGCTAACGCAAAGATCGATGTGTGCTTCGTTTCGCTCGCGGCCGTGAACGATGCGCGCATGGTCGCGGACACCATCGCCGAAGCACTTGGCATCGAGCGTTCCATGAGCGATGGTTCGATCAAAGCGCTCATCACGGTTCTTCAGAGCCGCAAGATACTGCTGTTGCTGGACAACTGCGAGCATGTAATCGAGGCAGCCGCGTCGCTCGCCCAACAACTCGTGGAAGCATGCGCGGAGCTGCGAATTTTGGCGACGAGCCGTGAGCCACTGCGCACGCACGACGAAAAGTGCTACCGGGTCGCGCCGCTCGACATGCCCGATGTCGAGGCCACCTCGCAAGCGATTCTCGCCAGCGCCTCGGTGCGGATGTTTCTCGCGCAGATGAGCGCGTTGAATGTGTCGGTCGAACGGGACCGCGGCAGTCTCGACATGCTCGCGACGATCTGCCGCCGGCTCGACGGCATTCCGTTGGCACTCGAACTCGCCGCAGCGCGGGCGGCTGTGTTCGGCATACGCAGGCTGGCCGCGGAACTCGATGATCGGTTCCAGTCGCTGACGGGCGGGCGCAAGACTGCGCCGCCTCGGCAGCAGACCTTGGCCGCTTCGCTCGACTGGAGCTACAAACTGCTCGGCGCGGCCGAGCGCGTAGTGCTGCAACGGCTCGCCGTATTCCCCGACCGCTTTTCGCTGGATGAGGTTTGCACGGTCGCCGCGTGCGAATGGTTATCGCGAAACGAGGTCATGGAGGCGATCGTCGGCCTCGCCTCGAAGTGTCTTCTGATGACTTCGTTCGACAGCACGACTCGTGACTATTTCCTGCTGGAGACGACGCGCGACTATGCGTTGCGCAAGTCGGGCGAGTCCGACGATGCTGGCGTCGTGACGTCTGCACGCACTGAGCCGCGCATGCGAACGCTAGGTGCTGCGGCGCGCGGCGGCAGGCTCGTGTTGGTATCGGCCGCTTCCCGATGAATCTGCCGCGACGCGAGCCACGGGAGCATTGGCATACATGAGCTTTGTCTGCATCGTCGATGACGACGCCTCGGTAAGACGCGGCGTCGGCAATTTGCTCAAGGCCGTTGGCTACGCGACCGCGATGTTCTCGTCGGGCGAGGAGTTTCTTGCATCGTCGGCCGTCGACGATGCCATGTGCGTTCTGCTCGATATCAAAATGCGAGGGATGCAGGGGCTCGATGTGCAACGTCGATTGAACGCCGAGCATCGGGACATTCCGGTGGTGTTCATGTCCGCGCACGGTGACGACGATACGGTTCAGCGAGCCATGCAGCGTGGCGCGGTGGGTTTTCTGCGCAAGCCTTTCGATGAAGAGGGGTTGCTGGTTTCGATCGAGCTTGCGATTGCTGCGGGGAGAAGGGGTGCGGCGGGGGCTTAAGCCTTTCGGTGGAAGGCGGGTCAGTTTCTTGAAATCTGGCTCGCACGCGACTTTTGCATGCAGTCGACCATATGCATTTGCGTGGTATTCAATCGACCGAATGCGATCTTGTTCAAACCTGATGGCGTCTGATGGCTTGGCGAAATTCGGGTTCCCTGGAGCTTCGTTTGGCCGGTGGCATTGCATGCAGTCGACCGCATACATTCGTCTGGTATTCAATCTACCCGCCTCGCGCTGCCCCAGTCTCCATCGCCACTCCATTCCACAGATGTACTGCGGCATAAGCGCGCCAAGGCCGCCAACGCTCGATATGCGCTCGTTGCTGCGCGGGCTTGAGCAGGGCCGGATTGCGCCGCGCGATGGCCTGCATCAACACGAGATCGGCATCGGGCCATGCGTCTGGATCGCGCAGGGCGCGCATCGCGACATAACCGACTGTCCACGGACCGATACCCGGCAGCGCCAGCAGATCGCGCTTCAACGCCTCGGCATCAGCGTCCGGTTCGTCGAGCGGCAACGCGCCTGTTGACACCGCATTCGCAAACCGCTGCACGGCTTCGACACGTTTCGTGGGCATGCCGATCTTATCCAGGTCCGCGGCGGCAAGCTCGGCGGGCGTCGGGAACCGCCAGGCAGTGGCCTCGTGCGAATGCCCATCGATCATTCTTCCCGCGCGCTGCACGATGCGTCCCATGATCGTCGAAGCGCCTTTCACGCTCACTTGCTGGCCCACGATGGTTCTGACCACCAACTCGAACCCGGACCAGGCGCCCGGCACGCGTAGTCCCGGCGAGGCATCGACTAGCGGCGCCAACAACGGGTCGCGCGACAACACGCTTGCAATCCGGCGGGGATCGGCATGCAGATCGAACATACGAGCAAGCGGTTCGGCAAGTTGATCGGCATGCCGCTGCGCATCGCCGTCGACGGTCACGACAAGGCGATGTTTGCGCTCATGCGGCCTGACTTCGACGGTGCCTTCATCGCCATGCCATTCGATCGCGCGTCGATAAACGCCGCCTTCCACCGACTCGACGCCCGCCGCCGCCCGGCCGCCTATGAAGGCGAGCAGGCGAGTCCAGTCGAAGGGCCGCTTGAAGGGCAACTCGATCGTCGTCGAATTGCCGTGAGATGTGGATTGCATTCTGAATGCCGAATGATGCATGCGATTGCCTCGCAATGGATGCCGATGTTACTCCATCGCCTGGCGGCCTATGTCGTTCGACCAACGTCGTGCTTCGAGAAGGCGATGTCAGGGTCGCTGTGCAATGCGCATCGTGCTTTCGCTGAGCATGCGCCGGAACTCGGTATCGTAGGCGAGAGTTTGACGCGCGCTCGCGACGAGTTGCGAGCGCCGGTCCCACTGATCGGCGCGTAGTACGCAGCGCGACAGAACATCGGTGTAGACGCGACGCATGTTCGCGTTATCGTGATCGACGGTCAGGCGGGCAATGCTGACCTTCTCATCATGCGTGAGCTGCTGCGTGAGGCAATCGACCGTTGCGCGGTCCGTATCGGCTTGCGCGACGCTCACGTCCTTATCGTCGTAATAGAGCGTGAAGCCGCCAACGACGAGCGCCGCCCCGAGCGCCAGGCATGTACCTCTTATTGTGTTCAACATGTCCCCCGATGTCAGGCTCTTCGGCCATTGGCGCGAATCGTAGCGAAGCTTGCGAGGATTCGGCCGATCGAACTGTGCGCGGGGGAACGCAGCGTTCGATGCGCTTGAGTATGGCGTTTTCAGCCAGCGTCGCCGGTGTGCGTCCGCTTCCTGGCAACCGGCGCCTTCACCGTGGTCAGCGTGCGCTCGGCGAGAACGGCATCGCGTTTGCCGAGCAGGTGATGACGAAGAATGGTCGACATGCGCCTGCCATCGCGCGTTTCCAGCGCTTCGATCATCTCTTCATGCTCTCGTATCGCGCTATCCCACTTGGGCGTCTGGAAGTTCGATCGAAAGCGCATGGCCTGCAAGCGCCGGTTGATCGACACGTAGGTTTGCCGTAGCGCCGTGTTGCGCGCGGCTTCATTGATCTTGTCGTGAATAGCCTGATTCCGGCTGTAATAGCCCGACAAATCATTGCGCGCGCGGCATTCCAGCATGACCGCGTGAAGCGCCTTGATGTCCGCGATCTCCTGCGGCGTGATTCGCTCGCAAGCCAGTTCGCCGGAGAACGCCTCCAGTCCGCTCATCAGTTCGAACATCTCGCGGATTTCGAGTTCGCTCATCTGCGAGACCGATGCACCCCTGTTCGGCGCTATCTCGATCAACCCTTCCGCGGCCAGCACCTTCAGCGCTTCACGCAAGGGCGTGCGCGAAATGCCGAGCGTCTCGCAAAGCTTGCGCTCGTTTAGCTTCACGCCCGGCGCAAGCAGGCCTTCCACGATGAATTCACGCAAGTGATCCACCACCGTGTCGTGCAAACGCATGCGCTCGACCTTCTGTAGGAGCGGCGAAAGACTGGCGTCGGGCAAGTCGCGATTTTGCATTCAATACCTCGAATTCGTTTGCGGCAATTTTAACCCTAGCTCGCCGGAAAAAACGTCCAGCGGGTTATCCCTAGGCCATTTGGCCTATTTAAGCCTTTCCGCGGCCGCATCGCTGCGCTACAGTATTTTGCATGCAAAATTCAATTTAAGAGGATGCGCATCCATGCTGAAACTCGATTACCACCCCGCTGGCCGTCACTTCCTGCAGATTCCGGGACCCAGCCCGGTGCCCGATCGCATTTTGCGTGCGATGAGTTATCCGACCATCGACCATCGCGGGCCGGAGTTCGGTGCACTCGGCCTGAAGGTGCTCGATGGCATCAAGAAAATCTTCAAGACGAGCCAGCCGGTGGTGATTTATCCGGCTTCCGGCACCGGTGCATGGGAAGCGGCGCTCGCCAATACGCTCAGCCCCGGCGACACGGTCCTCATGTACGAAACCGGCCACTTCGCGACCCTATGGCAAAAGATGGCGGTCAACCTTGGACTGAAGCCGGAGTTTCTGGGCTTGCCCGGCATCGAGGGCTGGCGCCGCGGCGTGCAGGCCGACATGATCGAAGCGCGCCTTGCCGAAGACAAGCAGCGCACGATCAAGGCGGTATGCGTCGTTCACAACGAGACGTCCACGGGCGTGACCTCGGACATCGCGGCGGTGCGGCGCGCCATCGACGCGGCTGGCCACCCGGCGCTTCTGATGGTCGACACGATCTCCGGTCTCGCATCCGCCGACTATCGTCATGACGAATGGGGCGTGGACGTGACCGTGTCCGGCTCGCAGAAGGGCTTGATGCTGCCGCCGGGAATCAGCTTCAACGCGGTGTCGCAGAAGGCGATCGAGGCATCGAAAGAGGCGAAGCTGCCGCGTGCTTTCTGGGACTGGAAAGAGATCATCGAAATGAACAAACAGGGCTACTGGCCCTACACGCCGAACACCAACCTGCTGTACGGCCTGTCCGAAGCGCTCGACATGATTCTCGGCGAAGGGCTCGACAACGTGTTCGCGCGCCATCAGCGGCTCGCGGCCGCCTGCCGTGCGGCAGTCACCGCGTGGGGGCTCGAAATCCAGTGCGCGGATTCGTCCGTGTATTCGCCGGTGCTGACCGGTGTGATGACGCCCGAAGGTGTCGATGCGGATGCGGTACGCAAGCTCATCTACGAGCACTTCGATATGTCGCTGGGCACGGGTCTCGGCAAGGTGAAGGGCCGCATGTTCCGCATCGGGCATCTGGGCGATTGCAACGATCTCACGTTGATGGCCGCGCTCACCGGCTGCGAGATGGGACTGAAGCTCGCGGGCATCAAACTCGAAGGGAGCGGCGTGGCCGCGGCGATGGACTATCTGACGAGCCACGTCGCGAAACCCGAACTCAAGGCGGCGGCATGAGCGCGGCCTTCGACGCCGACGCGCTCGCGCGGCTCTTCGTGGAAGCGCGTGCGCATCGCGCGAAGCTCGAAGCATTGCCGGAAGACGCGCGGCCATCGAACGCGGAAGAAGCCTACGCCGCGCAAAAGGCGACTTTGCATGCACTCGGCGCGAGCGTCGGCGGGTGGAAGGTCGGCGCGAAGACGCCCGATGGTCCGATCCAGGCTGCGTTGCTCCCGGCCGATGGCGTGCATGCCTCGGGCGCGCGGCTATCGATGTCGGCTTTCGGACGAGCAGGGCTCGAACTCGAAGTGGCTTTTGTATTCAATCGCGCATTCGAGGCAGGCAGCGGACCGTATAGCGATACCGAAATCATCGGCGCGATCGGTTCCGTGCATGCGGCGATCGAAGTGGTGGCGAGTCGCTTCGCTGCGTGGCCCGACGTCGAGAAGCCGTGGCAACTCGCGGATCTGCAGAATCACGGCGCGCTACTCGTCGGCGCGGGCGTGCCTTACGACGAAGCGTTCCCGTTCGTCGCCCCGGCGATGAGCTTTGAATGCGACGGCAAACCGCTGTTCGAAGGCCCACCGGCGAACCCGGCGGGCGATCCGCGTCGTCTGCTTGCGTGGACGGTCAATCACGCGGTCTCGCATGGCATCGCGTTCGCCGCGGGCACGGTGATCACGGCGGGCTCTTACACCGGACTTGCCTTCCCGGATGGGGCGGGCCACGCCGTGGGCTCGATCGACGGCCTGCCTACCGTCGAACTGCATTTCGAATAATGCATGCGGTGTGCCGGCATAAAGCATTCAGCATGCAAAAGCCCAAGCAGGCCTCCCGCACTAACCGATAGCGACGATGCTCAATACACCCACAGACCGACTCGTCAAGCCGATCCATCTGATGCCAGCGTCCGCGCGCGCCGGTCGCGCAGCGGCGCCGACCCCTTTGGAGATGCGTCTGCAACGCGAGCTGAAGGGTGATGTGCTGTTCGATCGCGCGTCGCGCGGACGCTATGCAACCGACGCGTCGATCTATCAGATCATGCCGCAAGGTGTGGTCGTGCCGAGGGATCAGGAAGACTTGCGGCTTGCTTTGGAGATCGCGCGCGAGGCAAAGGCAAGCGTGCTCGCGCGCGGCGCCGGGACGAGTCAGTGCGGTCAGACGATAGGCGAGGCGCTCGTCGTCGACACGAGCAAGTGGCTCAACAACATCGTGCACTTCGACAAGGACGCTCGAACGGTGACGGTCGAGCCGGGCGTCGTGCTCGATCACCTGAATGCATGGCTCAAGCCGCATGGCTTGTGGTTTCCTGTCGATGTCTCGACGAGCGCGCAATGCACGATCGGTGGCATGGCGGGCAATAACTCGTGCGGTTCGCGCTCCATGGCATACGGCATCATGGTGCATAACGTGCTCGCCATCGACGCGATTCTTGCTGACGGATACGAGGGCAGCTTCGGTAAGCTCTCGGCAATGAAGTTCGATGCACGCATGCGTGAGCTCGTAGAAAGCGTGCGCGACGTTGCATTGCGCGAACGCGATGAAATGCGTGAACGCATACCCAAGGTTCTGCGCCGCGTGGCTGGTTATAACCTCGATCTGTTCGATTGCCAAAGCCCGTTGCCCTTCAGCGAAGACGGCGAGCCGAATCTGGCGAACCTGCTGGTGGGATCGGAAGGCACGCTTGCCTTTAGCCGGCAACTTACGTTGAAGCTCGCGCCTTTGCCCGAGCACAAGACGCTTGGCGTGGTTAACTTTCCGAGCTTCTACGATGCAATGGAGATGACGCAACACATCGTCAAGCTCGGACCTGTTGCCGTGGAACTGGTCGATCGCACCATGATCGATCTAGCAATGTCGAATCAGGCGTTTCGCCCTGTCATCGAAAAGGCGCTGGTGGGTGAGCCGGAAGCAGTCTTGCTGGTCGAGTTCGCGGGCGCCGATCGCGCTGAACAAGTGACGAAGCTTGCAAGCCTTGTCGATCTGATGAGCGATCTCGGCCTGTCCGATTCGGTCGTACAGATGCCCGACGCCGGCCCGCAGAAAGCGTTGTGGGAAGTGCGTAAGGCCGGCCTCAACATCATGATGAGCATGAAGGGCGATGGCAAGCCCGTGTCCTTTATCGAAGACTGCGCGGTGCCGCTCGAACATCTGGCGCAATACACGAGCCGTCTTACCGATGTCTTCAGAAAGCATGGCACCGAAGGCACTTGGTATGCCCACGCGAGCGTCGGCACGTTGCATGTGCGTCCGATCCTCGATATGCGTCGCGATGGCGGATCAAAGATGCGAGCTATCGCCGAAGAAGCCGCTGCGATGGTGCGCGAATACAAAGGCGCATTCTCGGGCGAGCACGGCGATGGACTATGCCGTGGTGAATGGGTTGCGTGGCAATATGGGCCGCGCATCAACGAGGCGTTTCGCGAGATCAAGCAGCTCTTCGATCCGGACAATCGCCTGAGCCCGGACCGAATCGTGGCGCCCCCGAAAATGGACGATACGGTGAATTTCCGCTTTCCGCCGTCGTATCGTGAACGTGCATTCGAGCCGCAACTCGACTGGTCGGCTTGGAACGTGACGCGTGATCCGTTGACAGGCCTGGAGGGTGCGCCGGGCTCTGGCAATGATCTTTCGAACGGACTGGCCAAGGCAGTCGAGATGTGCAATAACAATGGCCATTGCCGCAAGTTCGATGCGGGAACCATGTGCCCGAGCTATCGCATTACGAAAGACGAGCAACATGTCACGCGTGGACGTGCCAACACTTTGCGTCTCGCGCTCTCGGGACAATTGGGTGAAGAGGGCCTTGCGAGTCAGGACGTGAAGGACGTGCTCGATCTGTGCGTGTCGTGCAAGGGCTGCAAACGCGATTGTCCGACAGGCGTCGATATGGCGCGCATCAAGATCGAAACGCGTGCTGCGCGCACCACACGTCACGGTGTGAGCGTGCGTGAACGTCTTGTCGCTTATCTGCCGCGTTATGCGCCCTATGCGAGCCGCTGGCCGTTCATGAGCGGCGCTATCGAAGCGCGTATGCCGGTCTTGGCGCGCTGGCTAAAGACAAAACTCGGCCTGGCGCCGCAACGCGCATTTCCCCGTTTTGAAAAAGCCTTTCTGTCGGATGCGTCGACGACAATAGTTGCAAATGCAACTAAGGAGGTTTTGCTCTTCGTCGATACCTTCAACAACTACATGGAGCCGGCCAATGCGCGTGCCGCACAGCGCGTGCTTGAGGCGGCGGGCTACACGGTTCATCTCAATACGAAAGCGGGAGAACGGCCGTTGTGTTGCGGACGGACGTTTCTCTCCGCCGGGCTCGTCGACGAAGCCAAGACTGAAGCACGGCGCACGCTCGATACGCTTCTGCCATATGTCGAACGCGGCGTGGCAATTGTCGGCCTCGAGCCTTCGTGTCTTCTGTCGCTGCGCGACGAGTTCCTCGGCTACGGCTACGGCGATGCCGCGCGCAAGCTCGCGGAGGCATCCTTTCTCTTCGAGGAATTTTTGGTTCGCGAGCGCGTTGCGGGACGACTCGATATCGACCTCAAGCCGCTAGATCACAGTCGCGCGTTGCTGCATGGCCATTGCCATCAAAAGGCATTCGATGCCGTGCGTCCGGTCGAAACCGTGCTCAAGTGGATTCCCGGTCTGGAAGTGAAGACGATCGAATCGTCATGCTGCGGCATGGCGGGCAGCTTCGGTTACGAAGCGGAGCATTACGAAGCCTCGCAGGCGATGGCGGAACTGTCGCTGCTGCCGGCGGTACGCAAGGCAAGAGATGCACGCGATGCCGTGATCGTCGCGGATGGCACGAGCTGCCGTCATCAGATCGCGGATGGTGCACAGACCGAAGCGTTGCACGTGGCGCGGGTGCTTGCCAATGCGCTTGCATGAGGTCGCCTGAGCCCGCAAAACGACGTGCATATGAGTTGAACCATCGACAACATGACAGCGGGCCATCGACGACCCGCGAAAGGAGACACGCAATGACAATGCCGCGCAAGCCACGCATCCGACGGTTCCATGACCGCACGGAATAACACGCTCATGGCATATCCGTTCGCCATCGATCGAAGCAGTTCATAGACGTACCGAGATCAGATTTGCAGGCCACGTTCACGGGCATCTGGCATCGCGCCACACGCCTCGGACACGCTCGCCACTACTCAAGGAGACGATGATGTTCCGTCGAGCCACCACACGCGTGCTGTTGCTGCTTTGCGCGATGTATTTCATCACCTATATCGACCGTGTAAATGTAAGCACCGCGGCAAGCCAGTTCGGCGCCGAACTGGGCTTGTCGCACACGCAGGTAGGCTTCGTGTTTTCGGCATTCGCCTATCCGTATCTCGTGTTTCAGATCATCGGCGGATGGGTGGGCGACCGCTTCGGTCCGCGCCGCACGCTCACGCTCTGCGCGATCATCTGGGCGGGAGCGACAGTGCTCACCGGCTTGTCCGGCGGCTTTCTTTCGCTGATCGTCGCGCGCGTGCTGCTCGGCCTCGGCGAAGGCGCGACCTTTCCCACCGCAACGCGTGCCATGTCCAACTGGATGCCGGCCGATCAGCGCGGGTTTGCACAAGGTATTACGCATGCAGCATCACGCATTGGTAATGCAGTCGCGCCGCCGTTGATCGTGTGGCTCATGGTCGCGACCAGCTGGCGCGGCGCGTTCATCATCACGGGGATCATCAGCTTCATCTGGGCGCTCGTGTGGGTCTTCTACTTCCGCGATAATCCGCGCGATCATCCGCGTATCACCGAAGGGGAGTGTGCGACGCTTTCGAGCTATTCCGGCGTGAAACAGCGCTCACCGGTGCCGTGGCGCATTCTGCTCGGCCGCATGGCACCCGTGACCGCCGTCTATTTTTGCTACGGATGGGTGCTCTGGCTCTTCCTTGGCTGGATTCCGCAATACTTCCTGCACAGCTATCACATGCAACTCGGCAAGTCGGCGCTATTCGCGTCAGGCGTGTTCTTCGCGGGCGTGCTGGGCGACTGGCTCGGCGGCTCTCTCACGGACCGTATCCTTCGCAAGAGCGGCAACGTGCGCATGGCTCGTAACGTGATGGTCGGCGTCTGCATGCTGCTCACGCTTCTTTCGCTTGCGCCGATCATGCTCGTGTCCGACATCTCGATCACGCTTGCCGCGGTCTGCCTCTCGGCCGGCTTCTTCTTCAATGAGATGACGATCGGTCCAATGTGGTCCGTGCCAATGGACATCGCTCCGAAGCACTCGGGAACGGCATCCGGCATTATGAATTCAGGTTCGGCGCTCGCGGCGATCATCAGTCCGGTGGTGGGCGGCTGGCTGATCGACCGCACCGGCAACTGGAATCTGCCTTTCACCGTGTCGATGATTCTGATGGCGGCGGGCATCATCCTCTCGTTCACGATGCGTCCGGACCGAGCGCTCGAAGTCGACGAGGAGAAGCCGGGCACAACACCGGCGCGAAAGTACGTTTGAGCGCGCCGGGCCGACCTTGTAAGTGAAACCTGGTGCCGTGCGCATTCACGGTGGCCGGGTTTCGCGTTTGCATGTTTCGAAGCGGCAGAAGGCGGGTGTGTACTGCTTGCATGCAATATGCAAAGCACCGTCGGGCGCTATCATGCATTTTGTCTACCAATCCGGCCGATCACCGCATGACGTTCGCTCCTCCTCCCGCTGCCCGTCCGGGCGATACGCTCGACGCCGTTGCCACGCCGTCGTTGCTTCTCGACCTGGATGCTTTCGACGTCAATCTCGCCGCCATGGCGGCGTTTGCGAAACAGAAGGGTGTCGCGCTCCGACCGCATGCGAAGGCGCATAAATCGAGCGTCATTGCCCGCAAGCAGATCGAGGCGGGTGCCGTTGGCGTATGCTGCCAGAAGCTCTCCGAGGCTTATCCCTTCGCGGCGGCGGGCGTTCGAAGCATTCATATCAGCAACGAATTCGTGGGCGCCGACAAACTGGCGATGGCAGTGGAACTCGCCGCGCATGTACGGCTTTCCGTTTGCGTCGACGCGTTGCCGCAAGTCGCAGCGCTCGGCGATGCCGCCGCACGCGCGGGCGTCGAGATCGACGTGCTGCCGGAAGTCGATGCAGGCCAGCATCGGTGCGGCGTCACCAATGAAGATGCCCTTCTCGCGCTCATCGACGTGATTCATGCGCAAGCCGCGCTGTGCTTCACTGGCATTCAGGCATACCACGGCGGCGCTCAGCACATTGTGCAGTGGAGCGCCCGCAAGGAAGAAGCGCAGCGCGCCGCCGAGCGCACGGCAGCCTATGTTCATGCCATCGAAGCGCGCGGAATCGCATGCGGCATCGTGACCGGCGGAGGCACCGGTACAGTCGAGTTCGACGCGGCCAGCGGCGTCTATACCGAAGTGCAGCCCGGTTCCTACCTCTTCATCGACGGAGATTATGGGCGCCTCGATTGGGACGGCGCACTTCGCTGGCGGCATGCATTATTCATTTTGTCGACCATCATGAGCGCGACGCGGCCCGGCATGGCTGTCTGCGATGTCGGCCTGAAGGGGCTGGCGGTCGATTCTGGCTTACCGCGCAGCGTGCGTTGGTTGCATGCATCGGACGATGCACCCGCTTTGGCATACACATCGGCCAACGACGAGCACGGCATGCTGGAAGCCGGCACGACTGTGAACATGAGCGATGCTATCGGCGCGCGTCTGCTTCTGCCGCCCGGCCATTGCGATCCCACCGTGAACCTCTACGATCGATACGTGTGCTATCGCGGTGATCGCGTCGTCGACCTGTGGCCGGTGGATGCCCGCGGCCTTTCGCGCTAAGCCGGCGCGGACGGCGCGGCGGGATAGATGGCCGAGATCAACGCATCGACATCCGACACGATCAGCTTGATGACGAACTGCGCGACATCGTGCGAGCCTTCGCTTCTCATGCACGCGTCCTTCAGCGATTCCAACGTTGCACGCACGTGGTCGAGTTCGGTGTCATCCCGATGCACGTTGCCGAGCACTTGCGCGAGCTTGTCGAAGAGGGTCTGCAGCGCCGCAGCGCTTTGTTGCAGATGATCGCTTCGTGCCGCTTGCGGGTCACGCGAGACTGCCTTGGCGAGAAAGAGGGTGTCGCTGTGCAGTCGCCGCAGAAAGGGCGCGGCCTTGTCGATGGCATCCGCGCGGCGGCTTTGCAGGGGCACGATGATGTGCTCGCGCTCCGCTTCCTCGAGGGCATCGTCGAGCGCTTGCTGCGCCTGAGCGCTCTTCTTTTCGAGCTGCGCCGCTCGGGCTTCATGGTCGTCTGCGTCGTCGGAAAGATGCAAGGCGACTAACTGGCCAAGACACTTCAGCGTGTCGGCCACGCAGCGATGCGCGGTCGTAAGCGAGCGGTTCGGCAAGATAGCCGCGACGATGAACGCGGACGCCGCGCCGATGAGAATCTCCAGCACGCGATGCAGCGGCCGCTGAAACAAGGGCCCGCCGCCTGTCGGAATCAGCACGACAATGACAAGCGTGATGCATGCAAGCCGCAACGCGGGCCGCGCCGCAGCAAGCGCGGCGAGCGGCACGAGTTCGATCGCGAATACGGCGAGCGGCGCGGCGCCATGCTCGATGGCGATGAGCCCGATCACCCCCGCCACCGCGCCGATGCAAGCGCCGACGATCTGATCGCGCGCGGCTCCCAGCGCCTGCGTGAGGCTGGGCTGAGTGACCACGACGAGCGTGGTGATGAGCGCCCAATAACCTTCGGGAAGCGCGATCAGTTTTGCGGCGCCGTAACTAATCGCGCAGCCCAGGAGCGTACGTGCAAGCCGGCGCCCCTCGGGGACGCTGAACATGCCGCGAGGTCCGCGACGGATGAAGGTCAACGCGTTCATGCGGTCCCTGGACGACGATATTTTGTATGCATTATGCCAATGGAGCGCGACTGGTCGATTGATCTCGAGAGAGGATTCGAGCGCGTCAGCCGCCGCCCGCTGCGCTATTTTCGTGGACAGCCCGGTTCCGGCCTGCGCGCTTCGCACGGTAGAGCGCCGCATCCGCGTTGTTCAGCAACTTGAGCGCGTCATCGCTATGGCGCGGATGGGCCGTCGCGCAGCCAATGCTCACGGTAAGGAAGCCTCTCGGCGAACCGCTGTTCGGAATCTCGAGCGCTTCGACCATCATCCGCAGACGTTCAGCAAAGGTCACCGCGCCTTCCTCCGCTGCTGAAGGCAGCACGATCACGAATTCCTCACCGCCGTAGCGCGCGACGATATCGCCCGGTCGCTTGACTGAATGCTGTATGCAATCGGCCACGGCGACGAGCGCATCGTCGCCCATCGCATGACCGTAGGTGTCGTTGTAGAGCTTGAAGTGGTCGACATCGACGAACAATGCGGAAAGCGGCTGATCCGCCCGCCGCGCACGTCGCCATTCCTCGTCGAGACGGCGATCCAGCGCACGCCGGTTAGCGAGACCGGTGAGTGAATCGGTACCTGCGAGCCTTTGCAACTTTTCCTGAGCGATGGCGCGCGAACGCAACGAGATCGCAAGCAGCCACGACAGAACGATGAAGCCAGCGCCGAACATGAGAGTCAAGCCGCCGATCATCGTGCTGCGTTCGCGCCAGCCTTGAAGTACATCATCTTCCGCAGGCGCGACCGCCGCGATGAGTTGCGTGCCCGGCACATGCGCAAAGGTATAGATGCGGCGCACGCCGTCCAGGGGCGAAGTCGAAATATAAGAGCCGTTGAGTTGATCCGTCATCGACGAAAAGGTAGGCGAGCGAACCACGGTGCTGGAGGCGCCAGCGGGCAAGGGAGGCTTGCGGGCAAGCATCAGGCCGTCTGGCTGCACGATGAAAACGGAGCCCGCTCGGCCGACATTGACGCGCGAGAGTAATGCCTTGAGATAGTCGATATTGAGCGCGATCACCGCCACGCCCGCAAACGAGCCATCCGGTGCGTTAATGCGGCGGCTTAGCGCGAGCGAATATGCGCCGTTGCGCAAGCGCGATTGATACGGCTTTGAAATATAGAGCCCGACGTCGGCTCTTGCTGCGTGCGCCGTGAAATAGTCGCGGTCTTTAAAGCGCAATTCGTTAGGAACGGACGCATCGCGCTCGACTACGATACGTCCTTGCCCGTCCATCACGAATGCGCCGCCTATGTAATTCGTCGCGGTTGCGCCATCGAATAGGACGAGCTTGCGCAAGTCGTCGGACAAGGCCATCACGGCCGGATTTTCCATTCCACTTACGATGGTGCGCAAAGAAAGATCGATGGATTCGATGTTGCGTGAAATATCGGCAGTGAGCGTCGCGACAACATTGGCGGACGCCTCATGTGCGTTCTGCAACGCCTGCGCACGGCCTTGCCAAAGCGCGGCAAAGGAAAGCACCGCCATGGAAATAGCGATAGCCGTGCCGATCAGGCCGGCAAGCAATGGAAAGCGCGAGAAGGCATCTGCCACGCGCATCGTGGCGCTGCTATTGCGTCGGACTAGCCGACGCCGGACCACACGGCCCGTTTTGCGCACGACGTCGAATCTCGGGGACATTCATCTCTCCGCATGAGACACGCTTCGCTCAGGCGACGCCATTAGCACGACGCTGCCAGCGTGAAACTTTCGAAAACCCCACAAAAACAGGGTTCAAATACGCGCTTGGAGAGCGGCGCGCTCGTCAACAGGATTGTAATCGGAAGAAGAAATTCGCTTAAGCTTTACCGCCGCGCTTAATGACGCGCTTGCGAATCTCTGAATCGAGTATGAGCCTGCCGCGAATTTTGCCCTTCATGCGTTTGACGTAGCGCGGCGCTTCCGTCATGTGTATCACCATCAGTTCGCGTACTTTTTCAGCGTCGCGCGCACGTGCTGCTTCGGTGATGGCCTTGTGAATCTTGACGTTTGCACGGCCGAAACGTTCGTGCTCCGCTTGCGGTGTATCGTTTCGAAATTCGATCAGTTGCCGGATCATTTCGTTGATCAGCTCGCAGCTAAACCGCAAGAACGGATTGGGATTGGCCGCAGCGAGAATGTCGTGGAAATTCACGTCTTCCTGACGTTGCCTGACAATATCCCGGCTCTCGTGCGCGCAAGCGGGTTCGTCGCAACTCGCTATATTTTCTTCGAGCGCGGCCAAATCCTCTTCCGTCAAATGCGGCACTGCCCCTGCAGCAAGTTCGGGTTCGAGCAACTGACGCACCGTATAGATGTCGTCGATGCTTACGTCCTTAAAGAACAAATAATTTTGCAAGAGCTGAAGGGTTCTATCCAGCGGCACTTCAACGATGGTGCCGCCGCCTGAAGGACCGGTCGTGACCTTGATAAGCCCTTGCACTTCGAGAGACTTGAGCGCTTCGCGAATCGTGCTCTTGCTAACGGAAAACAACTGCTGCAACTCGACTTCGCGCGGCAGCTTGTCGCCCGGCTTGAGATCCTTTTCCGTAATGAGCCGTTTGATTTCCTCAGCGACGAGGTCCGCGCGCTTGGGTTGCTTGATGGGCTTGGCAAGCGGCTGCCTTGAGACTTCCTGTCGAGTCGGGTCGACTCCGGCCGCCGCGCTGGCGCGCTTAGCACGGTCCATCACCATATCGATGCTCCTTTACACACCCCGGAATATTGCCTTATTGACACCCGAATTTATTGTACCTAGCATCGGATTCGTTCTATTTATCATGATAAATAGGATGAAGCTAAACCAACGCATGAACGTACCACGAAAAAAACGCAAGGTGGCCGCGCAGGTCTTCTTCTCAAGGAGCGTCAATTTTGAATCGCCGAAATATGTTGAAGCTGGCCGCGCTGTCGGCCGTTCCCGGATCGTTTGAGGCGCTCATGTCGCGCAGCGCGCTCGCTCAAGGTTCGCCGATTCAGTTTGCCTGCCCGGTGCCGATGTCCGGACCCTTTGCGGCAAACGGCAAATACGCCGATCTCGGCATGAAGCTCGCGATCGAACAGTATGGCAAGGTGCTCGGTCAGCCGCTCGCATATACCACGCTCGATACCGAAGGCAAGCCCGCGACCGCGGTGCGTCGCGTTCAGGAAATAGCCCAACAGAAAAATGCGCGCTATTTTGCAGGCGGCATTCTTTCGTCCGAAGCGCTTGCAATGGGTAAGGAAGTGGAGAAGGCCGGCGGCATTTTCATTACTACGGCGGGCGCCGACGAGCTCACGGGGAAAGACTGCAATAGCGCGACGTTTCGGTGGTCGGTGCCGACCTTCGGCGCGATAGAGCAGACGGTTCGACCGCTCATTCAGACGTTCCCCAAGGCCAAGCGTTGGTACACCATCACGCCGCAATACGTCTTTGGCGATGGTCTTTTATCCGCTGCTAAAGCCATCTTCAAGGAAAAGGGCATCGAGCATGTGGGCAACAGCTATCACTCGCTAAACGAAAAAGAATTCAGCGGATATCTGACCAACGCTGTCGCGGCCAAGCCGGACGTCCTGCTTATTCTGAACTTTGGCTCACAGTCGTCGGATACGTTGCGACAAGCCGTGAGCTTCGGCATGAAGAACAACTGCACGATTCTCATGGCCTGGGCGTCCGGTCTGGAGCAGTTCGAAGCGCTCGGTCCGGACATCTGCGAAGGGGTGTATTTCGGCGCGCAGTACTGGCACGCAATTGATTCCCCGCTCAATCAGGATCTCGTCAAGCGCGCCAGTGCGGCCTTCAAGGCGAACCCGAACTACAGTCTTGCGGGATCGTATATCTGTACCAAGATTTTGCTGGACGGCATCGTGAAGGCAGGTACGGCAGACCCCAAGAAAGTCATCGCGACGCTGGAAGGAATGAAGTATTCAGGTCTGACGGGCCCTGAGGAAATCCGCGCAGGCGACCATCAGGTGCTCAAGAATTATTATTTGCTCAAGGGTAAGCCAAAGAGCAAGATGAAAGACAAGGACGACTACGCCGATATCGTCAGTTCAGGACAATCGTTCCTTCCGCTCGACAAGACGCAATGCAAGATGGCTTGACAATGCTTAGGCACAAGCTGGAAACGAATGCGCTTGAAGCGCGTTCGCGCCGTTTCTCTTTTGAGCCAAGGCCATGAACGTTTATCTGTTGCAGGTCGTGAACGGCATCGGCGTGGGGATGCTGTATTTTCTGCTCGCGGTCGGCTTGTCGATCGTATTCGGGCTTCTGCGCTTCGTGAATTTCGCGCACGGCGCGTTCTACCTTCTTGGTGCGTATTTCTGTTATCAGGCGATGCAGTGGTCAATGAGCTTCTGGATGGCGCTCATCGTCGTGCCGGTTGTAGTAGGCGTGCTTGCGTGGATAGTAGAAAAGATCGTATTGCGGCACGTCTATGCGCAGCAGCACGAGTTTCATATTCTCGCGACAGTGGGCCTCGCACTCGTGCTGCAGGAGTGCGCAATCATCCTATGGGGACCGCTCGGCGACAACGTAGCGGTGCCGGATGTGCTGAATGGCGTCGTGATCTGGGGCAGCTTCGTCTATCCGAAATACCGCCTGTTCGTGATCGGATTCACGGCTGTGCTCGCGGCCATTCTCTGGTGGGTACTCGAAGGCACGCGGCTCGGTAGCGCCGTTCGCGCGGGCAGTGAATCCAGCGAGATGGTGTCCTTGCTCGGTATCAATGTGACGCGCGTCTTCAGTCTCGTGTTCGCGCTCGGCGCGGGCACGGCAGCGCTTGCAGGCGTCCTTGCCGCACCCATACGCGGCGTCGATCCATTCATGGGTATCGAAGCTTTGGGCGTGGCTTTCGTGGTCGTCGTGGTGGGCGGCATGGGTAATTTCCTTGGCGCGCTTGTTGGCGGCTTGTTGGTCGGTATTGTTCAAAGCGTGATGAGCACGTTATGGCCCGAAGGCGCGCGGCTCATGATCTATGTCGCGATGGCCGCTGTCCTATTGCTGCGTCCGAATGGATTGCTCGGGAGGGCAGTGTGATTTCCAAACAGGATTCGAACGCGCTGGACGTCGACGCGCCGCAAAGCTCGTCGCCCCGGCAAGCGCTTCATCGCTATCGCTTCTTGCTCCTTGCCTTATTGGTCGTTTGCATATTGCCCATGACGATACGTTCGGGTTCGCTTGCGACCGAAGTACTTGTCTACGCGCTTGCGGCCTTGGGGTGCAATCTGCTCCTGGGACACACAGGGTTGCTCTCTTTTGGACAAGGCATTTTCTTTGGACTAGGCAGCTATAGCGCGGGTCTCATCCTGACGAAATTCGGTCTACAGGCTCCCGTCGCCTTATTAGGGGCGGTGCTTGCCGGAGCGGTTGCCGCAGCCATCGTCGGATGGTTTTCCATCCGTCAGCGCGGTGCCTATTTCGTGATGTTGACGCTCGCATTCGGCCAGATGTTTTACTTTCTCGCCTACACGACGCCCGATCTAACTGGCGGTGACAACGGTCTTCTCGATATCCCCCGTCCCGCTTTGTCCATCTTCGGCAAGACGCTCTTTTCGATAACCTCACCCTGGCAGTATTACGCGTTCGTGGCGGTGCTTTTCTTGCTCGCATTCTGGCTGATGATGCGTGTCTCGCATTCGATATTCGGTCGCACATTGCTGGCTATTCGCGACAATGAAGCCCGAGCGGCCGCGGTTGGGTACGACGTCAGGCGCTTCAAGCTCGCGGCCTTTGTCATCTCCGGTGCGGTCACGGGTTTGGCGGGCGCGCTGCACGCCATGATGACCGGTATCGCGCCGCTGTCTAACATCGACTATCACACGAGCGAGATGATTCTCGTGATGACGGTGATCGGCGGTACGGGCAATCTGTTTTCATCGGTCCTCGGTGCGGCCTTCTATGTGCTGTTCGCTGATTGGTTGAGCACGCTTTGGCCGCGCTGGCTGCTCCTGCTTGGGCTCGTGTTGATCGCTGTAAGCCTTTTCATGCAGCGTGGCTTGTGGGGCCTTGGCGAACGCGTCTGGCGCGCGGTCAGGCGCAATCAGGGAGAGGCAACATGAGCACGGCCCTTCTCGAAGCAAGGAATGTCGTCAAGCGTTATGGGAAATTCGCCGCCTTGACCGAGGTGAACTTGCGTATAGCGAGCCATACGGTCCATTCGGTCATCGGTCCGAATGGCGCGGGCAAGACGACGCTATTCCACGTGCTCACGGGCACCGTGCCCATCACGGCAGGCAATATCGTGTTCGACGGACACGATGTCACACATGAGCCCGATCATCGGCGCGTGAAGCGTGGCATCGCGCGATCGTTCCAGGTAACGAGTCTCTTCGCCAATCTGACCGTGCGCGAGAATCTTCGCCTCGCGGCTCAAGGCGTGGACGCAAAGCGCGCGCTCAATGCGTGGACGCCGCCGCGTGGTGCGCTCGAGCATTGCGAGACAGTGGATGCCGTCCTTGAACGCCTTTCTTTGCAACGTTTCGCGTCGACGTTCGCAAGCGCGCTTTCGCATGGTCAGCAGCGGCGTCTTGAAGTAGGCATGGCGCTCGCGGCTCGTCCTAAGGCAATTTTCCTCGATGAGCCGACTTCCGGGATGGGAATCGACGATCTCGACGACATGAAGCAACTGATCCGCAGTTTGCGCGACGACTATACCGTCGTTCTCATCGAGCACAACATGGATATCGTGATGGATATCTCCGACACGATCACGGTCATGCAGCAGGGGCGTGTCCTGGTCGAAGGCAAGCCTGCCGATATTCGCGGCGACGAGCGCGTGCGTACCGCATATCTCGGCAACATGATTACCGGAGGCCGTGCCTGATGCTCGAAGCACAGAATATCCACGGATACTATGGGAAAAGTCACGTCTTGCAAGGCGTGACGCTTAGTGTTCGGGACGGCGAGACTGTCACTTTGCTTGGCCGCAATGGCGCGGGAAAGTCGACGACGTTAAAGAGTGTTGCCGGCGTCGTAACCCCGCAACAGGGCAGTGTGAAGTTCAAAGGCATTGAAGTAGCGAAAATGCAGCCGCACAAGATTGCCGCGCGCGGGATATGTTTTGTTCCGGAGCATCGCGGTATCTTCAAGCTGCTTTCAGTGGAAGAGAATCTTCGTCTTGGCGCCCGTAAGCAATCGCCTTGGCAGTTGACGGACATCTATCGCATCTTTCCTCGTCTGAAGGAACGCCGCACGAATGGCGGTGGTCAACTGTCGGGTGGTGAGCAGCAGATGCTGGCGATCGGCCGTGCGCTCATGAATCATCCGCGGCTTCTGATGCTCGATGAACCCGTGGAAGGCCTTGCACCCGTGATCGTCGAAGAGATCGTGGCGCAACTCAAGCTGATTCGAGAAGCGGGCGTGGCAATCCTGCTGGTCGAACAGAATCTCGAGGTCTGTACTCAGCTTGCGGATCGACATTACATCATCGAGCAAGGCCGTATCGTGTACGAAGCCAGCAACGACGTCTTCATTTCCGACGACTCCGTTAAAGACCGCTATCTAGGTGTCGGCGTCGTTTGAGTTCATCGAAGGCTGACAATTTTCATCTGCAACTATCGAAGGAATTCCGATGCAAGTGCTCGATCTGCCAGCGCATGCTGGCTTGCGCGTCGACGGCGCGCGACTTTGGAACAGCCTGATGGAACTCGCGCGCATCGGCGCGACGCATAAAGGTGGCGTGTGTCGCCTGGCGCTAACCGGACTCGACAAGAAAGGGCGCGATCTCTTCGTCGCTTGGGCGAAGGGAGTTGGATGTACGGTGCGCATCGATGCAATCGGCAACATCTTCGCGCGTCGTGCGGGCTTGCGTGACGACCTGCCTCCCGTTATGACCGGCAGTCATATCGACACACAACCGACAGGCGGAAAGTTCGATGGCAACTATGGCGTACTCGCCGGCCTCGAAGTCCTGCGCACCCTGAACGACAACGATGTACGCACTGTCGCGCCGCTCGAAGTCGCGGTCTGGACCAATGAGGAAGGGTCGCGCTTCGTTCCAGTCATGATGGGCTCAGGCGTCTTTGCTGGCGCGTTCACGCTCGATTACGCGCTAATGCAAAAGGATCGCGAAGGCATCTCCGTGCGCGATGCGCTCGCGTCGATCGGTTATGAGGGTGAACACGTCGCGGCGCATCGCGTCGGTGCTTATTTCGAAGCGCATATCGAGCAAGGGCCAGTGCTCGAAGCGAATGACAAAGTAATTGGCGTGGTGCAGGGAGCGCTCGGTCAACGATGGTACGACGTGACCATTGAGGGGATGGAGGCGCATGCAGGACCTACGCCGATGGAACTGCGCCGTGACGCGTTGCTCGTGGCAGCCGATCTTATCCGCGAGGTCAATCGCATTGCGATCTCGCATGCTCCGCATGGACGCGGTACGGTCGGTTGGGTGGACGTACATCCGAATTCGCGCAATGTCATCCCGGGCCGTGTGAAGCTAACCGTCGACTTCCGCGCTGCCGACGACGCCACGCTCGATGAGATGGATGCCGCCCTGCGTGACATGTGCGCCAAGTCGTCGTTGCCTGTAGCGGTAGACGAAGTGGTCTACTTTGCACCGCAACCGTTCGATGCATCGCTGGTCGATTCGGTGCGTGACAGCGCCAACGCACTAGCCTATACGTCGATGGATGCGGTAAGCGGCGCGGGTCACGATGCAGTGTACCTTGCGCGCGTCGCGCCCGCTGCCATGATCTTCGTGCCGTGCAAGGATGGCATCAGCCACAATGAAATAGAGGATGCGCAGGCCGATCATCTCGAAGCAGGCTGTAACGTGCTGCTTCAAGTCATGCTGCGTGCCGCAAATGCACCGGCTCAAGAAGGAGCGTAAGCATGAAAATTCTGATCGCCCGGATGAATCATGAGACCAATACTTTCTCGCCTGTGGCGACACCGCTCGAAGCATTCGGGCACGACGGCCCTTGCTATAACGAAGCCGCATATCAGGAAAACGCGGGTATGCGCACCGCGATGTCTGCTTTCATCGACGCCGCTGAACGCGTAGAAGCGGAGATCGTCACGCCTATCTCCGCATCGGCGAATCCTAGCGGCCCGGTCGCCGCAGCAGCTTACGACGCGATATGCGCATCTATCGTCCAAGCCGCGCAAGGATGCGACGCAGTGATGCTCGACCTGCACGGCGCCATGGTTGCGGAAAATTCGCCGGACGGCGAAGGCGATTTGCTCGAACGTGTACGCAAGGCGGTGCCGCACGCGCCCATTGCGGTCTCGCTCGATCTGCACGCGAACGTCACGCAGAAGATCATCGACAATGCAAATGTGATCGTGAGCTTCAAGACCTATCCGCACGTGGATATGTATGAAAGCGGCGAGCACGCGGCCCGCCTGCTTTTCAATCTCATCGATGAAAAGGTGACCCCGGTCATCGCGTGGGCGCAACCGCCGCTCCTCACGCATACGTTGAGAAGCGCGACGGCAAGCGGTGCGATGAAGCGCGCCATCGAAGCGGCACGCGCAGCGGAGGGAGAGGAAGGAGTGCTCGCAGTCTCGGTGCTGTCGGGCTTTTCTCTCGCGGATATCGCGTCGCCTTGCATTAGCGTAGTCGTGGTTACAAATGGCGACATCGACAAAGCGCAAAAAGTCGCGAACCAGATCGCGCAGCAGATCTGGAATGAACGCGAGGCCTTCGTTTATCGCAGCGCACCGCTTGCAGCATCTATCGCGGAAGGCGTGAAGCTGGCGCAAGAAGCCGACAAGCCCGTCTTGCTGCTCGATCACGGCGACAATTGCATGTCGGGCGGCACGTGCGACACCACCGACGCATTCGAAGAAGCCCTTGTACAAGGGCTCGATGGCATCGTCGTCGGCCCGCTATGCGACCCGCAAGCAGTGGCAACCTTATTCGATGCTGGCATCGGCGCGACGGTCACAGTCGGCATAGGCAACAAGCTCCCGAGCGTCGCATCGCGCGGCAAGCCTCCGCTCGAGGTGACAGGCGTGGTGCGTGCCCTGACGAATGGCGAGTACATCATCAGCGGTCCGACTTATACCGGCCAACGCGCTTATATGGGCCGCGCCGCCGTCATCGAGACACCGGCCGCGCGGATTCTTGTCACCGAACGCACGCATGAGCCTTGGGATCTCGGTGTATTCGAGAGCGTCGGTATCGATCCACGCGGCGCGCGCTTTCTTATCCTCAAGTCGCGCATGTATTGCCGGCCGGTGTTCGTGCCGATTGCCGGTGGTCTGGTGGAGTGCGACAGCCGGGGCGTCACGAGCTCGGACTATGAGCTCTTCTCGTTCAGCAATCTCAAGCGGCCGGTTTATCCATTGGATTCGAACGCGACGTTCGACGCTTGAGCGTCATTTCACGAGATTGAGCCGCTTGGTGACGATGGTTCCCGTCTTGCGATCGATGAGCCAGACGGCGTCGACGCGACCATGCAGCGTGGATGTCCTACGCGTGATGTCGGTCGGCTCTTCATCCGTGGGGTCGTTATGTTCGACGCGGTCGATGAGATATGGCGGCTCTAGCGTGCAGATCAGCAGAATCGCAAAGTCGCCGTCGCCGTGCGTCTTATCGAAATCGGCCAGGATTGCACCGCCGCGCACGTTCGTTCTTGCGCGGCCTTCAACGCCAAGCTGTATCACGTCGAAAGTCTGGACGAAGCCTTTAGCCTTGGCCTCGGGCGCCACGACCAGTTTGCGACCGCTCTGGCCCTTCACCGTCTCCTTGAGCAGGATGGCGTCCGGTTGCGTGGGCGCGGCAAGGGAGACGTTCACACTAAGCAGCTTCTTTTTCGTCTGGTATCGGACGCCGTAAGACGCTGGAATAACGAATGCAAAAGTGGGATCGGCTTGCGCATTTGCCTGTGCTTGCGCCGCTGTCTGCGTCGCGGATGCGGATTGCGTGGACTTGCGCAAGCGTTGCAGCGGACGGTCCAGAAAGCCGCGCAGGCGGCTAGTAATGGAAGGCGGCTGGCTGGGCGACGGCTTGCCGCTAAGCGCGTCTCTGACGTGTTGAGGATCGTCGCCGGTGAAGTCGGCAGGGAGTGCGTCCGCCGACAAAATGCCCGCGCCGCTCGCAACGCCTGCATCGGCCGAAGCACTCCACGCGCAAGGTGCATGCAAAATAATGAATACACTTAGCAGCATGCCAGCCGCGCCGATAGCCGTCTTACTCTTTCTCTTCGATAAAAGCACTTCGCTTCCTCTGGCGCACGCGCTGAGTCTGATGAAGCGGCTATCTTAAAATAAAAGCCGCGCAGCTTCACATTCGCGCGGCCGCCGCATGCTCCCGCTCGCTCTTCGCCTTGCGGCTCAACATTAGCGTGATGACCGCCGACATGGCGAGCGTCGCGCCCACGACGTACAGGCCCGCGGCATAGCTACCGGTTGAATTCTTTAGCCAGCCGATGGCGAACGGTCCCACGAAGCCACCCAAGTTGCCGATGGAGTTGATCATCGCAATGCCTGCCGCCGCGCCTGCACCGGAGAGGAACATGCTCGGCATGGCCCAGAGCGGAGCCTTGGCGGCGCTGATGCCCACGTTGACCACGATGAGCGCGAGTACGATAAAGAGCGCCGTCGTCGCCTGACCTGCAAAGAAGAAGCCGACGCAAGCCAGCGCACATGGAATGACCACGTGCCACGTGCGTTCCTGCGTGCGGTCCGAATGCCGGGCCCACAGGATCATCGCGATGACGGCGATCACGCTCGGAATGCCGTTGATGAGCCCCGTCTCCAGCGCGCTGAAACCGTACTGACGGATGATGAGCGGCGCCCACAATCCGAGCGTATAAAGACCCGCCGACGTGCCGAAATAAATGAGCGCTAGCGCCAGCACACGCGGATCGCGTAATGCATTCAAAGCGCCTTCCGTATGCCCCGCATTCGCTTGCTTCGCGTCGGCTTCGCTTTTCAGCCTTGCAATGAGCCATTCGCGCTCTTCGCTCGCGAGCCAGTGTGCCTGGGCGGGCGTGTCGGTCAGATATTTGAGGACGACGAAGCCGAGCACGATAGCCGGAATCGCTTCGATGATGTAGAGCAACTGCCAGTCTGCGAGCCCGAAGATCGGCGGCATCTGCATGATCGCGCCAGACAACGGTGAGCCGATGGCGGTCGAGATCGGCGCGGCTGCCATGAACCATGCGGCGGCCACGGCGCGCTGCTTGGCCGGAAACCAGAGGCTGAGATAAAGAATCACGCCGGGGAAGAATCCGGCCTCCGCGACGCCGAGCAGGAAGCGCAGGACGTAGAAGCTCGTCGGACCTGCCACGAATGCGGATGCAACGGAGACGATGCCCCACGTGACCATCACGCGTGCAATCCAGATGCGCGCGCCGACTTTATGCAAGATTAGATTCGACGGAACTTCGAACAGAAAGTAGCCGATGAAAAACAATCCGCCGCCCAGTCCGAAGGCGGTGGGCGAGAGGCCGATGGCCTTGTTCATCGTCATGGCGGCAAAACCGACGTTGACGCGGTCGAGAAAGCTGATGAAGTAAAGCAGCATCACGAACGGAATGATGCGTAATGCCAGCTTGCGATTGACGCGGGCTTCCACGCCGGACTCGGATGGGGTATGCATGTGTCTCCTCCTTGGGAGGCGAGCGGTGCTCTTTTAAGGAACGGTGCGGAAAGACTCAGGCGTTAGGCGCGAGCGTCCTGTTGCCGCGATGTGCGTTGCATCGCGGTCAAGCGCCCCGGCACGCGGCCGGGGTCCATCGCATACAAAATGCGGATTCAGGCGGCTGCGGCTTCCACGCGTTCGACAAACGCGCACACGGCAGCCGTCACTTGCGCTGTCGTCGCCTTGCCGCCGAGATCGCCGGTATGCAGCGATTCATCGGCTGTCACGGCTTCGACGGCATCCATCACACGCTTGGCGGCTTCCGTTTCGCCCAGATGTTCGAGCAACATGACGAGCGACCAGAAAGTGCCGATCGGGTTGGCAAGCCCCTTGCCCATGATGTCGAAAGCGGAACCGTGGATCGGCTCGAACATCGACGGATAACGGCGTTCTGGGTCGATGTTGCCGGTCGGCGCAATGCCGAGGCTGCCCGCGAGCGCGGCGGCCAGGTCGCTCAGGATGTCGGCATGCAGATTGGTCGCGACGATCGTATCGAGCGTGGCGGGACGGTTGACCATGCGCGCGGTGGCGGCATCGACCAGTTCCTTGTCCCACTTCACGTCCGGGAATTCTTTTGAAATCTGCAGCGCGATTTCGTCCCACATCACCATGGCATGGCGCTGCGCATTGCTCTTGGTGATGACCGTGAGCAGTTTGCGCGGCCGCGACTGCGCGAGTTTGAATGCAAAACGCATAATGCGTTCGACACCGGCACGCGTGAGGATGGAGACGTCGGTTGCCGCCTCGATCGGATGACCCTGATGCACGCGGCCACCCACACCCGCATATTCGCCCTCGGAGTTCTCGCGCACGATCACCCAGTTGAGGTCCTCGGGCTTGCAACGCTTGAGCGGCCCGTCGATGCCGGGAAGAATGCGCGTCGGGCGCACGTTGGCGTATTGATCGAAGCCCTGGCAGATCTTCAGGCGCAGGCCCCACAGCGTGATGTGATCGGGCACGCCGGGGTCGCCTGCCGAACCGAAGAGAATTGCGTCCTTGTCGCGGATGGCATCGAGGCCATCGGCGGGCATCATCGAACCGTGCTGACGGTAATAGTCCGCGCCCCAGTCGAAGCTCTCGAATTCGAATGCAAAATTACGCGACGTCTTGGCAAGCGCTTCGAGCACTTGCTGGCCAGCGGGGATGACTTCCTTGCCGATGCCGTCGCCGGGGATGGTTGCGATGCGATAAGTTTTCATGTCTCCGTTCCTCGATGTGGGTGTGTGAGCTCACTCTACCCAACTTAAGGATAAGAAACCGGTGCTAAACTCAAAGCATCTTTAACTTTGATTCACAAGTGAGGGCGCATGGCCGAGACCGTTCAGCCGGCCGATCTGAGCTTTTTCTCGACGCTCGCGACATCGGGCAGCCTGAGCGCAGCGGCGCGGGAACTGGGCCTCACGGCAGCGGCAGTAAGCAAGCGCCTGACACAAATGGAGGCGCGGGCAGGCGTGCCACTCGTCAATCGCACGACGCGCCGCATGATGCTCACGCCCGAGGGCGAGCTTTATCTGGAGCGCGCGCGGCGCATTCTCGACGAAATCGACGAACTTGCGGAGCTGCTTGGCAGCGCGAAGAAGAGTCCAAAAGGCCTGCTTCGCGTGAATGCGACGCTCGGCTTCGGGCGCAGTCATGTGGCGCCCGCCATTTCTCGATTCGTTGCGCGGCACCGCCAAGTGTCGGTGCAATTGCAGTTGTCGGTCGCGCCGCCGCCGCTCACGGACGACACGTTCGACGTTTGCATTCGCTTTGGCGAGCCACCGGATACGCGTGTGGTCGCGCGGCGTCTCGCGTCGAATCGTCGGCTGCTATGCGCGGCGCCGGGCTATATCGCCACGCACGGTTTGCCTGCGACGCCGCACGATCTCACGCGGCATAACTGCATCGGCATCCGGCAGGGCGACGAAGCGTACGGCGTTTGGCGGCTGACGAGCGGGCGGGGTGCTGCGCAGAAGACGGAGGCGGTGCGCATCAAGGGCAATCTCACGACCAACGATGGCGAAATCGCCGTCAAATGGGCGCTCGAAGGACACGGCATTCTGATGCGAGCTGAATGGGACATCGCAGACTATCTGGCGGATGGCCGGCTCGTCGCCGTATTGCCCGATTACGAGACGCCCAATGCGGACATCTACGCCGTGTACTCCGGACGGCATCAGATGTCCGCGCGCATAAGGGCTTTCGTCGATTTCATTGCGCTCGATCTCAAGCATGCGCGCGGCACTTGAATTTCCGACTATCGTTAAAGACATGGCATTTTGTAGTCGGCATACCGCATGCAAAATTCCGTCGACCCAGTAAAGGCAATGAAAGCGGGCGGCCTGCGGGCGCTATACTGGTTGCCTGTCCATTGCATGACGACCCACGACCGGATAGCCGTCCGCAAGCGGCTCCAAGGTCACCCGCGGCGCGACTCCAGATAAATTGGCTGAACACGATTTAGACAAACTCAAGATCGACCGCAGTCCCGCTGCCGTCGTCCCGCGACGCAGGCGTCCGTGGCTTCGCTATGTGCTCGTCGCGGCGATCATTCTCGTACTCGTGGGCCTCGGCTTGCGCTTTGCCGGGCCGCAAACGGTAGAGACCGCTACGGTCACGTCGGTTTATCCATCGCAAAGCTATACGCTTCTCAACGCGACCGGCTACGTCGTGCCGCAACGCAAGGCGGCGGTCGCATCGAAGGGACAGGGCCGCGTGGAATGGCTTGGTGTACTCGAAGGTACGCCTGTAAAGGAAGGCCAGGTGATTGCGCGGCTCGAACGCGATGATGTGTCCGCTTCGCTTGCACAAGCCGAGGCGCAAGTTAAAGTTGCTCAAGCCAACCTCGAGTTGCAACGCGCCGAGTTGAGGGACGCAGAGATCAGTCTCAAGCGCTCGGATATCCTCGCTCCCCAAGGCGCGATTCCCGCGTCTCAGCACGACAGCGACCGCGCCCGCTTCGACAAAGCCAAGGCAGCCGTGAATAGCGACGCAGCCACGATCGTGTCGGCGCAAGCCAATGCGCTCGCGGCGCGCGTAGCCGTCGACCAGACCATCATTCGTGCGCCTTTCGATGGCGTTGTGCTCGAAAAGCATGCGAACGTGGGCGATAACATCACGCCGTTCTCGTCGGCATCGGACAGCAAGGGTGCGGTCGTGACGATTGCGGACATGAAGACGCTCGAAGTCGAGGCGGATGTCGCGGAGTCGAACATCGGCAAGATCACGGTCGATCAACCATGCGAAATGCAGCTCGACGCGCTGCCCGATGTTCGCTTCTCGGGACGTGTATCGCGCATCGTGCCAACGGTCGATCGTTCGAAGGCCACGGTCCTCGTGAAAGTGCGCTTCGTCGAACACGATCCACGCGTGCTGCCCGACATGAGCGCGAAGGTCGCGTTCCTTTCGAAGCCCGTACCGCCTGAACAGAAGAAGGCGCTGGTGGCCGTTCAGCCCGCAGCAGTGGTCACGCGCGATGGCAAGCAGGTCGTGTTCATCGTCGAGAACGACAAGGCGCTTCAGAGGCCCGTGACAACGGGTGAACATATCGGCGACCTGCTCGCGGTGCAAGGCGTCAAGCCAGGCGATACGCTGGTACTCGCGCCAAACGACAAGATCAAAGACGGCACCAGCGTTACGCTGGCGAAGAAGTAACGTGAGCACCGCACCTCTGGTCCAGATCAGTCACGTCGTGAAGTCATACCGGCGCGGCGTGCAGACGGTGCCCGTGCTGACCGACATCTCGTTGTCCATCGCCGAAGGGGACTTCGTCGCGTTGATGGGACCGTCCGGCTCGGGCAAGAGCACGTTGCTCAATCTGATCGCGGGCATCGACCGACCGGACAGCGGCGAGCTTCTTGTCGGCGGGCTCGATATCACGCGTTTGCCGGAGTCCGCGCTTGCCGACTGGCGCGCGGCTCACGTCGGCTTCATCTTCCAGTTCTACAACTTGATGCCGGTGCTCACCGCATTCGAGAACGTCGAATTGCCGCTGATGCTCACGCGTCTCTCGCGCGCCGAACGGCGTGAACGTGTCGCGATGGTGCTGGACATGGTCAACATGAGCGAGCGCACGACTCACTATCCGTCGGAGCTATCCGGCGGCCAGCAGCAGCGCGTGGCGATTGCACGCGCCTTGATTACCGACCCGAAGCTGATCGTCGCCGATGAACCCACGGGCGATCTCGACCGCACCTCTGCGGCCGAAGTCCTAACGATGCTGCAACGCCTGAATGAACGCGTTGGCAAGACCATCATCATGGTCACGCACGACGCGCATGCCGCCAATGCCGCGAAGGCGCTGGTGCATCTTGAGAAGGGCGAGTTGATCGACGGCGCGGCGCGCTGAATCATGTTCGTCTTCAAGCTCATTCTGCGCAATGCCACGCGTCACAAGCTCCGCACGGCGCTCACCGTGCTGGGCCTCACGATTGCGGTGCTCGCATACGGCCTGCTGCATACGGTCGTTGATGCATGGTACGCGGGCGCGGCTGCGGCATCCAACGCGCGCCTGGTCACGCGCAATGCGATCTCGCTGGTGTTTCCGCTGCCTCTTGCATACGAGAATCGCATTCGCGGCGTGGATGGCGTGACGCTGGTTGCACGCTCGAACTGGTTCGGCGGCATCTATCGCGACCCCAAGAATTTTTTCGCGCAATTCGCGGTATCGGACAACTATCTGGATCTCTATCCCGAGTACATCGTCACGCCGCAAGCGCGCTCCGATTACCAGCGCGATCGCAAGGGCGTGCTCATCGGGCGACAGCTTGCGACGCAATACGGCTTCAAAGTGGGCGACGTCATTCCTCTCAAGGGGACGATCTATCCAGGAACGTGGGACTTCGTGGTGCGCGGCATCATGGAAGGGCGCGACGAATCGACCATCACGCGGCAACTCATCTTTCACTGGGAGTATCTCAACGAGACGATTCGCAAGACCACCAAGCGTCAAGTGGATCAGGTCGGCGTGTATGTCGTGGGCATCGGAAATCCGGATCAGGCGGCCACCGTATCGCGCAATGTCGATAACGTCTTCAAGAACTCGCTTGCGGAGACGCTTACCGAAACCGAGCAAGCGTTTCAGCTGGGCTTCGTCGCGATGTCTAATCAGATCATTGCGGCCATACGTGTCGTCTCTTACGTGGTGATTCTCATCATCATGGCCGTGATGGCCAATGCAATGGCCATGAGCGCACGCGAACGCACCGTCGAATACGCCACGCTCAAGGCGCTTGGATTCGGACCCACGTTTCTTAGCGTGCTCGTCTTCGGCGAGTCGCTGGCGATTTGCACGATGGGCGGTGCAATCGGCATACTCGCGACACCGCCGGTCGCCGATTTCTTCAAGAATGCGACAGGCGGCGTGTTTCCGGTCTTTCGCGTCTCGCACGAAACGATGATGCTGCAAGCTGCCTGCGCGTTCGTCATCGCGCTGGCGGCGGCGATCGTACCGGCGGTGCAGGCGAGCCGCGTGCGGATCGTCGAAGGCTTGCGAGCGATCGGATAAGGCGAGCATATGGCCATTCCCGTTTCATACATCGCGCGCAATCTATGGGCTCGCCGTCTCACGACGATGTTGACCGCCGGCGGTCTCGCGCTCGTCGTCTTCGTGTTCTCGACCGTGCTCATGCTCGATGCGGGACTCAAGAAAACGCTCGTGTCCACGGGCGAACGCGATAACGTCGTGGTCATTCGCAAAGGCGCGGAAACGGAGATTCAAAGCTCGATCGACCGCAGTCAGGCGAACGTGATGGAGATGCATCCGTCTGTCGCGATGAATGGCGAGGGTGAGCCCTTCGCATCCAAAGAGACCGTGGTGCTCATCTCGCTCTATAAGCTCGGTTCGAATACGCCAGCGAATGTGGTGATACGCGGCGTATCGCCGACTGGCGTCGAACTGCGGCCGCAAGTGAGGCTTACGGCGGGGCGCATGTTCAGTCACGGGTCATCGGAGATCATCGTCGGCAGCAGTATCGCCAAGGGCTTTGCGGGCACGCGCATTGGCGATCATCTGCGCTTCGCTCAGCGCGACTGGACCGTGGTGGGCCATTTCGATGCAGGCGGCAGCGGCTTCGATTCGGAGATATGGGGCGATGTCGATCAACTCATGCAGTCGTTTCGCCGCACGAGTTATTCGTCGATGGTCGTGAGGCTTGCCCGCAGCGATGCCTTCGACCGCTTTCGCGCGGATATCGACGTTGATCCTCGTCTTGCCGATGAAGCCAAGCGCGAGCAAGTGTTCTACGGCGATCAGTCAAAGGCGCTATCCACGTTCATCAATATTCTTGGCATCACGCTTTCGATAATCTTTTCGATAGCAGCGATGATCGGCGCGATGATCACCATGTATGCCTCGGTCGCGAACCGGGTCGCGGAGATTGGAACGCTTCGCGCGTTAGGTTTCAAGCGCTTCGATGTGTTGATTGCGTTTCTGCTCGAAGCGCTGCTTTTGGGACTTGCCGGTGGACTCGTCGGCCTCGGCTGCGCGGCACTCATGCAGTTCGCTTCGTTTTCGACGACCAATTTTCAGACGTTCGCGGACCTGTCGTTCCGGTTCGTGCTCACGCCATCGGTCGTTATTCAAACGGTTTTATTCTCGATGATCATGGGGTTCGTCGGTGGCTTTCTGCCTGCCGTACGTGCCGCGAGGCTGAGCATCGTCGATGCGCTGCGAGCCCGATAATCGCGAGACTGCTCAACCGCGATACACCGCACCTTTCGATCCATTGACCGCGAACACATCGCCTTCGGGCGCCGCGCGAACATGTGCGCTTCGCGCAACGAGCGGCACGCGACGCGGCACGCCGGGCGCAAGATGGAACCAGTCGATGCTCGCGTAATAGTCCGGATCGACCACGTGCACCCATCGTGCAAGCTGTGTCGTTGCAATGTCGAGGAACCAGCCTTTGTCATCCTGACCGATGGTCGCGTTCAATCCGACATCACGTCGCTCGCCAATGGAAGGATCGGGAAAATGGAAAGCTTCTGACAATACCGCGCCGGTACCCTGATCGCGCAGAAGCACATGCGTGACATCGTGCGCGCGAGGACCGAAGCGATATGCATAGGCGATGTCGAAGAACGCGCCCAGCAGCGAAGCCGATTTGATACGCTGCACGCTGCGCGGAGATAGCACGACATCGCTCGCACCGCCTGCGACCTTCACCGCGCCATCGCGCAAGCACGACAGTTCGACGCGTGCGCGTATCTCGCGAGCCGTCTCGTTGACGAGATGCACATCGAGGCCGTCGAGGCCTTCATCGGTAATCAGCGCCTGAATAGGTTGAAGCACGCGCGCAAGCCCATGCAGCGCGCTTTTGGGCTTGTGACGCGCATCGATCACACCCCAGCCCGCGCCCGGACGCAGATCCAGCAGATTCCATACGATGCCGCCCGCGCAGGTCGAACCTTCGCGACGCCATTCGGAAAACACAGCGCCGATCACATCGGCGACGACGGCGCGAGACAGTTCGAGATAGCGCTCGGGGTCTTCATAACGCAGACGCGCCACATCGACACGATACAGTTCGCGCAGATAGTGCTCGCGCACATCGTCGAAGTCCCATGCGGAACCGGGATCGCGCGGCACGCTTGTCTTCCAGCGGGGCTCATGCGCGCGCGCCGCATTGGGTACAGAGCGCAGCGTGACATCGTCGGGGACATTCGCGAACGCAAGGCATTCGGAAGCGAAACGTACTTGCGCACGACGCGCGTCGTCGAAGGGGCGCTGATATGCGCCGACGCCGTAGTAATGCGTGATGCCGCCGCGCGTGCCGAAGGGCATCGAGACGCTGTCGCCGGGCGCGGCGCTCGGTGAGTTCACGACATACGCCACATCGGCGCGATGCTTGGCGATGACTTCCGGAAGCAGTTGCGTGAAAAGGCCTTGTTGATAGGCATCGAATGGCAGACCCAGCATGGCCGCTTGCTGATGCACTTCGCTGCCGCCGCATAGCACTGCAAGCGATGCAAAACGCCGCGTGCGCGCAAGAAACTGTTCTGCTTCGAGTTGCACGCTTCGGTTGAATGCCTCGTCCGAGGGATAGTCGAAGTTGGCAAACGCAAAGTCTTGCCAGATCAGAATGCCGAATTCGTCCGCGAGTTCGTAAAAGGTATCGGATTCATAAAGCGTGATGCCGCTTACGCGAATGATGTTGAGCCCCGCACCGCGGCACAGGGTGAAGATGGCCGCGAGCTTGTCGCGCGATGCGTCGAGCGCGACGATATCGGCGGAAGTCCAGCATGCGCCGCGCGCGAACACCGGCACGCCGTTGACGATGATCTGAAAGCCCGTCTTGTCCGCACCGCGATCCACTTCGATATTTCGAAAGCCAATCTGACCAAGCGCGATACGACCAAGCGTTTCGCTCGTCAAGGTCACGGCATAGAGCGATGGCGCGCCATGCGTATGCGGCCACCAGAGCCGCGCTTGCGGCACGCGCACTTGTCCCGCGAGCGTATGCGCGTCACGCCATTGCAGCGGCGCCGTGGCCTCGCCATCGCCACATTCGACATGCATTTCCTCCGGCTCTTGCGGATGATAGAAATGTACAGTGACGTCGAGCAGACCATCGGCACGATCGATTGAAGGCGCAAGCTCGATACGCTCGATGCCATTGCGCGCTTCGCCGATCAGTTCCACTGCGCGCCACGGACCCACTGGCTGAATCGGCGGGCACCATCCGGGCATGTGTCCAAGCAAGGTCGTGCGTACGTTGCGCAGCGTCGCTGGCTGCGCGAGCTTCGGACGCCAGCGCGCACGGCCGCGTTTTGCGGCAAGTGCAGGCTGAATGGAACGAAAGCACAGATAAAGCGTCGCGTCGCCTTGCAGATTCAGATCGACATCGTGCGCGACGAACATAGAATCGGAGTCGAGCAGCTTGTCGTTATCGAGCCACACTTCGGCAATTGTCGCGAGGCCATTGAAGCGCACGCGCCGCTTGCCTTCACCCTGCAAGCGCACGCGATACCAGTGATCCGACATCGCGTAGGGCTGCGCGAGCGCATCTTCGCCAACGCCGTTTGCACGTTGCGCCGATGCAATCGTGCCGGGCACGGGCGCATCGATCCAATGCGCGCTTTCATCGAGCGATGCAGGCGTCGCACAAGCGCCCGCAGCCGTGCTCGTGCACGTCCACCCTTCGGAGAGGCGTTGCGGCAGGCAAGCGTTGGACATATCGGACATGGAATGCATGTTCCTTCCTTCTATGGGCGAAGATGAACATGGTGAACGAAGCACGGGCCACGCGAGCAGCGTGGCCCCGGTGCTTCAAACAAAACGCGCGGCGAGCGGTTCGATGACCTTCTCGTAAGATGCTTCGAGCGAATCGAGGCAGTCGGTACACGGGTCGAGCCGTGAACGCATGCGCGCCCGCGCAAGGCGGAACTGCATGACCATCGCTTCGTTCGCCATGGATTGCGCGCTCGTCTGGATTGCCTCAGGCACTTCGACGCCGTGCGCATTGAGCCACACCAGATACTTCGACAGCAACTCGAAGTTCGAACCGAGCTGGCGCATTACGTTGAACGTGTAGAGGTGGTAGTAAGACACATCCCGCTCGAGCAATGCACGTAGATGCTCGGGAAACTCCGCGCGCCACTGCGAGACGGGGTTCGATGTCGGACGATCGAGCAAGCGCAGCTTGAGCAGATCGACCGAACGTTGCACCAGCGCCTGACCTTCGAGCGGCGCACGCGTGCGCTTGACGAACTCCACGTACGGAAAGAGCGCATGCACGTCGCTTGCAAGGTCTGGCATCAGGCGAAACACGCCGTCATAGTCCTCGCCCGATAACGCGAAATAGCCCGCGTTATGGAAGTACGTGATGCGCTTTGCCGCTGCATCGATGGAGTCGACTGCAATGGTCGTCTTCGAATGCGACTGCTTGTACGCGGTTGCACGCGTGTCGGGCAGATAGAACGCATCCACTTCGGCGACCACTACGTGACCGCGTTTGGTCTGCTCGCGCACGTGAGCTTCGAGCGTGTCGAAAATCGCGAGCTCCTGGGCCTGCAAGCCGTAGAGCCGCGAGATATCGTCGAGCGAGAACTTGGGGAACGTGAACTGATCGCCTTCGAACGCCTGCGTCACGGTGAAGCTCAATGCGGCGTGCGGATCGCAGCCGTAGTGGTGCAAGAGCTCGATCCACAGATCGACGTAACAGTTGGTCTCCAGCCAGACGCGCTCGCCGCGATGCAACGCATGGCGGCTCGCTTCGTCTTGAGCGGCAGACTGTTCGTTGGACGCGCCAGTCACGGCGTGCTCGGGCGAGCGTGCGTTCATGCGTCTTTGCCCAGTGTGCCGAGGCCATCGGCGACGAGCGGCGCCGCATTGCCCCACAGCAGTTCACGCACTGCGGCGGGCCACGCGTTCACATCGAGACCGTGATGACGGAAGAGCGCAAGCGTCGTACGTTCCATGCCGAAGCCCACGCATGCGGTATGCGCCACTTCGCCATTGCCCTGACGGATGTTCCACAACTCGCCGAAGTGGTCCATGTGATAGTTGAACGACAAACATGCGGTCGGACGGTCGGGCGTTGCAACCGGCACGAGCAGTTCGAACTTGAGTTCTTGCGCACGCTGGCTGTCGGCCACGATCTTGCCGCCGCGTCCGAAGAACGGGTCGTTAGCCAGATCGATTTCGAACGGCAGTTGCAGCAGATTCACGAGCAGCGAGCCACGCTCGATCCACTTCTGACGGAACGCCATTACTTGCTCGGGGCTGCCCACGCGAATGTACTCGCGCATGCGGAACATCTGCATGCGGCCCGGATCGATGGACGGTTCGTGACGGAAGCAATACGAGAACGCATCGAAGATCGCGCCGTCTTCGGCGAGGTTGCCGCGCTTGGCAACGAGCGGATAGATCGGATAACAGGCCGCGGGCGTGAGCACGAGACGCGTCGGCTTTTGCTGATCCATCCAGTCATCGGAACGCTCTTCTTCTTCGCCGATATGCACGATCTTGTCGAGCGCTTCGAGCAGACGATGATGTCCGCGATCATTGCCCTGGAACGAGTGAATCGTGCCGGCAAGGTTCGGGAAGCTCTTCAGGTACTCACTGTCTTCGAAGTCGCGGCGGCGCATGGCCGGCGGAAAGCGCAACGATTCCGCGTGCTGGTCGGCGCCGAGCAACGTGATCGCGTTGTTGAGACGGTCCACCACATCCTCGAACACCGCGCTGCGGCCATAGAGGCCGTCTTCGCCCGTATCGATGAGAATGCCGGCGGCCATCAGCCGGTCGCGCAAGGTCAAATCCGATTTATCGTAGGGCACTTGACTGGTCTCGTTATGTGCTTGTTCTTCGGCCTGCATGAGCGCGGCCTGTTCGTTCGGCATGTTCATAATCGTTATAGGGTCCCGGTTGCGGAACGCTGCGCGAGCAGCAGATTCGCGGTGTTCAGTTCGATGCGGTCATTGCTGATCATGAGCGGCGCCGAGTGCAGATCGCGCAAGTGCCGCCCCACGCTGAAGGGCGTATCGTTCTTGTAACCCGCCATGCCGCAGATCATCAGCGTCTCTTGCACGACGTGCACGGCCGATTGCGAAATGGCGAGCTTCAGCATGTTCAGATCGGAGGCAATGCCGATGGACGCGGTCAACGGTGCGTCGCTGTCGTCGGTCTGCAATGCCTGCCTTGCGAGCCGTTCCGCTTGCGCAGCCTCGACCGAGGCGAGCGATTCGCGCAGACGCGCCTGCATCATGCGCACGAGGGTGACGGCTTGCGAAAGACGCGCGGCCGAAGGCGGCAATGCGCCCGGCTTGCCACGCGCCTGATTACGGAAGAACTGATGCGCGCGATTCACGGCATCCGACGCAATACCGATCCACACCGCGGACCACAAGGTATGCGAAACCGGCAGCATGCTTTCATCGGCGATCTTCGAGAAAGGCGAGGGCAGAATCTGTTCGGCCTTGCCGCTTGCAGTGAGACGATGCCCCTGACTGCACGTGCCACGCATGCCGAGCGTGTCCCACGTACCACGCGATTCGAGCGTGCACGTCGAACGAGGCGCGACGATCAGCACCTGATCGGACGGCGGCGCGTCGGGATGACGGCGTGCGGTTACGAGAATGCAATCGGCATACGTGCCATACGAAATCGTCGGCGCGAGCTTTTCGATGTTGAAGGCGTCATCGGCAAGATCGACCGCACATGCGCTCGTGCGCATGTTGCCGCCGATATTTTCTTCCGATGTCGCCGATGCCAACAGCAGTTGCTCGTTCACCATGCGCGTGAGAAACGCGCGCTGCCAGGGCACATTCGCGCCGTGATCGACGATGCAGACGACCTGACTCTGATGCATGGCGTAGATCATCGCGGCGGATGCGCAGCCTTGCGCGAGCGTTTCGCACAAGCGGGCCACGCCCGTGAGCGAGAGCCCGTCGCCGCCGAAGCTTGCCGGCACCATTGCAGAGAAGAGACGCTCCGTACGCATTGCGGCCACGGCTTCAGCGGGGAAGCGTGCATCCTTGTCGACCGCTGCCGCATGCTTGCCGGCGATGGCCGAGACGCGACGCGCGGCTTCGAGCAACTCGCCTTCGCTGCGCGGCGCGATCACGCCGTCGCCTTCAACGTGTCCTGCTGCTTCGAGTTCTTGCGTGGCGGCGTTCATGCGTCCGCCTGCGAACCTTGCAGCTCCTTGACGGCGGCCGCGAGCGAATCGACGCTCGAGAACAGACGTCGCGTAAGCATTTGATCCGGAATTTCGATGCCGAACTCGTCTTCGATCGCGAGCATGACGTGCACGGTTGCAAGCGAGGAGAGGCCGGCTGCGTACAGGTCGTCGCTGTCGGAGAGAGTGTCGATCGACACGTCGAGGCGTGCGGACTCGGCAAGGATGCGGCGCAATTCAGTTTTCATTTTCTCTGGTTTCCCTTGAACCATGGCCAACGGTGCAAACGGACTGAAGCGGGTATCAAACGAATATTCGATTTTTTGGACCGTGCTCAGTCCCGTTGCTAACGGGCGGTGGTGCACTCGGTGAATCGCTGGTCAAACGACTCAAGAGCACTCGCAACACCGTCGAATCTTGTTTGATCGTATTTAACGAATTACGGGGGGTGATCGTCCGTGCGATGGCGCACGGTGAGGCCCGGAAGACAACGCGTTGCGTGTGCGATATCGACCACGCTTGATGTCACGCAAATCGTTCAGACTGATACTTGTCGCGGCGTTACGACGGTATTCGTACTGCATAGCCTCGCCTTGCAAGTTTCATGCGCATGATGCAAGGTATTTGAAACCTTAAAACGACGGGAAACGTAATTGGATCTACTCTGCCTGCTGCTTGTCTTCGTCGCCTTGTTCATCGTGTGGCGCAAACGCCGCCTCGTGATCTTCCTCGTGGCCGGAACCGTGTTCTGGCTCTTCGGTAGCTGGCTTGCAGGGCCGATGATAAGCCTCGCGCAGATCGGCTATGGGTCGAAGCAGGCGCCCCGGCTCGCGGACCGTACGGCGATCATCGTGCTGGGCGGTGGGACCGAATACGATCGCAACAAACATCTCGTTCCACTGGCCGATTCCATCTATCGCGTCGACCTTGCTGCCGCCCTGTACAAAACCTGTGTCGAAACGGACAAGCAGTGTCAGGTCATCATGAGCGGCGGAAATCCGCAGCATCACGAACAAACCGAAGCGCAACTATACGGCGGTCTGCTCGTGGATCGTGGCGTGAAGCCTGCGGATCTCATCCTCGAAGATCAGAGTCTCGACACTTACGAGAACGCGCGCAATACGTACAAAATCCTACGCTCGCGTCAATACGACACGACCATCCTCATCACGTCCTCACTGCATATGCGCCGCGCGTTGCTCGCATTCGATGCTTTCGACCTACACCCGCAGCCTGCGGTTGCATTCGTGCGCAATCCAAAGTCATGGCTCGTGCCGCACCCGGAAGGATGGATCGATTCCGACAGCGGATTGCACGAGATGCTCGGCACGTTGAAGTTTCACGTGTGGCGCTGGCTAGGCTTGTATTGATTGCTCAGGTCAATGCGTCTTGTAGATAAGGCGCCGTGCGGCTTGCGGCCAGCGTCGCCACACTCGCAGGCACGCCGGCCGCGACTATCTTGCCGCCATCTTCTCCCGCGCCCGGACCGATATCGATGACCCAGTCGCTCTGGGCCGCGACGCGCATGTCGTGTTCGACGACCACGACCGTATTGCCTGCGTCGACGAGTCCTTGAAGTTGCGCCATTAGACGATCGACATCGGCGGGATGTAGTCCGGTTGTGGGCTCGTCGAGGATATAGAGCGTGTCGCCGCGATGCGCGCGCTGCAGTTCGGTTGCCAGCTTGATGCGCTGCGCTTCGCCGCCCGAGAGTTCGGTGGCAGGCTGACCGAGCCGCAGATAACCGAGGCCGATATCGCGCAGCACGGCAAGCGCGCGCATCACATTGGGCTCATCCGCGAAGAAGAGACAGGCGTCATCGACGCTCATCGCCAGCACCTCGGCGATGTTTTTGCCATTCCACGTGACTTCGAGTGTCTCGGCGTTATAACGCGAACCGTGACACGTCGAACACGACGTGTACACGCTCGGCAAAAATAACAGTTCGACGCTCACGAAGCCTTCGCCTTCGCAAGTCGGGCAACGCCCCTGCGCGACATTGAAGGAAAATCGGCCGGCACTGTAATGGCGTTTGCGCGCGAGCGGCGTATCGGCGTAGTGCTTGCGCACGTGATCGAAAAGTCCCGTGTAAGTCGCAAGATTCGAACGTGGGGTGCGGCCAATCGGCTTTTGATCGACGCGCACTAGGCGCCGTATAGCGTCCATGCCTTCGACGATGGAGCCTTCCGCAGGCGCTTCGACGACCGTGAAGAGCGGATCGGCTTCGTCTTCGTCGGGCTCATCGAGCGCTCTTCCCAGATGCTGCGCCACGAGTTCGGGCAATGCCTGACTGACGAGACTCGACTTGCCCGAGCCCGATATACCCGTCACCGCCGTGAAGCAACCGAGCGGAAACGCAACTTCGATCTCATGCAGATTGTTTCGCGTGATGCCCGCGAGCTTCAGCCAGCCGCGCGGCGTGCGTGGCGCGCGGTCGGTGTTCGAATGGGACGCGAACAGATGCAGACGCGTTTGTGACGCCTCCACCGATGCGAGACCCGCGGGCGGGCCGCTATAAAGCACATGTCCACCGGCTTCGCCCGCAGCGGGACCGACATCGACGAGCCAGTCTGCGCGACGCATCGTCTCCATGTCATGCTCGATCACGAAAAGCGAGTTGCCGGCAGCCTTGAGCCGTTGCAGCGCGGCAAAGAGCGCTTCGTTGTCAGCGGGATGCAAACCGGCGGAGGGTTCATCGAGTACATACACCACGCCGAAGAGTTGCGAGGCCAGTTGCGTGGCTAGCCGCAAGCGCTGCAATTCGCCTGACGACAAGGTGGGCGTCGCGCGATCCAAAGCAAGATAGCCGAGGCCGAGATCGATCAACGTGGCAAGACGTTCTTCGAGATCGGCTGCTATGCGCTCGGCGGCGGCGCGCTTCTCATTGGACAAGTTGGGCGTGCGCCGTACATCGGGCGATGCTTTATGCGCCGATCCACCCGCCGCGACACGCTTCGCAATTGCCGCCTGCCGCACGTCCCTGGCAAGCACGTCTTGCTCGCGTGCTTCTTCATGATCGGGCCATTCGCCGCGCGCAATGGGCGCGAGCATCTGCGCAAGCCGCGTAAGCGGCAGACGCGAGAACTCCGCGATATCCAGTCCCGCGAAGGTCACCGATAACGCTTCCTGCTTCAGTCGCTTGCCGTGACACGACGAACAGTCGCTCCCGACCATATAGCGCGACACGCGCTTCTTCATGAGCGCGCTTTGCGTGTGGGCGAAGGTATGAAGCACATAACGGCGCGCGCCCGTAAAGGTGCCTTGATAACTCGGCTCCGCGCGACGCTTGAGTGCGGCACGTGTCTCGGCGGGTGTGAGGCCCGCATAGACCGGCACGGTGGGCGTATCGTCGGTGAAGAGAATCCAGTCGCGGTCTTTCTTCGGCAGATCGCGCCAGGGCGTGTCGACGTCGTAGCCCAGCGTGACGAGTATGTCGCGCAGATTCTGACCGTGCCACGCTGGCGGCCATGCGGCGATGGCGCGTTCGCGGATGGTGAGTGAGTCGTCGGGGACCATCGACTTCTCGGTCACTTCGTAGACGCGGCCGAGACCATGGCAGACGGGGCACGCGCCCTGAACCGTGTTGGGAGAAAAGTCTTCCGCGTAGAGCATGGGCTGCTTCGGCGGATAGCTGCCCGTGCGTGAATACAGCATGCGAACGAGACTGGAAAGCGTGGTCACGCTTCCCACCGACGAACGTGCGTTGGGCGTGCCGCGCTGCTGCTGCAGGGCGACGGCGGGCGGCAATCCTTCGATGGAATCGACTTCCGGTACGCCGACCTGCTCGATCAGACGCCGCGCGTAGGGCGCGACTGATTCAAAGTACCGCCGCTGCGCTTCTGCATACAAAGTTCCGAATGCAAGTGACGACTTTCCCGATCCGGACACGCCTGTGAAGACGACCAGCGCATCGCGCGGGACGTCTACATCGACATTTTTGAGGTTATGCTCCCGCGCGCCGCGAACGCGCACGAAACCTGCTGGAGAGACAGTCGGCGTTTCGGCTTTATTGCGCCGAGGCGGCTTGGCTGGGCTTTTGACTTTGGGCGCATCCATCTTATGGCTTTTGGACTTTGCAGGCGAATACGTCTGGCGAGCAGGTCTCATGCCAAGCCGCTCGCCGATTGCATTCGGCATTCAAAAGCCTGCACGGTGAATACACACTCGACTGACTCTACGCAAAAAGGAACGACATGAAGACGAATGGATTGGCAGCACTTATCGCCCTCACTGCGGGTTTGATGCTGGGCGCGTCGGGCGCGGCGATGGCGCAAGGTGGCAACGGTAATGGCGGCGCTGGCGGCGGCAACGCGCACGGCGCAGCGACGGCCGCGCCGACGGCAGGCGGTGACAATACTTCGGCTGCCACTGGTACGAGCAAGGGTTTTCACTTCAAGCACAAGAAGAAAGCGAAGCCCGTGACCGCACCAGCGCAGTAATCAAGCAAACGTTTATTGCATACAAACGATTGAATGTGATCGCGGCGGGTCAGGCCGCCGCGACTTCCGCGTCGATATCATCAGTGCCCAGGCGCGAGAAGATATCGCATACGGCGCGCATTTCGGCTTCGTCGCGAATGCTGACGAAAACTCGGGTTATACCGTATGCAGCGGATTCATCGTTATCGAAGCCAGGTAGGATGTCGTCGCTGCCCGTCGATGCAATCCCATACCCGCCGTCGGTGGTGGCTAGATCGGCATAGCCTGCAAATTCGGCGGTGATCCACTGTGTCGGTGAACTGGTGCTCAGTTCCATGCTGGCGGTGAAATCGGCGAACCCGGACATGCTCGCGACGCGAACGCGGTCGCTCGTGATGCCCTCCGCCTTGAGGTCTTCCAGTGCTTCGTCCAACTTGCGGGAGCCAAAAAAAGCTCCAGTCACTTCACGCATCATTGCTTGTCTCCTTGCTGCCCACTTGGTGCCGCGCTCCACGAAGGCGTTCGCACGAACGCAACTTGGAGGCTCTAAGCACACCGGTTTGCCGCGTAATCGGAGAGTGAGAGGCGCGACGCGGTAAGCCGGTGAACCGCTTCAGGGAGGCTCGCGAGTGCGCGAGGTGATGGCGAATCCAACGGATGCGGACGAGGATTCGCGAGCCTTCGACCGGAAGTCGACCGCTTGAAAGCGAGGCGCGCGCCTTGAATGCTTACATGCCTTGCAAAACATGACACACGCGCTTTGACTTCAAGCGGTACTTGAACTTTACGCTCGGTCAAATGGTTGATCAACAGTTTGTTACATTTTTAGTTGCCTGAACCATAACGGTTTTTTGTGTTTTGCGTTGAGCGCTTAAGGCATTTTGTATTCGATCAGGCATCAGTCGTCGTACAAGCAAGTCTGCGCCCCTATAATGGCTCGTCTACCTTTTTCAATCGCCCTATGTCACCAGCTCTCGCAGCCGGCGGTCTTCGCCGCTCTCGCAATCTGACCGAGGAAGTTGTCGCCGAACTTTCGGAACGGATTCGCAGCGGCGCGCTTCAGCCTGGCGACAAGCTTCCGACCGAATCGGAGATCATGGCGCAACTGGGCGTTAGCCGTACGGTCGTACGAGAATCGATATCGCGCCTTCAAGCGGGGCGCCTGGTTCAAACGCGTCATGGCATTGGCACTTTTGTACTCGAAGCGACCGATCACGATCGCTTCCAGATCGAAGCTGCGGGCGATCTCACCGTGCGCGACGTCATGGCCATCCTCGAACTACGCATCAGTCTCGAAGCCGAGGCCGCAGGTCTCGCGGCAATGCGGCGAAGCGAAGAGAATCTGAAGCACATGCGTCATGCTCTGGACGAGTTCGAGCGGCACATTGCAGAAGGCACGGGCAACGCGGTTGCCGCGGACGTCGCATTTCACCTCGAGCTTGCCAAGGCTACGGGCAACCGTTATTTCCACAGCATCCTTAGCCAGTTGGGCAACACGATCATTCCACGCACGCGTGTAAATTCCGCTGCGCTTGCGCATAACGACCCCGGCAGTTACCTCGATCGCGTGAACCGCGAACACGAGGATATCTACGACGCCATCGAGCGGCGTGATCCGGAAGCTGCCCGCGCCGCCATGCGCATGCATTTGTCGAACAGCCGCGAACGCTTGCGGCGGTCACAAGAAACAGCGGTTAAGCCTGCGGAGGCTTGAGCCGCATTCGTCCTTCGGGCGAGTGGTTTGTTTAAGCAGTTAGAGCCCCTGAGGGTTCGCTCGCTCGAGACGAACAACGTCGATTTAACCGCAATAAAAGATGCATTGGACCGACTGCGATCATCTGCCCAAACGCGCGGCACGGTCACTTAATCGCCGTGCGGGCTTGCGCGATGGCATCATGGCGCAGACGGCCTTTCGATTGATCGCTCGAGTTCACGGCAGAGACGAGCGGGTAACGAAATCTGCAATTGCATCATTGACCGCCTGAGTGGCATCCCTATGCGGTGAATGTCCGCAAGCCGCTAGCTTGACGAGATGAGTGTGATTCACGGACGCCTTGATCTTGTCGATCTGAAGCATCGACGCGTATTCATCGTCGTGGCCTTGTATTGCGAGCAATGGCCGTTTGATCGAGCGAATTTCGTCTGTAATGTCCCAACGCAGAAATTCCGGATTGAGCCATGCGTCGTTCCAGCCATAAAAGGCGGAATCTGCGTCCTCATGGTAGCCAGCGAGCTTTGCTCGCAACGCACCGTGCTCATAGGCGCTTCGCACTTCCTTTATGGCTTTGACTGTGATCGCTTCCACGAATACATGTGGTGCAAGCACGATCAGTCCGGCAAGCGCTTCGAGAAAGGTGCTTGCGTAAAGCAGTGCGATTGTCCCGCCATCGCTATGGCCTACGAGCCACATGCGAGAACGTTCGAACGCATTTACCTTGAGCGCATCTAGAAGCGCAGGCAATATCTTCGTCGCCTGACGATGCATGAAGGTCACAGGCCACTTTTCATGCGGAGGGCGCGGCGTCGACCGTCCATAGCCAGGACGCGAATAGACGAGACCACGGCAGTTCAATCGGTCGCATAGCCGCTGCGGCCAGTCTTTCCACAATGCAACTGAACCCAGCCCCTCATGCACAAATACCGCGATTGGAGCATCGATGCGCGAAGGATTGATCCACTTATATTCGATGCGCAACGGATAGGGTCCGCACTTCAGTTCGACGAAGGCTTCGTTCATGCGTTTGGTAGCAGGATTGATCTGCGTGGAAGATTAACAGACGATCCACGCATCAATGCGATGACACATAGCCCGAACCCGGTCCGGGATCTGGCAGCGCGAAACTGTCTTTGAGACGCTGGGCTTCATCGACGGGACTGCGCCCAAACAAACGCTTGAATTCGCGGCTGAATTGCGAAGCACTTTCGTAGCCCACTTGCGCCGATGCGACGGCTGCGGTGACATCGTTCCGCACCATGAGCAGCCGCGCCTGATGCAGCCGGGTCGACTTCAAATATTGCATTGGTGACGTGTTGGTCACGGTCTTAAAATGCAAATGGAACGCGGGCACGCTCATGTTGGCTTCGCTTGCAAGCAGCGCAACATCGAGCGGCTCATCGAAACTTTGATGGATCTTGCGCAATGCTCGCGCGACTTTCCCGAACTGACCTTGCCGTGTCAAAGCCGCGCGCACCGAAGGACCTTGTTCGCCCGTCAACACTCGAAAATAAATCTCGCGCACGAGAGCCGGCCCAAGAACCGGACCTTCGAGCGGGTCACTCATGGTTTCGAGAAAGCGCAGAACCGTCGCGCCGAGTTGTTTGTCCAGCGGCGTTGAGATCATGCCGTGAGGTTCGGACGTTACGGTTGCGCCGTGTTCATCGAGTTGCATGATCAACTCTGCTGCAACGTTGAGATCGAGCCGGAAATAGATGGCAAGCAAAGGTTTTTGCGCGCTGGCATCCGTCTCCATGGAAAAGGGTACGGGCACCGACACGGCCAGGTAATGCTGCTCATCGTATAGATAAACTTGCTCGCCGAAATAGCCACGCTTGCGGCCCTGACAGACGATGACGATGCCCGGGTCATAAAGTACCGGCGTGCGACGCAGTGGTCTGTTCGAACGCAGAAAACGCACGTCTGGCAATGCTGTGAGGTTATAGCCTTCCAAAGGGGCAAGCCGCATCAGCAGCTCGATCATGCGGCGTCTGGTTTCGGTGGCTAGCGTTCGGCGGGTGATCACGGTGGCTCCGCAAGATGTGTCGACAGCCCTTAATTTGCCAGCTTTGCAGCCGCGAATCCATACGCCAATAGCTTTAGGCAAACATGCGAGAAGAACCGGCGTATCAAGAACGATGCGCGCTCTCTAATATTGGACAGGTGTTGCGGCATGGTGCGCGCGACGAGTCGAATAGGAGAGGTTCACATGGAAAACACAAACGGCAAGACGTTTATCATCACCGGCGTGAGTTCGGGTTTTGGACGCGCTTTCGCGCAAAGCGCGCTGGATGCAGGACACACGGTTATCGGCACAGTTCGCAATGGTGACGCCCTCAAGGAATTCGAGGCTATCAAGCCCCGATCGGCACATGGAGTCGTGCTCGACGTGACGGCGTTTGACCGCATAGGCCCTGTTGTCGAGGAAGTAATGCGCACATACGGCCCGATCGATGTGCTCGTCAATAACGCTGGCTATGGCCACGAAGGCACACTTGAAGAATCGCCGCTGGAGGAAATGCGCCGGCAGTTCGATGTCAACGTATTCGGTGCGGTCGCCATGATCAAAGCCGTATTGCCTTCCATGCGGGAGCGCCGTGCCGGCCACATCATCAACATCACGTCCATGGGCGGCTTCATCACGATGCCGGGCATTGCATACTATTGCGGCAGCAAATTCGCGCTGGAAGGCATTTCAGAGACGTTGGCCAAAGAGGTCAAGGACTTCAACGTAAGAGTAACGGCCGTTGCGCCCGGATCGTTTCGTACCGATTGGGCTGGCCGCTCGATGGTCAGAACGGAGCGCAGCATCGCAGACTATGACGCGCTGTTCGACCCGATCCGCGCGGCGCGTGAGGCCAAGAGCGGCAAGCAATTGGGCGATCCAGCCAAGGCCGGCCAAGCCTTGCTAAGCCTCATCGAAGCCCATGATCCACCTGCGCATCTTCTTCTTGGGAGCGATGCAATCTCTCTTGTCAAAACGAAGCTAGTGGCGCTCAACGAAGAAATCGACAAGTGGGAGCATTTGTCGCGCTCGACCGATTTTTCTTGAGCGTGTGTTAGCGTCGTCCAAGGAAAATCTCAAGAGAAATAAATAGCGAGGCGAATTATTTTCTCTTGGACGGCGCTGAACTTTCTCGGCGAAAGTGATTCGTAAGGATTCGCTGCACTGCAACGCGGGTGCAATCCATCGAATGCTCGTCATGAGAACGCCATGAATCGACCGAAACGCATGCTTCTGGAAAACATTGCCTGGGCTCGCGAAACCGCGCAGGCGGACACGCAATTTTTCCCACGCCTTGCAGAGGGGCAAAGCCCCAAGGTGTTGTGGATCGGGTGTTCGGATAGTCGCGTGCCTGCCGAAACGATCACGAACGCTAACCCCGGCGATCTTTTCGTTCATCGCAACATCGCGAACTTGCTCTCGCCGTCGGACGACAACACTGTGAGCGTCCTTGAATATGCGGTGCGAGTGCTGAAGGTCGATCATGTGATCGTATGCGGACATTATGGATGCGGCGGTGTGCGAGCATCGTTGTTGCCGCTCTTGAATGAAATACCGCACGTCAATCGCCGTATTGCCCCGGTGTGCGCTTTAGGCGAGCGGCATCGACGTGAACTCGACGACTTGGAAGAGTTCGATGCGCGCGCTGATCGCCTGGCGGAACTCAATGTGCTCGAACAAGTGCGGCTTCTGCGTCAGACGCGGATCGTAATCGATCGCGATGAGCCTCCGCTCGTGCACGGCTGGATTTTCGGCCTGCACGACGGGCTTATCAAAGTGCTCGCCTCCGGCTATGACGCGCCTCGTATGGTGCCGTTGTACGCGGAACTCGTCGAAGCCGCCGGACGCTGATTCGATCGTCGCTCATTTCATGCTGCGTGAATTCGTTAAACGTAGCAGGCACCCACATGACTAAATCCTTATGAACCTTAGCAATCGTCTAAGCCAGTTCCCGCGCGACCTGTTCGCCGGCACAGTCGTATTTCTCGTGGCGATGCCTCTGTGTCTTGGCATTGCCAATGCGTCGGGCGTGGAGCCCTTTGCGGGGCTTTTGTCCGGAATCATAGGCGGCATTGTCGTGGCATTGCTTAGCGGCTCGCAATTGAGCGTAAGCGGACCGGCAGCGGGGCTTATCGTCATCGTGGTCGATGGCATCGCGGGACTAGGCAGTTTTTCTGCATTTCTACTAGCGGTGCTTTTGTCGGGCGCAATTCAATTCGGCTTTGGCTTGCTCAAGGCGGGACGTTTTGCAGCGTATGTGCCGTCGTCGGTGATCAAGGGCATGCTTGCGGCCATTGGCCTATTGCTCGTCATCAAGCAGATACCCCTGGCCGCGGGCTTCGCCAATGCAGGCGCACCAGCCGCGAGCGGACCGGGCTTGCTCGATACGCCTTTCGGTCCGGTATCTTTCGCTGCTTGTGCCGTGGCCGTGATGTCCCTTGCCATGCTCGCTGGCTGGGAAACGCGCGCCATGCGACGTTTTGCCGTGGTGCGCGCCGTGCCCGCGCCGCTTGCCGTGGTGGCGTTCGGTATTGGCGTAACGCTTTTACTCGACATGTTCGCGCCGGGCTTGGCGCCGCCCGCGCAACATCGCGTGGCATTGCCTTCGCTTGAAACGTTCGCAGCATTCACGAATGCGCTTGAATTGCCCAACTTCTCGCAATTCGTCAACCCGGATGTCTGGCGTCTCGCATTCACGCTTGCCATCGTCGCGAGCCTTGAAACTTTGTTGAGCCTGGAGGCGGTCGAGCAACTCGATCCCAAGAGACGTAGTGCACATCCCGATCGCGAATTGAAAGCGCAAGGCATTGGCAACATGATGGCGGGCGCTATCGGCGCATTGCCAATTACATCGGTCATCGTGCGTAGCTCGGCAAACGTTCACGCGGGCGCGCAAAGTCGCTGGTCTTCATTCGTACATGGTGTCTTGCTGCTTGCAAGCGTCTTTGCGTTGACGAGCGTGATCAACCTCATTCCGCTTGCATGTCTGGCTGCGATATTGATTTTCACCGGGCTCAAGCTTGCCAAGCCGTCGCTGTTTGTCGCCATCGCCAGACAAGGCTTCGAGCGATTTGCACCCTTTGTCGTGACAATCGCTGGCGTGTTGCTGACCGATCTCCTCATGGGTATTGTGCTTGGCATCGCATGTAGTCTCGTGCTTGCCGTGCGCGCAAATCTCAAGCGGCCGATCACGATGACGCAGCACGACGATCATTACCTGCTCTCGTTTCGAAAGGACGTGTCGTTTCTCGGCAAGGTCACGCTAAAGCATCTTCTGCGCACCATTCCTGACAACGCGACTGTCATTCTCGATGCTTCTCGTGCGGACCATATCGACCCGGACGTACGCGAGATCATCGATGACTTCGTGAGCGAAGCACCCGCCAGAGGCATGCATGTCGAGTGCAGGCAAATGCCGCTTGCAGAAGCGCGGCTTGCCATGCCGCGCATGCGTTCCCGCTGGCAGCAGTGGAGAAGGCGCCTGGCTTGAGCTTCTAATAAAGCTGCTAGCTCGTTACGATGGACAGCGAGAATCCGTCCCATCCCTTGCTGCCCACCGTTTGCACGGCGGTGGAGGAGAGCCGTGGATCGGTTGCGAGCATGTCGAAATAGGCGCGCAATCCGATCACATCGGGCTCGGTGCTGTCAGCATCGGCGATACGGCCACGACGGATAATGTTGTCGCCAACGATCGCCGTGCCCGGCTTGCTAAGGCTCAACGCGAGACGCAGATACTCGGGATAGCTTTTCTTGTCGGCATCGATGAATATGAAGTCGAAAGGGCGCATGCTTTTTCGCACGAACCCTTCAAGCGATGCGGCCGCCGCGCCGACCACGACTGTTGCAACCGAAGCAAGTCCCGCGCGTTCGAGATTCTTGCGCGCCACCTCGGCGTAGTCGGGATTGGCCTCCAAGCGAAAGCAGCGTGCCGTCAGGCGGCAGGGCGCGTGCGAGCCATATGGTGCTGTAGCCGCCTAGCGTGCCTATTTCAAGAATATGGCGTGCGCCACGCAGGCGTGCGAGCAGGTTCAGCAGCTTGCCCTGATTCGGTGCGACATTGATGGGAGGCAGTCCCGACGCATTGCTCGCCGCGAGCGCTGCTTCGAGTACCTCGTCGTGTGCCTGGGTTTGCTGGCACAGGTAGGCGTCCATGGCATCCCATTGCTGCTGGTCCATCCGAAATCCTCGTCTTGAGCGAACTGCCACGATACTCCGCCCGCCGACATGCATGCAAAAAACCACGCGGTGGCATTCAAAATTTCAAACACGATGCGTCGTGCCGGTCTCTTTCCGAGCCGTTTCACGCCGCAATGTATGGCCGACCTCGTCCACCGTCAGCCGAATGGCGTCGATCAGCGCTCGGGCAGCTGGCGAGGGAGTGCTACCGGCGCGCAAGGTCAGACCGATATCGCGTTTTGTATTTTGCATCGCTATGTCGAGCACCATGAGCTGGCCCGACTCGCATTCATAATGCAATTGCTGCGCTGAGACCGCCGCGAGCATGTCGGTGTTCATCAGCAAACCGCGAATGACCGCGAGGTCGGCGGTTTCGACAGTCGGCATAGGCGGCTTCATTTTCCATCGCTTGAACTGCGCCTCGAACATGCCACGCGCGGGGGCGTGGCTGCGCGGCAAAATCCATTGTGCCGAGACGAGTTCCTTAAGAGTGAGTCCGTCGATTTCGGCAAGCGGATGACCACGCCGCCCGATCACGACCATGTCCTCCGACATGAAACGTTCGTTGGTCAAACCGCTCGATGCATCGTTCTGCCGAAGCGCGCCGAGCACGAAATCGATATCGCCCGCCCGCAGGCCGGCAACGAGCGTCTCATAGGCGCTTTCGTCGGTGATAATGCGCACGCCCGGATATTGCGCGGCCACTCTCGCTATCGCGCCCGGCAGGATCAACGTACGCCCGAGCGGCAGCGAACCGACCGTGACGAAGCCCTGAATCGTCCCGCGCAATGCGGCGATATCGTCGGGAATATGGCGCAGTTCGTTAAGCGCGCGACGCACGTGCAAGACAAAAGTTTCGCCTTCGCTCGTGAGCAGCAAGCCGCGCGGGCTGCGATAAAAAAGCTGCATGCCCGCGCCCGTTTCCATGATGCGAATGGCGCTAGACACCGCGGGCTGACTAAGTCCGAGCGTCTGCGCCGCGCTCGGCATATGTCGATGACGCGCCAGCGCGGAAAACAACTGGAGGCGCCGCGTGTTCAGCAGAAACGCCGGCAGGCCGTCGCCGCTGCTGACGCGGCGCCGTGACTGGCGCGCTGCACACCACTGTGCAAGGGTTTCCAGCTCCGTGAAGATGCGTTCGCAACGCAGAAGAACGGCGCGGCCGGCCGGCGTAGGAAGCATGCCCGATGACCGGCGTTCGAGCAGCGTCTCGCCAACGGCGGCTTCGAGTTCCTGTAGCGAGCGCGTGACTGCCGACTGAGCGCGGAACAAAGCGACGGCGGCGCGCGTGGCGCTGCCCGTCTGCGCAACGAGCCGGAAAGCGCGCAGATAGGCGAGATTGAGCAGTTCGCGATGGTCCATTCGAGCCGCAATGAGGGTAGAAGCCTATCAGTTTAATTTATCGCCCCGACGTGGTGCATTCAGAATGCAATCTCCTCACTGTTTGCTAATTCTTGACGACGATGATGACGACATGCACCAACCAACAAACGTATCGACAGGAGCTAGCGCCATGTACCAACATATTGTCGTCGCCGTGGGTCCTGGCTTCAGCGAAGCCGCCTTGTCCGTCGCGATCGCGCGTTCACGTGAAAGCAATGCCCGGCTGACCATGCTGCATGTCATCGACAGCGCTCCGTGGTGGACGGCATCGCAAGCAGATGTGATTTGCTGCGATACGGTCGATCTCGTCAACCAGCTTGCGCTCGTCGTCTATCGCAGTAGCACCAAGATGCTGGAGGAGGCAGGGGTCGAAGCTCACTGGGAGACGCGCAGAACGCCTGCCGATGGTCACAACGTCGGACGTATCATCGCAGAGGCTGCAGACGAGCTCGACGCGGATCTCATCGTGCTCGGTGGCGGCAAGCGCAGTCTCTTTGGCATCGGCGTGCGACGCGTAAGCCATGTGGTGTGCCGTCATACCGACCGTGAAGTGCTGATTGCGTCGGAGCGCGCGAATGAGCGGGCTTGCACTGAAACTCTGTCACGCACGGTGTGGGAAGCAAGTCACGCGTAATCGGTCTCACACGTCGAGAATCCGGTAGCGTTGCAGGGCTTCGATCTGCGTTTGAAGGCTCCGTGCGCGATGTTCACGGCAAAGCATTTCGGCATTCGTGGCATCGCCATTTCGCAACGCGGTGATGACATCGCGCAGGACGCTGGTGCTTGCGTCGTCAAGCTTGATGAGCTTTAGCGTGAGTTCGCGCACGCGGCGCACTTGATCGGCACATTCACCGACTATTTGCGCCAGCCTCGGGTTGTCGCTCATTTCGACGAGGTGCGCATAGAAAAGCTCGCATGCCGCCGCCCACGCATCGCGATCGTCTTTAGCAAAAGCGCGCTCCATATCCGCGCAGGATTTTTCGAGTAGTTTGATATCACGCGCGCTTGGTTTGCGCGAAGCTACTGCTGCCACCGCAGTTGCTTCGAGACTTGTCTGCACCTGGAAAACTTCTTCGAGATCCGCCATCGACACATTGCGCACGCGCACACCGTGACGTGGAATGATCTGTACGAGATGTTCGTTTTGCAGTCTGATGAGCGCCTCGCGAACGGGTGTGCGGCTTACGCCGAACATCTGCACCAGTTCTTGCTCGAGCAATTGCGTACCCGGGCGCAGCTCGTTGCGCAGGATCATCTCGCGAATTCTCTGATAGACCGTAGCGGTCGATTTTTCTCGCGGCTTGCTGATCGCTTCGGCGGTCCGGGCTTCAGCCATGATGGGCATTCCAGATGCGTTATCGCCCGGGCATGGACGAAAATCCGCCTTGGAAGACGGACGGAATGCCTTACATTATAAGAGAAGAAGCGCCTTGTATCGCTCAACGTATACGTTATGCCGCAGCGAAAAGGCGGATGATTTGCTTAGCATCAGACTAAAAAAAGCCGCCCTAGGCGGGCGGCTGAATGGGCCTGCTCGCTTCCGTCTTGGCCTGAAGTTATCTGTCCCAGACTTCGTCCGGCAAAGGCAGGCCCCCGAGGTCGTCCGCGCTCAAGGGTCGGTCCACAGTGACTCCTTCGCTTTCAAGCATGAGCATTACCTGCCGGGTGTGTTGCGCGCTATGCCATGCGGTGCGTTCAAGCACTTCGTGCATTGAGCGGCGGCCGTAGTAAGTCGGCACGTCATAGGCAAGCGTGCGATCGGTTTCCTGTTCCCACCACTTTAGTAGTTCGACGCGCACGCTTTCTCCCCAACGCGCGATGTCTTCTGCGGTCCAATTGTCAGGCGGCACATCGTCAAAGCCCTCGAAGCGCAATTCAATCTGATGCGCGGCTTGCACACCCATTTCGGCGACGCGGAATACGTGAAACGTCAAACCAGCCGGCGTGCGATTGCGATTACGAAACGGCTTTCGAAAATGCTCAAGACCGAACTGCCTCGCATAGCGCGCGTTCGACTCGAGTACGTGCGCGAGCTTTGCGACGAGCTGTTCGGGAGGCAACGGCGGCGCTGCCGTGGTCTTGAGATCGAGAAAACGGATGACGTCGTTGATGGATTGGCAAAACGTGTATCTCTGTCCGAGCGCGACCACCGGAACGCTACGTGCACCAAGCGCCAAGAGCGCCGCGCGGCCTTCCGGATCGTTATGCACGTCAATCGATTCGTATTCGATCCCCTGACGCGTAAGAAATTCCTTGGTCCGCAGACACGACGAACATCCCGGTTGCCAGAACACGCGAATACGCGTGGCTTGAGCGACTTCGGCTTCCATTTTCATGCTCCTAAGGTCAAGGCCTTCAACGACGTCCTGGAGCTAATTCTGTTTGATGCGGTGAGTGTCGCAAAGCAACGCTTCGTCATGCCGCCATCGCGATATGCGATGACGAGTCAAATTTCAGTACACTGCGATTGCCGCTCTTAACGATCATCAACGGCCTGAACAAGCCCTATGCATTCGATCGATCCGCTTTCGCTGAGACTCTTCGTCGCGGTCGCCGAGGCAGGCACCATTGCCGCCGCGGCTGAACGTGAACACATTGCGGCAGCTGCGGTAAGTCGACGTATCAGCGAGATTGAAGCCATGTTCGGCGTGCCTTTATTGCATCGCACGAATAAAGGCGTAGTGCCGACCGAAGCGGGGGAACGGCTCGTCGCTTTGGCGCTTAGCGCGCTGCATCATTTCGACGATATTGCCCTGCAAATGCGCGACTTCACCAATGGCCTTAGCGGTATGGTGCGCATCGCGGCGAACAACTCGTCCATCGTGCAATTCCTGCCTCAGGATATTCAGTCTTTCGCGGCCAGTCATCCCAATGTTCGCTTGCAAGTGGACGAAAAGCCCAGTATGCAAGTCGTGCGCGCGATCGCCGATAACGCGGCCGACATAGGCGTCTTTACAGCCGTGCCGCATGGTCGTGCTATTCAGACGCTTCCCTATCGTACCGACAATCTCGTGCTCGTCACGCCGCCGGGTCACGCGCTTTCGCTAAGAAATTCGATAGCTTTCGCCGAAGCACTAGACTTCGAATTCGTCGTCTTGCCGGCCGATACCGCTATAAGCCAATGTCTTACGCGAGCCGCGAACGAAGATGGCCGCGCCGTCAACGTGCGCATTCAGGTGACAGGCTACGATGCCCAATGTCTGATGATCGGTGCAGGCCTTGGTCTTGGTGTCATGCCCGATGCAGTCGCACGCCAACATGCAAGGTCTTCGGGGCTCTGCGTCGTCGCTTTAACGGATAAATGGGCCGCGCGTGAACTCCTGATAGGAATGCGCTCGCTCGATGCCCTGCCCGAAGCCTGCAGAAAACTCGTCGCGCATCTGGCAGCCGTATAACGTCATTGCCGGTGCTAACATCGGCTAAGGAGACGCAAATCATGAGCGCCACGCGCGTAAAGATCGTGCAGGACGAGCCACCGGTCGCAACCGCTAACGGAACGAAACCCGTCAAGCGCAACACGACCGAGCTTGCATATGCCGAATTACGCCGCAGAATCATCGAAAGCGAATTGACGCCTGGTTCCTACATGCTCGAACAGGAACTCGGTTTGATGCTGGGCTTCAGCCGCACGCCGATTCGCGAAGCCGCAATTCGTCTGCAGGGCGAGGGACTCGTGCAGATCGTGCCTAGGCATGGCATTCGTATCGTGCCAACTTCCATCTCCGACATCAGGAACATCTACCAGGTCCTCATCAGCCTGGAATCGACGGCTGCCAGCCTTATTGCGTCGAAGAAGGGCGTGGACATCACACCCCTTGTCACCGCGTGCGAGGCGATGAGCGCGGCATACGAACGCGGCGACATGTTGGCTTGGGCTGCCGCGGACGAAGTCTTTCACGAAACGCTTGTCGCGCTTAGCGGGAATGCCCGATTGCAAAGCGTGGTCATGAATTGTCGCGATCAAGTGCATCGCGTGCGACGCTTTACCCAAATGGTCAAACCGCATCCGCAACCCGTGAAATCCGTGCAAGAGCATTACGGCATCATCGACGCGATGCAATGCGGCGATGCGGCAACGGCAAGCGCGCTATATCGTGCACATCGAGAGCGCGGCTGGCGCGACCAAACGAGCGTACTGCAACAATTCGGCATTCAACAGGCCTGAAGCAGCGCCTTCCTTAAGGCACGCGACAAGAGTCGAGCCAGCTCGAACACGGGTATGTCCGCCCCCGGCATTTCTGGACTTTAAAGAATTTAATGCATACATTAACTTGCACGGTTAAGGCAGACGTGCGAGCTCGATTTCGCGCGCGGCTGAATAGTCCGCTTAGTCAGGAAGCTTAAAAACATAGTGCGGCCGCATGCGCCAAGCACGATGCGAGACCGCCCAACATGGATGGAGACGCCTACATGTCTGGAATACGGAGAATCGCCCGTAGTGTTCTTTTAATGTCTCTCGCTGCTGCGTCCGTTTGCGCGACGCATGTGCAGGCCGCGCCGCTTACCGTGACGCATTGGGGTGACGGCATGTATGGCGTGCCTTTTGCGGTCGCCATGGAAAAAGGCTTCTTCAAGGAAGCCAACGTGGACGTAACGGGCTTCATCACATCGGAAGGCGGCGGCACCACCGTGCGCAATGCGATGGCTTCCGAGATTCCTTATGGCGAGGTCGCCCTGCCGGCCGCTATTTCCGCAGTCAAACAAGGTGTCGACCTGACAATTGTGCATGGCGGCGTGCAGAGTCTCGCCGACCTTGTCTGGGTGGAACTAAAGAACGGCACCATCACCAACATCAAACAAATGAAGGGCAAGACTATCGGCTATAGCAGCCCGAAGTCGACTACGGATACGGTCGTGACGATTGCGTTAGACCGTGCAGGTCTCGCGGGCCAAGTGCAGCGCAAGCCGGTCGGTAGTTCTAGCGGTATGCTGACTTCGCTGCAACAAGGCGCTGTCGATGTCGCTTACATGACGGAGCCTTCCTATAGCGGGAAAAAAGATCAGTTGCGCATTGCTTTTCGCTCTTCCGATATCGTGCCTAACGAGACACAGACCGTGGGCATCGTGCGCACCGACTATCTCAAGTCGCATCCTGAGGTGATACGCGGAATTATCAATGCGCGTCGCAAGGCGGTGCAGTACATTGCCGCGCACCGTGAAGAATCGGCGCAGATTCTGGCGAAGCAATACAAGATGGACCCCGCTGTCGCGACGTCGGCGGTCAATAACGTGCTCGAGTCCGATCCGAAGTACTGGAGCGAAGGAAGCTTCGATCGCAAAGGCATGGAAGAAGTGCTCAAGGGCCTGATACTCGTCAAGGCCATTCCGGAAGGCCCGTTCGATTGGTCGAAGATCGTCGACGAGTCTCTGCTTCCCGCCGATCTGCAAACGAAAAAGTGAGGCACGCGATGAGCGTATTGTCACGTCGCACGCGAATTTCCGTTGTTTCCACAGACGCTGCGACACAGGCGGGGGATCGTGTGCAAGCGCGCGTGACCGATGTCACGCGCATTTATCCCGGCATTGCAGGCAAGCCTCCTTTTCATGCGCTCGGCCCCGTAAGTTTGGAATTGCGCGCGGGTGAATTCTTTTCGGTTGTCGGCCCTTCCGGTTGCGGTAAGTCCACTTTGCTGGATGTGCTCGCAGGCCTTAATCCCGCAAGCGGCGGCACTGTCGAATTCGAAGGGCATGCAGTGGGACGCGAGGTTCCGGATGGCGTGGCCGTCGTGTTTCAGGAAGACGCGAGCTTTCCATGGCTCAACGTCTTTGACAACGCAGCCTTTGCGGCGCGTCGCGCAGGCGTGGCAGAGAACGAAGTAAAGGCGCGCGTCGATCATGCATTGTCTTTCATGGGTCTCAAGTCTTTCGCGCGTGTTTATCCCGCGCAACTCTCGGGCGGAATGCGGCAACGCGTTTGCATCGCGCGCGCCATGGTCGTGCGTCCGCGTCTCATGTTGCTCGACGAACCATTCGGCGCATTAGATCAGCAGACACGTCTCCTCATGGGCGATGAGATGCTCAAGCTTTGGCGCGATACGGGCGCGACCATCATGCTCATTACGCATTCGATCGACGAAGCGGTGCTGCTGTCCGATCGCATTGGTGTGATGTCGGCGTGTCCGGGACGCTTCATATCGACCATTGAAACCGGCTGGCCGCGTCTTCGCGACAGCAAGATCGCACTCGATGCGCGCTTCGGCGAACTGACCGCGCAAGTGTGGGGGCTGTTGCGCGAAGAGGCCATGAAAGCGCTAGGGAGCCAGTCATGAGCGTTGCCGCACGCTGGCGCGTGGGAATAGTCATCGGCTTCATTTTGTTGCTGGAGATAGCGACTCGTTTTGCATGGATCAATCCTGTCTCATTCATTCCGCCTTCGCGTATGGCGGTGAGCGCCTGGGACATTCTCGCGTCAGGGCAATACACCGTGGATATCGTGCAGACGCTTAGCAGCGCATTGCTGGCGGTTGCGCTTGCGGTGGTAGTGGGCTTTATCGGCGGCGTGTTGCTGTTCAGATTGCCGCGCGCAAGGCGTGTGCTGGACCCCTTGCTGCTTTCCTACTATGCGGTGCCCGTCTTCGTGCTGTATCCGATCTTGATCGTGATCTTCGGCTTGAACCGCTGGCCTCTGGTTGGCATCGGGTTTCTCTTTGCGGTCGTCGCCATGGCCGTAAATACTTTGAATGGTCTTGAACGTGTGCCTCGTGTGCTGTTGCGCACGGCGCGCGTATGCCGCTTAAATACGCTAGACGAGGTGCGCCTCATCACCTTGCCCGCGAGTCTTCCGTTCGTATTTACAGGCATCAAGCTCACCGTGGTCTACGCGTTCATCGCGGTGGTAGCGGGTGAATTCGTGTTGTCCGGGTCGGGCTTCGGTTATCAAATCGCATTCGCCTACAACGCGTTCGACAATTCGACGATGTACGGCCTCATGCTCCTGATGCTGATTTTCGTTGCCACGCTCAACGCCCTTTTACGCACAGCGGAAACGCGTCTCTATCGGCGCATCAGAAGGGAGGCCGCATGAGCACTGTCGTCGTCACGCATACGGCAAGGCCGCGACACACGCGGCGATGGATGGACGCGCTCGTGCTCGTCGTGGTGCTGGTCGGGCTTTGGCAAGGCGCAAGCGGGTGGCTTGGCCCCGATGTGCTGACCACGCCGCTGCATACCGTCCAACGTGCAATGCATATAGTCAGCGACCCGGATTTTCCGGAGAGCCTCTATGTCACATCGCTTGCATTTGCTTCAGCGTTCGCCATCTCTGCCGTAGCAGGCGTTTTTCTCGGTCTGCTTCTTGGCGTGCGACGCTTGGCCGGTGAGGTGATGGAGCCGCTAATGATGGGCTTTTATTCCATTCCCAAGGTCACGCTTTATCCGGTCGTGCTGCTCGCTTGCGGTCTCGGGTTATGGGCCAAGATCGTATTCGGTGTGATACACGGGATCGTTCCGATTACGCTCTTCACCATGAATGCGGTAAAGAATATGCCGCCTATCTACGCACGCGCGGCCCGCACTTACCGCATGAACCCGATGGATTTCGCGCGTCATGTGTTGCTGCCCGCATGCGTGCCTGAAGTCGTAGCGGGACTGCGCATCGGCTTTTCGCTTACCTTGCTTGGCACGCTTATCGGCGAGATGTTCGCGTCGCAAAGCGGTATCGGCCGCATGTTGATGATCGCCATGAACCGCAACGAAACGAGCACGATCATGGCGCTTGCGCTCATGCTTTTCGTGTTCGCCACACTGGTAAATCTCATGTTCCTCAAATGGCAGCGTCATCTCACGCATAGCGATTGATCATGCATACGCTCTTCGACAAGTTGTGGGACAGTCATACCATTGCTCATCTCGCAGGTGGCGCCGATCTGCTGCACGTGGATCGTCATCTGATGCACGAGCTCACCGGCGTGGAAGCGGTCCGCGTGCTTGAAAAGCGCGGCCTTGGCGTGGATAGTCCCGCGCTTACCTTCGCCACCGTCGATCATGTGATTTCGACGGCCCCAGGACGCCGCGCAGGCGATGCCGACTGGAGCACCGAGATGGTCGAATCGATGCGCACGCAGATGACGCATCACGCGATTCCCATCTTCGACATAGGCCAGGCAGGCCTTCAGGGCATCGTGCATGTGATCGGACCGGAGCTCGGCCTTTCTTTGCCAGGAACGTCCATCGTTTGCGCGGATAGTCATACATGCACGCATGGTGCAATGGGCGCGCTTGCCTTCGGTATCGGTTCGACGGAGGTCGTGCATGTGCTTGCGACGCAAACCATTCGACAGAAGCGCCCAAAGACGATGCGTGTGCGCTTCAATGGCAAGCTGCGCGAAGGCGTGACCGCGAAGGACATGATTCTGTATCTCATCGGAAAGATCGGCGCGGCTGGCGGCACGGGCTATGCCGTCGAATATGCGGGCGATGCGGTCGAAGCATTGAGCATGGAAGGCCGCCTCACACTGTGCAATCTAAGCATCGAGCTGGGGTCCAAGTTTGGCCTCGTCGCGCCCGATGAAACCACGTTCGCTTATCTGCGCGACAAGCCTTATGCACCGCAAGGCGAGCAGTTCGGCCAGGCTGTCGCCGACTGGAAGATGCTTGCAAGCGATTCGGAGGCACAGTTCGATCGCGAGATCGGTATCGATGCGTCGTCCATCGGCGTACAGATCACGTGGGGCACGAGTCCCGAGCACGTGATTGCGCTGGACGATGTCATACCCGACCCCGCATCGCTCGATGATGAATCGCGCCGTCATGCCGCCGAAAATGCGATCGACTACATGGGCGTGCGTGCCGGACAGCATCTGGATGAACTAAGCGTGGACCGCGTATTCATAGGCTCGTGTACGAATAGCCGCATCGAAGACTTGCGTGCGGCAGCACATGTGGTCCATGGTCAGCATGTCGCCAGCAACGTGAAGGCTTGGGTCGTGCCGGGATCGCTCACGGTGGCGCGTCAAGCCGAGCAGGAAGGGCTCGATGCGATCTTCCGTGCCGCTGGCTTCGAATGGCGCGAGCCGGGCTGTTCGATGTGCGTGGGCGCAAATGGCGACGTGGTTGGGCGTGGCGAACGTTGCGTATCGACCTCGAATCGCAATTTCATTGGCAGGCAAGGTCCCGGTGCGCGTACGCATCTGGCTAGCCCTGCAGTTGCCGCAGCTAGCGCCATTGCGGGGCATATCGCCGCGCCACGTGTGCGTCAAACGGAAGGGGCGTCGCAATGAAAGCGGTGACGATCATCTCCGGAGCAGCGGCTCCGCTCATGCGAGACAACGTCGATACGGATCTCATCATCCGCATCGAAAGAATTTCGCAACTCGTGCGCGGACAGTTGGGACCCTATCTGCTCGAGACCTTGCGTTATTGCGGCGACGGTCCGCAAAGTGGTGAACGTGAGGACTTCGTTCTCAATCAGCCCGCATTCAGAAGCGCATGCACAGTCCTCGGTGGTAGCAACTTCGGTTGTGGCAGCTCGCGCGAAATGGCGGTGTGGGCGCTTGAGGAAGCGGGCATTCGATGCGTCATCGCTTCATCGTTCGGCGACATCTTCTATAACAACTGTCTTCAGAACGGACTGCTTCCTGTGCGACTCGACGCTGCCGAGATCGAGCGCATAGCGGTTGCTGCTAGCGATGGAACGCCCATCGAGGTCGATCTCGGTGCGCTCGAAATTCGCGCACATGGGTTGGAAACGATTCACTTCGAATTCGATCCGGCACAGCAGCGAGCGCTTCTGGAAGGACTCGACGAGATCGATCAGACGCGCCTTCTTGCAGACGATATTGCGCGCTTTCTTTTGAAGGATCGAAAAGCGCGCAGTTGGGCTTACTTCGCTTGACACATCGACATCATTCAACTTGCCGGAGAATCATCTTGACCCGTTCAGCCCGTTTTCGCGAATTATTTAAAGAGGGCCCATTCGTTTGCATGGGCGCGCACGATGCGTTGACCGCGATGCTAGCGGAACAGGCCGGCGCCAAGTCGCTATACGTTAGCGGTTTCGTTGCATCCGGCGTGATTGCAGGGCAGGCGGATATCGGCGTACTCTCGCAGACGGAAATGTTCGAGCATATCCGCCGCATTTGCCGCGTGACGACGGTGCCCATATTCGCGGATGCCGATACGGGCTACGGCGGCATCCTCGACGTGCAGCGCACGATCCGTCTATGGGAAGAAGCGGGCGCATCGGTGCTGCATCTCGAGGATCAAGCATTGCCCAAGAAATGTGGACACTATGCGGGCAAGCAGCTCGTATCGAAAGACGAGATGGTGCTCAAGTTGCGCGCAATGATCGAGGCGCGCACCGATCCGGACTTCTTCATCGTGGCCCGTACGGATGCGATTGCAGTAACCGGAATCGACGATGCGATCGCGCGGCTCGAAGCCTACGCCGAAGCAGGCGCGGATGGCCTCTATGCCGATGCGCCCGAAAGCCTCGAACACATGCGCGAGCTCACGCGTCGTCTCAAGCCGTTAGGCAAGCCGATTCTTTTCAATCAGGCGCGAACGGGAAAGAGTCCGTTCGTCTCGATGAAAGAGGCCTACGAAATAGGCTTCGATTACACCCTCGCCCCAATCGAGTCGATGCTTGCCATGCATAAAGCTGTCAAGGAAGTCATGATCGACTTCATGCGCGAAGGCACGACAGATGCCATTGCAGACCGGCTCACGACCTTCGAGGAATACAACCGCTTTGTTGGGCTCGACAAAGCGATGGAAGTCGAGAAGCACTTTGCGACCTCGTAAAGATTAAAGACATCGCTAGTTGAGCAGCGCCCACAAGGCGAGGGTCAGCACGAGTCCGACGACCGACACGATGGTCTGCAAGACCGACCAAACGGCTACGGTGCGCTTGAGCGTTAAGCCGAAATATTCGCGCACCATCCAGAAGCCCGCGTCGTTGACGTGACAGAAGAACACGGAGCCGGCGCCGATGGCAAGCGCCATCAACGAGTTGTGCGTGGCAGACAAGCCGCTAACCACGGGCGCCACGATACCGGCTGTCGTCGTCGTGGCGACTGTTGCCGATCCGGTGGCTTGCCTTAGCGCCACTGCGATCAGCCACGCAAGCAAGACCAGCGGCAGATGCGCGCCCACGGCGATCTTGCCGATGGTCGTGCTGATGCCTGCGGCGACGAGTGTCTGCTTGAGTCCACCGCCTGCGCCGATGGTGAGCAGAAGCGCCGCGATTGGCGGCAGGCTCTTGCGCAAGATGCCGCCTACGCGATCGCGCGCCATGCCGCGCGACCAACCGAGCATCACGATGGCGAAGAGTACCGTTAGAGCAAGCGCAATCAACGGTTCGCCTACGAAGTCGAGCGTGTCGTAAAGCAGCGTGTCCTTGGTAAGCGCGAGCTTGGCGATAGTGCGGCCGAGCATCATCACGACGGGTAGAAGTATCGTGATAAGCGAGATTGCGAAGCCCGGTGTCGCTGCGCCATCCGCATGCTCGGTAAAGAGTATGCCCATCTCTTCTGGCTCTTCGACGTGCATGCGCTTCGAAAGCCAGATGCCGTAGAGCGGACCCGCCAGAATCACGGCCGGCAGCGCGACGATCAAACCGAGCCCGAGCGTCAGTCCAAGATCTGCATGCAATGCGCTCACGGCAATGAGCGGCCCTGGATGCGGCGGTAATAATGCATGCAAAGTCGTCATGCCGGCGAGCGCGGGGATCGCGATGCGCAGGATCGGCTGCTTGGAGCGCCGTGCCATCACGAAGATGATCGGCACCATCATACAAGGCCCACTTCGAAGAAGAGCGGCAGGCCCACGATGATCGCGACAAGCGCCATCATCCACGGCAGACTGCGGGGCGTGGAAAGATCGAGCAGGGTCGTCACCAACCGATCCGCTGCCCCCGACTCGGCCATCAGCGCACCGAGCATGGCGCCGAGCGCGATGATGATGCCGACATCGCCGAGCAACGCTCCCGCACCCTTGCTAAAGGCCTGCGCAATGGCTTCCAACGGTTGATGCGCAGCGAAACCGGCAACGAATGTACCCACTAGGATAGACAGGAACGGCGCGAGCTTGAGAACGCCGATTGAGAGGATGATGACCGCAAGGCCGAGCGCGCAGGCGATCAGAAGCTGAGTATCGTGGGCTGACCACGAAGCAAGAGTTGTCGTTGGGTTCACAGTGACTTTGTGCTGGCGCGCGGCGGCGGCATGCCGGAGCGCTTACGGTTTGCTTTCGTCCGCTCTTGAGCAGACGCGAGGCCTCGTCGTAATAGCATTTTTTTTCGCGATGGTCAAAATATGGCGTCGTCACGTTTTGCATTCGGTGTCTTGCATGATGCATGCAATCGACAAAATGCAGTGTCACAGTGTCATTTAACGCGCTTTGGCCATACTGCGAACAGTCTTACGCGGTAGAACCAAGCGCAGGGAGCTGTGGCCTTGCTAGACTAGCTTTGAGAATTGAAGCCAACGGAGAAGTCTCGTGACCCAGCCCTTAGTAAAGGCTTTCGTATTCGACGTTTTCGGTACCGTGGTGGACTGGCGCGGCGGCATAGCGCGGGAAGCTGCGTCGTTTCTAAACGCTCTCGGTCAAGCGAACGCGTCGCCGGAAGCGTTTGCCGATGCATGGCGCAGTCGCTATGCACCCGCAATGCAGAAAGTCCGCAGTGGCGAAAGACCGTTCGTAAGGCTGGATGTCTTGCATCGAGAAAATCTGGACGACGTGTTGCCCGAATTCGGCATCGACAAAGATGCCGTTCCAACGCATGTGCTCGATGAGTTGAATCTCGCGTGGCATCGTCTAGACCCTTGGCCCGATTCCGTAAAAGGACTTGCGCGCCTCAAGACGCGCTACATCATTGCGCCGTTATCGAACGGCAATATCAAGTTAATGGTGGACATGGCGAAACACGGTGGTCTGCCATGGGATGCGATTCTCGGCGCGGAAACAGCGCAGGCTTATAAGCCAACGCCGCAGGCTTATCTGCGTGCGGTCGATGCGCTCATGCTCAAGCCTGAAGAGGTGTGCATGGCGGCGGCCCATAATAGCGATCTCGTCGCGGCAAGAGCGTGCGGTCTGAAGACTGCATTTATCGCTCGGCCTTATGAGCACGGTGCGGGACAAGCCACAGACCTCAAAGCAGAAAGCGATTGGGACTTCATCGTGAACGACTTGAACGAACTGGCCGATGCAGCCGGCGCTTGAATGGCGACTCAAGGCGATGACGAGGGAACGTCATCGCCTGTCGAACAAAGCGCAGGACGTTATTCAACGCCTTCGACAATGCGGAAATCACGCTCCACTGAATCGCCTAACGTAACGAGCGCGTCCTGATAGGTCTTGCTGTCGTAAGCGGCTTTAGCAGCATCGAGTGAGTCGAACTCGATGATTACCGTGCGTTCCTTAACGCCATCGCCCTGAATGAACGACGCCACGCCGCGCGCGAGAGGGCGTCCGCCGCCTTCCTTGATCGCAACCGTCGCCTGCTTCGCGTACTCCGCGGCCTGATCAGCGTTGATGATCTTGCGGTATGCGCTGACCCAATATCCCTTTGCCATCTCTATCTCCGTTTTGTTACCTGAGTGATTGAGCGCCGGACTTCGTCACGTGCGACTCGTCCGGTTCGAAGGCAGCATAGCAAACTCTCGCTTGAGGCATGCGAGCGCTAAGAGCAGCCTTTAATCGGCTGCGTATTTGCGGTCCAGCTCGTCGTACAGCGGCTTGTTCACGAGCCGCTGACGTTCCGAAAAAGGTGCAACTACGCCTGGATCTTCATCGAGACGGCCTTGTGTCTTTAGTGCCGACAACGCCGTCTGCATACCACGCACGGCGCCTTGCAACGCGGCGTTGGCATAAAGGACGAGGCTAAAGCCAAGGCGCTCGAGGTCCTCTCGCGCTGTTACCGGCGTCTTTCCGCCGATGACGAGATTGATGAGTTGCGGCGCTTCGACGAGTTCGGTTAGCGAGGCAATTTGCTCTGGCGTCTCGATGGCCTCGATGAAAAGAATGTCGGCCCCGGCTTCGACAAATGCGCGCGCCCGCTCTATGGCGCGGTCGAAGCCTTCCACCGCGCAGGCATCCGTGCGTGCAATGATCTGGAAATTCGCGTCCTCGCGTGCGTCGACCGCGGCGTGGATCTTGCCGACCATTTCGCTGGTCGAGACCACGTTCTTACCCGCGAAATGGCCGCATTTCTTAGGCATCACCTGATCTTCGAGTTGAATGGCGTCCGCGCCCGCGCGCTCGAGCGTGCGTACGGTGTGGCGCACATTGAGTGCATTGCCGAAGCCGGTATCCGCATCGACGATGAGCGGAACATCGACGGCATCGCGAATGCGAGAGGTATGTTCCGCGACTTCCGCGAGGCTGATGAAACCAAGATCGGGCAGTCCTAGCGACATATTCGTAACGCCTGCGCCGGTTATATAAATTGCTTCGAAGCCGAGGTCGACGGCCACGCGTGCGCTCATCGCGTTGAAAGCGCCCGGTAACAGCAGTGCGCGGCGCGCGTTGACCAGTTCGCGAAAGGCGGCGCGGCGGCGAGAGGATGACGTGGTCATGGCTTGATTCCGTAAGTAAGAGATTTTTGCGTTTCGTTCATGTTAAAGCGTGCAGCGGTTTGGCGCTTGGCGTCAAGCGCGTCGTCGCTTAACCGGGGACACGCGCATCGGGAATGGCGCGGCCTAGGCGCTGCGCATTCTTATAGACTGCCTGCATGAATAGAACCGCGTTGCGCGATGGCGGCGCAAAGCGCGAATAAACGAAGCTTGCCGTCAAATGTATGTGTTCGCGTAGCGGGCGTATGGTGAGAGCTGTTCCTGCCGTGGCGAAATCATCGACGATGGTCACGCCTAGCCCGCCTTCGACGAGCGCTAGTGCCTGATCGGCGCGCATCACGTCGATTGTCGACTTGAGTTCGACGCCCGCTTGCTGGCACGTCTGTGCGATCACGGTTCCAAACGGAATGTCTCGCTTGAACAGCACCACGGGTTCGCTTACCAGATCGGCAAGCGACACGACCGATGCCGCTTCAAGTCTGTGCCCCCTTGGCAAGGCGCAAACCATGCTGCCGTACATGAACGAAACGTTTTCCAGATGTTCGTGCGTGACCGGCATTGCGGCGACGGCGACCTCTGCTTCCTTGCTCAAGATTTCCATCGGCATGTCCGCCATTAGTGTCGTCTGCCAGCCTACAGTCAGTGCAGGCAGCTTGGCCTTGATATCGACGAGCGCGGGAGCCACGACGCTCATTGCGAGCGATGCACTGCAAGTGACGCGCAACAGGCTCGACGGCCCTAGCGAAAGCGCGCGCGCGAATTCATCCACGCGCACGGCAGCCTGATAAACCTGCTCGATTTCCCTGAATAACGCATGTGCCTCGGCCGTGGGAACGAGGCGGCTCTTGGAGCGCTCGAACAGGCGCAGGTCCAGTGTCGTCTCGATGTGAGACACGAGCTTGCTCACTGCAGGCTGCGATACGTAGAGCAACTTGGCTGCCGCGTTGATGGAGCCTGTGAGCATGACCGCACGAAAGACTTCCATATGGCGGAGTTTGAAGCGCATCGGTTCGCCGTGCAGCTTAACTAAAAGTTATAGCTTAAAGGAAATTCAGCATACGACAAAGCCAGCGTTTGTCCTTAGTATCGGTTCGAGTGATTTCTATCGCAAAGGGACCATGAACAAACTGGATTTGCAGGACCGTGTATGTGTCATCACCGGCGGCTCTGGTGGTATCGGATATGCGATTGCTGAGCGCTTCGTTGCGTCGGGTGCCAAGGTCGTGCTTTGGGATATCGACAGCGAGGCTGCCTTTTCCAAGGCCGAGCAGGCTCACGCGGCGTTCGCTTCTCAAGTAGATGTGACGAATGCCGCCAGTGTAGCCAACGCGGCGCAGGAAGCACACAAGCGCTTCGGATCGATCGATGTGTTGATCAACGCTGCGGGTATCAATGGAGATATCGGTCCGGTAGAGACTTATTCGATCGACGCATGGCGGCGCGTACTCGACATCAATCTCACGGGCGTTTTTATTTGTTGCCGCGAAGTGCTTCCTTACCTGCGTCGCGCGCGGCATGGACGTATCGTGAGTCTGTCGTCGGTCGGAGGCAAGGAGGGCAACCCGAACCAGGGTGCTTATGGCGCGTCGAAGGCAGGCGTGATCGCATTGACGAAGTCGCTTGGCAAGGAGCTCGCGGATACCGAGATTCGCGTCAACTGCGTGACGCCCGCGGCAATCGAATCCGACATGCTGCGCGGCATGACCGAGAATGCACGCAACTTCGTGCTCGCCAAGATTCCGCTAGGACGCGCGGGCCGTCCAGACGAAGTTGCGTCGATGGTGACATGGCTCGCCACGGAGGAATGCTCGTTTTCCACCGGCGCGGCGTTCGATTTGACGGGTGGAAGGGCAACGTATTGATGAAACCCCTATCGCTCGCTCATCTCACGGTACTGCACGTAGGCCCGCCAGATCTTATCGAACTGGCGGCGAGCGCTGGCTTTCGAGCGATCAGCATTCGTCTTTGCTCACCCGTGCACGGCGGTATCGAGTATCCATTGCTTGCGAGGTCATCTGAATTGCGTTCGACCAAGCGCTTGCTGCATGAGCTCGACGTGAAGGTGACCGATATCGAAGTGATTACTCTTGCGGCCAATACTTCCATTGGTGACTATGAAAGCACATTCGAGGCAGGCGCGGAACTCGGAGCACACCGTGCATGCGTGAATATCGACGATACCGACCGCGCACGCGTCATCGATCGCTTCAGCGCATTATGCGATCTCGCGGCGCCATTCGGTTTGTCGCTCGATGTCGAGTTCATGCTATGGCGTCCTGTCGCGCGTCTAGCCGATGCTGTGAATATCGTGCTGTCCTCTGGCAAGCCCAATGCGTTTGTTCTGATCGACACACTTCATCTCATTCGTTCAGGCGGAACGGTGGAAGAGGTCGCGGCGCTTGATCCGCAAATCATCGGCAGCGTTCAGCTTTGTGATGCGCCAATGGCGTCTCCCGCTGACATCGTTTCAGAGGCACGTGGAGATCGGTTGTTGCCCGGGGAAGGGGAGTTGCCCTTACGCGCGCTGCTTGCCGTGTTGCCCGATAACCTTCCGCTAGCAGTCGAAGTGCCGCTTAAGCGCGAAACCAATCCGCTTAAACGCGCGATACTCGTACAACATGCTAGTCAAAGCCTTCTTGAGACGAGCGCTCGCGTAACACGATAGAAGCTTCGACTTCCATAAAAAAACACGGAGACAATATGACGACAGAAACGATTGGTCGAACCTCGGAGACGACATCATCGGGCGTGCTAGGCGGCAAGCATGCCAGAAAGGCCGCAATCGCGGCGTGGATCGGCAGCGCGCTCGAATACTACGACTTCTTTATCTACGGCACTGTCGCCGCGCTCGTCTTTCCAAAGATATTCTTCCCGCCCGGCGACATGACCGCCGCGACGCTTGCATCGATGGCGACCTTTGGCGTGGCTTATGCCGCACGTCCTTTAGGCTCGTTCCTCATGGGCCACTACGGTGACAGGCTCGGCAGAAAGGTCGTGATGGTCGGCACCTTGCTCTTGATGGGGCTCTCGACGTTCTTAGTGGGATGCTTGCCGACTTATCAGACCGCGGGACTGCTCTCACCTGCGCTACTCGTGTTGATGCGAATCTTGCAGGGCATCTCCGCAGCAGGGGAACAAGCCGGGGCGAATTCAATGTCGTTCGAGCACGCGCCAGCGCATCGTCGGGGTTATTACACGAGTTGGACTTTAAGCGGGACGCAGGGCGGTCAGGTGCTTGCGCCCGCTGTAGTCTTGCCGCTTGCGGCTTTGTTACCTGAAGACCAATTGCTGTCGTGGGGCTGGCGCTTGCCTTTCTGGTTGAGTGTGGCGGTGGTGATCGTCGGCTTTATCGTGCGTAGCCGACTCGAAGAGACGCCCGCCTTCGAAAGCGAAGCCTCGCATGGCGAGGTGCCGAATATGCCGCTCAAGACGCTGCTTACGGGTTATCGCAAGGAGTTGCTACAGGTTTTCTTTGCCGCGCTCATTGCGTCTATAGGCACGACGTTCGCCGTGTTTGCGCTTTCGTTTTCGCGCGCACAGGCGCAACCCATCAGCACTTCGGTCATGCTGTGGACGGCTATCGTCGCTAACTTCATCGCGGTCTTCACCATTCCGTTATGGGCCACGCTATCCGACCGTATCGGCCGACGACCTGTATTTATCGCGGGAAACTTGCTGTGCGCAGTTAGCGTCATGATCTTTTTGTGGTCGATCACGACGGGGAGCAATGCGCTCGTCTTTGCAGCGGGAGTAGTGCTCGGCGGCTTCGCTTATAGCATCACGAATGCAGTGTGGCCGGCGACATACGCGGAGGGCTTTCCGACGCAAGTCCGCCTTTCCGGCATGGCGATCGGCACGCAGTTTGGCTTCGCCGTGGCCGGGTTTGCGCCGCTAGTGGAATCCGCGCTCATAGGTAAATACAGTACGGCGTCGTGGGTCATGCCGGCTGCATTCGCGGTGCTGGTGTGTCTGTTGTCCGCAGTGTCCATCTTTTCTATGCGGGAGACTTATGACGTTCCGCTCGAGCAGCTCGGCAAACGTAATTCGATCCTCTAGCGCTGACGCCTACGCAGCCCTCGCGGCATGAAGCATAATGGCTCCGAACTCGACAGGAGCCATGCATGACCGAAACGTTGAAGGATCTGCCGTTGCCCGATGGCATCCGCTCACGCCTGATCGACAACGGCAATGGCCTCTCCATGCACGTGCTGGAAGCAGGTTTCGAAACGCCGGGCAGGCCATGCATCGTGCTCTTGCATGGCTTTCCCGAGCTTGCTTTTAGCTGGCGCAAGGTGATGCCGGCGCTTGCCAATGGCGGCTATCATGTCGTCGCGCCCGATCAGCGCGGCTACGGGCGTACCACGGGCGCGACTGCTATGTTCGATACGGATCTCGACGACTTCAATTTTCCAAATCTCGTGCGGGACGTGCTTGGGCTTATAAGTGCCTTGGGCTATCACAGCGTGGCAGCGGTCATCGGCCATGATTTTGGTTCGCCCGTAGCAGCTTGGTGCGCGTTGATCAGGCCGGATGTCTTCAGGTCGGTGGTCATGCTTAGCGCGCCGTTTGCGGGGCCGCCGACATTTCCATTTGGCACCGCATCGGAACATGCGCTGCATGAGGCGGGCGATACGGCATTGAACGAGATGGCCACTGTCTTGGCGGCGCTAGACGCGCTCGACCCGCCCCGTAAGCACTATCAATGGTATTACTCGGGTGCCGATGCGAATGAAGACATGTGGCACGCGCCGCAAGGCATGGCCGCATTTCTGCGCGCTTATTTTCACGTGAAGAGTGCGGACTGGCCGGAAAATCATCCTCATCCTTTAGCGGCGTTGAGCGCGGAAGAACTCGCTACGTTGCCGACTTACTATGTGATGGAGAAAGATAAGAGCATGCATGAAACGGTCGCACCGCATATGCCTTCGGAGGAGCAGATCGCATCATGCGCATGGATGCCGGAACGCGATCTCGACGTCTATGCGGGAGAATATTCGCGCACCGGTTTTCAAGGCGGGCTTAACTGGTATCGCTGCGCGACTAGCGACGCTCACACGGCCGCGCTTAAGACATGGTCAGGCAGCACGATAGACGTGCCTGCATGTTTCATTGCTGGAAGTAGCGACTGGGGCATGTATCAGCGACCTGGCCAATACGAAGCGATGCGCATGCGCGCATGCAGCAATTTCCGCGCGGTGCATATGATTGAAGGTGCCGGGCATTGGGTGCAGCAAGAACAGCCGGTCACGGTGGCTAACCGAATTCTGCGATTTCTCAGGCAGGACGCGTTCGGCTTTTAGACTGCCGCACGCGTCCTCTTTCCCTGATGCTTCTAATTCTCAACCGGCGGTGCGCTTACCCTTGATAAGACGCGCTACGCGTTCGGCGCCGAGCCGCCATTCATAAGGATTCGTGTAGTCGAACTCGCGCACCTTGCGGGACAAATATGGCCAAAAGCTGTCTCGCGTCCTGGAGTCGTTCACACGCGCCTGCCGTGAGAGACGGCGATTGTCGTTCCAGGGAAAGCTGCGGACTTCTTTCGATGCCCGTCGTGGCAAGCCAAACACCATCGAATACGCATAGCGCGGTGCATCCGAATGATTCGGACCCGCGAAATGCAGCGTACGTCCCGCATGAATGGTGCAGTCGCCGAGTTCGAGCGGACAAACGACCGCCTCGCCAGCATTGAAGCCCGTGACGCATTCAAGGCCATGCGTGCTCGGATCGCCGCCAATGGGGCCATGCGGAAGCACGGGTCCAATATGCGAGCCGGCGATGAACTGCATGCACCCGTTGGTCAGCGACACCGGCTGCAAGGGGAACCAGAAATTCACCTCTCGATGTTCGATGCGCGGGTCGGTGAATGCTTCATCCTGATGCCAGGGTGTCACGGCCTCGGTATGAGCGGGCTTATGAAAAAAGCTGTCGCTCACGAAGCGTGCCTTGGGGCCGAGCAGTTGCATGGCGACACGTTGCACGCGCCGATTCAACTCGCTCTCCATGAGGCTTCGCTCGAAATGCGACGGACCATGCAATTGCGCGAGCTTAGGCTTGTCCGGACCCTCACCTTCCGGATAAAAGTCGAACAGCATGCCTTGCTTGAATCCCGCCTTTTCGCGCAGCAGGCGGTCGCCAATTGTACGCAAGGTCTTAATCTCCGCATGCTCCGCAACTTTCTCAAGACGGAGAAATCCGTCCTTCCAAAAGCCCTCGCATTGCGCTTGGGATAACGATGTCATCTCCCTTGTCGCCCCGCTCAAAGAAAGAAATGCATATCACTGGAATAAAGCTTCAACAGTGAAACAGCACACAAAACAGCGTTCTGTACGGTCTCGCACAAAGCGCCCCCATGGCCCTCGACGTCTGGCTGAACTTGCCGACTTTGATTTTTTTGAAGTCTTTAGCACGCAGCACACGGTTGAACTTTACGCGAAAGATGCTTTCACCTTTGTTCGCTGCCGCTTACTGAGAGAACAACAAGCGATACCAAATTGACGCTAATCTTGAAGAAATCGCTAGCAATCGCGCCGAGGTCCATCAAATGTGCTAGCTGCCAACCTTAGTCTACGTGGTGGAGCATACATCATGCTTTCATTCGTTGGGCGTTACAGTCGCTTGCAACGCACCCATCTGGCGGATTCGAGCGGCATTGGCGGACAAAGCCTGGCTGAGAGCGGCAATCAGCCAGCAACATTTCCCGCTTAAACGTTTTACTGTTAAGCGGTTGCAACGATTTAATTGCCATGTCATCTCGATCATTTTTTTTAATATTGTTGCGAATCGCAGATATGCCGCTAAGACATATTCAACTCGAACAGTTTTCCGTCAACAACGACGCCGGCCACATTTACGCAAAGGTGTTTCGGCATGTATCGAATTGCGCGCGCTGGAGAAATCAGGGAACTCGTTGAAGTCATCTATGTCCACGCACCTCGCGGCTGTGAAGGCCGCTATGCATGCAAGGAGGATATCGATGCAGCAAGGACGCGTTGCCGCACTCGACGCTGGTCGTGCGCTCGCGATTGTCGGGGTTGTCGCAGTACATCTATCGTTTCAGTTCCCCAATCTGCCGGGAGCGGTGACGCTGCTGACGCACATGGGGCAGTACGGCGTGCAGTTGTTCTTCGTCATCAGCGCAATCACGATCTTCATGACCCTCGAGATGGACCATGCGCGATGTGTCGACGCGCGCCACGTCGCGCTACGCTTCTACATCAAGCGCTTTTTTCGCATCGCTCCGCTTTACTATGCGGCCATCGTCATCTACGGCCTTATCAGTTACGGGGCGACGCGCTCCGGTTACGAACACGCTTGGGTGCTCGGCGTGCATGGCCCGGTCGATATCCTCCTCAACATGCTTTTCCTGCATGCGCTCTCGCCAACGGCCATCAATAACGTGGTCCCGGGAGGATGGTCTATTGGCGTCGAAATGCTCTTCTACTTGATTGCACCGCTATTGTTTTTCCTGGCGATGAATCGCAAGCGTCTGCTCCTCGCCACCGTAATACTGCTGGCGCTTTCCTTTGCCATTACATCGATGAGCGAATGCCACGGCGTGCTCGATTGCGATGTGACGAACAACTCGTACAGTTACTTCTGGCCGCCCGTGCAGGGACCGTGCTTCATCGTTGGCATGTGGGCGTGGTATGCCTTTCGGTCGCACTTGACGGGCAACGAAAGAGTGACGCGACTTAAGTCGTACCTCTACGCTTCGCTGGCGCTTGGCTTTGCCATCGTGACCGCGATGCTCGGCGTATGGCTCGCTAAAGCTCATGCCCTCGCACCGTTATTCGCGGCATGTAGCGCCGTAGCTTTCCTGCTGTTCGTTTGCACGCGCCGCGCGCACAAAGCAAGTACGCCGCCTATCATGCGCAAGACACAAAGCCCGTCGATGATCCGCCGCTGTGCCGCCGCGTTAGGCCGTGAGAGCTACGGAATTTATCTTTGGCATTTCATTTGTGTCTACGTGACCTTCCATTTCTTTGAGGGAAGGTTCAAGGAGACAAGCAACGAGACAGCCTTGGCGCTATACGGCGCCACGCTGACGGCGGTGCTGGCGGCGTCGTATGCGTTATCGAGATTATCGGATCGAGCGATTCAGGGCCGCGCGACGCGACTCTCGCAGCACTTACTGGCAGCGCTCGACCGACACTTTAATTAGTCTTCGCCTCGTGCGTCTTAAGCGCTCGATGCCTCAAGCGTGCGATCTGCTTTAGCGCGCAGACCATAAGCCGTCAACATACGATAAAGCGTGACTCGCGAAATGCCCAACTCATCGGCCGCTTCACCCAAGCGGCCGCGATGACGCAAGAGTGCGACTTCAATGGCTTGCCGCTCTGCGGCTTCGCGTGCTTGCGCAAGCGTCGTCGGCGCAGCTTCGGCGTATTCGCCGAGTTCGAGATCGCTAGCGAGAATCTGACGTCCTTCCGCCATGACAATGGCGCGACGCACGCGATTAATCAATTCACGCACATTGCCCGGCCAGCCGTAATTGTGAAGCGCCGCGATGGCGCACGGCGAGAAGCCACGCAAGCGTCGGCTCGCATCTTTTCTATAGCGATCGAGCATATGATTGGCGAGCAGTTCGATATCCTTGCCGCGTACGCGCAAAGGGGGCTCGTCGATCTGCAAGACGCACAAACGGTGGTATAAGTCCGCGCGAAAACGGCCTTCGATCATCGCGGTTTGCATATCGACGTGCGTGGCCGAAATGATGCGCACATCCACGTCCGTCGAGGTCTGGCCGCCAAGACGTTCAATTTTGCGTTCTTGAAGAAAGCGCAAGAGACTCGCTTGACTCTCGAGCGGCAGATCGCCGATTTCATCGAGAAAGAGCGTACCGCCATCCGCGGCTTCCACACGACCGATCTTGCGTTGATTTGCGCCCGTAAATGCGCCGCGCTCGTAGCCGAACAATTCGGATTGAAGCAGATGCGGTGGTATGGCGCCGCAGTTGATTGCGACGAATGGTTGATCGCGACGTACCGAGCGTTCATGAATTGCAACCGCCGTTAATTCCTTGCCGGTGCCTGATTCGCCGGAAATGAACACCGGTGCGTCCGTCATGGCGACTTTACGGATTGATCGATAAAGCGCCTGCATGGCGTCACATGAACCGACCATGCTGCCTTCCTTGCCATCGTCCTTACGCGATTCGTTGCCGGTCGCGCTGCTCGCCGTATCGTGCAAGGCGACCATGCCATACGCATGACCGACTGCATCGACTATGCGATCCGCCGATGAAGGCACGGTCACGTAATCGAAGCAGAAGTCGCGGATAAGCCGACAGATCTCGGGATTCTCGACATGCTCGGCGTCGACCGTTGCAACCCAGCCAATCTGGCAGAGTGCAAGCAATTCGGCGACAACGGCCGTATCTTTTGCGAGCCCGCGTTTAGTCAGGTCGACAATGCCGGCGGCAGCGCGCTTGCCATGACGGGCGGCTTTAGGTGGCTTGGCGGGATCGATTTGCTCGATCGTCCAGCCGCGAGCATGCAAGCGCTCGGAAAGTTCTTCCGATACGGTGCGCCCGGCATAATAAAGCGTCCTGTTTTCCCCGTGCATGGCTTTTCTCATCTTATTTGTATATGCCGATAGTATGCGCTTTATTCCTAAGAGCTTAAACGCCCCGCAAACGATAACGCGTTTTTGAATGTTTGCATTGATCTGTACAAATCGATTAAAAACGAAAGAGAAAAATTTGCGGATGCGGTTTGCGATCTGTGTCTGTACGCTTGCGCACTGCCGATCGGCCCTGTCGGAGCAAGGGCAAACGTTGAAAACGCGCCGTACATTTTACTTGCTGGTTTCAGGGACCGCATCGGGTGAACGAATTTTTAGCGCTGGTTTGAGCCTTAGCGGAAATATCGGATAATTTGTATTCTCAAATGAACTCGTCTGCCAGACACCAGAATTTTTGAAGGCAAGGCGTAACGTCGTGGAGTGTGCCCGCCCGATGAATACCAGTCAGAAAATGGATCAGCTCAGCACCCTTGCATCCTCTCGCCAGCCGCGTTTGCTATTCGTCGAGGACGATCCGGCCATGATTCGCATCGTGGGCGAAATGCTTGCGGAATTTCCTGATCAGCGCTTTGCCATGACAGGCGAAGCGGCCTTGACGCTCGCTCGCCAATCGATCCCCGACCTGATTTTGCTCGACGCGAATCTGCCAAACATGACGGGCTTCGACGTTTGCGAGGTTCTTAAGCGCGACCCTAAGCTTGCACACGTGCCCGTCATCTTCGTGACGAGTCATGACGCGCCCGCGTTAGAGGTCGATGCTTTTCGCATGGGCGCGGCCGACTACGTTATCAAGCCGCTGGTTGCTGCACGACTGCAGGCACGTGTGCGTGCTCAACTGCGCTTGCGCCGCCGAGTCACGGAAGCACGGACGCAAGCTGTGAGCGCAGACACAACGCCGCAGGTTCAACGCAAGGCAGCGAGCATCTATGTCGTGGGCATTCTCGCGGACGATACAGCCGACGCGCATCGCGACGCGCTCGAAGCGATCGGCGCGCTGGATATCGTGGCCGATTGCGAATCCGCGCTGGTTCTTGCAAGCCGCCATGCGCCCGCCGCGATCGTGCTCGATTCACGTTGCTGCGAAAATGGTATCGACGAAACTTTGAGCCAATTGGAAGCCTCGCATCCGCATGTGCCGATAGTCGTACTCGTCGAAGCATGCGATGTCGCAATCGAGCAGCGCACGCTGGATAGCGGTGCGGCGGATGTCATCGCCAAGCCGGCAAAGCCCGCAGTATTGCAGGCTCGCGTGCTCAACGCATTGACGGCGGCGCGCAAAGTCGAAGAGGAAATCAATGCGCTTCGTGAATCGCCGGGCGGCGCGAGCGTGCATTCGTTTCCAGCGGCTTCGCGCGAAGGCCGTGATGCGTGATCGCTGCGATTTATTCTAAGGTGCAAGAGCGAAGCGCGCACGTCCGGCGCGCTTTGCCTCGTAAAGAGCGTCGTCTGCGGCCTTGATGAGCACAGCGGAGGTCAGCAGTTCGCGCGATGGCAAAACCGCGGCCACACCCGCCGACAAGGTCACATGCTCATCGACGTCCGAAAGGCGATTCGCAATGGCCAACGCACGCACGGCGTCCAGCATCTTCTGCGCGACCAGTTTGGCACCATCGACATTCGTATTCGGCAAGAGGCACGCGAACTCTTCGCCGCCATAGCGCGCAAGCTTGTCATAGGGCCTGCGCAGACTCTTCCCCAAAGTCTTGGCAATCGTCTTTAAACAAGCATCGCCGGCCTGATGGCCATAGTGATCGTTGAAGCGCTTGAAGTAATCCACATCCAACAGGATCAACGAAAGCGGCGAATTCTCACGTGCGCAATGCCGCCAGTCCGCAAGCAAGTCTTCATCGAACTTGCGTCGATTAGCGACACCGGTAAGACCGTCCAGCAGGGCGCTTGCGCGCAAGCGGTCGCCTTGCAGCTTGAGCGTCAGATGCGTGCGCACTCGTGCTCGCGTGATGACAGGATTGATCGGCTTAGTGATGAAATCAACGGCGCCGAGTTCGAGCGCTTTGACTTCGTCGTCTTCGTGATCCTGCGAGGTGATGAAGATGATGGGTGTATCGCGCGTCAACGGATCGGACTTGAGGCGGCGGCATACTTCGTGTCCGTCGAGATCGTCCATCACGACATCGAGCAGAATCAAATCGGGCAGTTCGTTTTGCGCGACTTGAATAGCTTGCGCGCCGCTCGTCGCCATGAAGATGTCGCACGTGTCGCGAAAGAGTTCATACAGCACGCGAATATTGACAGGCTGATCGTCCGCGATTACAAGCTTGGGACGACGGTGCACATGCATGAGCCATTGCTCAAGCTCTTCCATATCAGTTTTGCTCCAGCATGTCGCGCGCAAGTCTTGATGCGCGCTCAAAGTCGAGAGCGCGTACACGCGCAAGCAATTGTTCAAAGGCAACGCGCTGGTCATCCGGCGCTTGCGGCCACAAACTCTCGGACATTGCAATCGCTTGAAGATTCGATGAATCGAGCAACGCAACAATGTCGTTGAGGCGCGCGCGCCAGTCTTCGTCGGCAAGAGGCTGTATTTGCGGCTTCTCTTGCGTACTTGCATGCCTTTGCGGGAATGCCTGCGTGAGGCGCTCGACGCTCGTTGCAAGCAACTGCTGCATGCGCGCGAGTTGTGCGTCGATGGAGGCGAGCGCGCGCGCCGTATCGTCCGAGGCTTTGAGATCGTTTTCGAGCCGCGCAGCGAGCTTCGCCAATGCCGATGCGCCAACAGTGCCCGCGCTACCCTTAAGCGTATGCAGTACCGATGCCACGCCCTGAACATCGCGCGCGGCAAGCCGTGCAACAAGCCGCGTCAAATGCTTGGCGGTCTGTGGTCCAAAGCCATCAATCGCGTTACGAATCAGATCATGATTGCCGCCGAATCGCGCGAGCAGCGACGCGGATGGCTCGACGATGTCATCGTCTTCCGCATGACTCGATGCCGCGTCTTCCACGACGGCTCGTGCACTGAGCACTGCCACCAGCCGCTCGACATCGATCGGCTTGCCGACGTGATCGTTCATGCCCGCAGCGAGACAGGTGTCGCGATCCGCATTCGATGCATTCGCCGTCATCGCGATGATCGGCAACGCGCCGAAGCGGCCATCCGCACGTATCAGTCGGGTGGCTTCCAGTCCATCGAGGTCGGGCATCTGCACGTCCATCAGAACGGCGTCGAAGCGCGCGTTGCCCTGGAGCACGGCATGCACGCCTTCACGTCCGCTTTCCGCAAGCGTCACGGTGGCGCCTTCCGCGCGCAACAAACCTTCCGCGACTTGCCGGTTGAGCGCATTGTCTTCGACTACGAGCAGTTCGAGTCCGGCGAGACGCCGCTTGCGCGGTGCGCTTGCCGGGACAGGCGGTGCCTCTTTGTCGTTTGCATTCGATCTTGCCACGCGAATCGCGGCGACGAGTTGCTTGGGCGTGACCGGCTTGGTCAAAAAGCCGGCGAAGGGCGGCGCGCCGCCTTCTTGCGTTTCCCTCAGCACTTCGCGTCCGAAAGCGGTGACGAGCAACACGAGCGGCGGCGCGGCGCGGCCTTTCATCGTGTGGATCAGGCGTGCGGCATTCAAACCGTCGAGCCCTGGCATGCGCCAGTCCATCAGGGCGATGTCGTAAGGCTGGTTGTCGCGTGCCGCATCGCCGATGCGTTCCACGGCTTCGATGCCGCTCTCGACCACATCGGCGTGCCATCCCAGCGAGCGCACCGTGCGCAATAGGATTTCGCCCGCGATGGGGTTGTCGTCGGCGATCAGGAGGCGCACCGGATGATCGAAGTCGATGTCATCCGTTTGTATTTTGTGTACCGCCGATTGAATGCCGAATTCAATATCGAACCAGAAGCGGCTGCCCACGCCCACTTCGCTCTCTACCTGCAGTTCGCCGCCCATCATCGCGACGAGCCGTTTGCAGATCACGAGTCCGAGCCCGGAGCCGCCGAAACGGCGTGTAGTCGATGCTTCCGCTTGCGTGAAGCCTTCGAAAATGCGTTCGAGCTGAAGCGCGCTGATGCCGATGCCGCTATCGCTAACCGCCACGCGCACGCGCACCGACGCGTCTTTGACCGCTTCGATGCCATGCACGCTCACGACGATCTGCCCGGCCGTCGTGAACTTGAGCGCGTTGCCCGCAAGGTTGATGAGCACCTGCTGCAGGCGAAAGCCGTCGCCCAAGAGCGTGTCGGGCAATTCCGGGTCGAGGTCGAACAGTACTTCCACGTCCTTCGTGCCTTGATTACCGGAGAGTACGACACCGAGTTCTTCCATCAGCTTTTCAGGCTCGAACGGATGACTGTCGAGTTGCAGCTTGCCTGCTTCGATCTTCGAATAATCGAGAATGTCGTTGAGCAGGTTGAGGAGCGACTTGGCCGCGGTTTCGGCTTTGCTCACGTAGTCTTGCTGACGACGATTGAGCGAAGTCAGTTGCACCAGATGCAGCATGCCGAGGACCGCATTCATCGGCGTACGGATCTCGTGGCTCATGTTGGCGAGGAAGGTGGATTTGGCCGCGCTCGCTGCATCGGCCTGTTCCTTCGCGTGACGCAGGTGGTATTCGAGTTCGTATTGATCGGTGACGTCGTAATTCACGCCGGTCATCGAGACGGCGCGGCCGCTCGCATCGCGTTGAATGCGCAGTCCGCTCTGAATGCGCCGGATCGCGCCATTCGCCAGAACGATGCGAAAGGGCGGCATGACGACAGGCGCTCCGTCGATGGCCGCCTGCAGACTTTGCAGCGTCGCGTCACGATCGTCCGGGTGGATGCGCTGCTGCCAGTGCTCGATATTCAATCCGTGGTCGAGTAGTTCGGGCGGATAGCCGTAAATCTCGAACATGCGCGGCGTCCAGTGCAGCCGCCCGGTAACGATGTCCCATGACCAGATACCGAGTTCGGCGATATCGGCCGCGAGCAACAGCTGGTCGCGCGCATCGGCGAGTTCACTGCGCTCCTTCTTTTGCCGCGAGATGTCCGTAATGACGCATACAAAATGCAAAGCGCCATCTAGTTGCATCGCGCCCGTGGAGACATGAGCGGGGAACGACGTGCCGTCCTTGCGAAGTCCGGCGAGTTCGCCATTCGCCGTGGGCACGCCGGTGCCCGTAGTGAATTGCGTTGTGTATTCGTTATACGTTTCGAGCCAGGCCGGCGGCACGAGCAGGCGGATGTTCTGTCCGATCAGTTCGCTCGCGGCATAGCCGAAGACCTTCTCTCCCGCCGTGTTGAACGAGCGTATCGCGCCGCGTTCGTCGACGGTGATGATCGGGTTGATCGCCGTATCGAGTACGGTTCGGGTAGTGGCAAGACTGCGCGCGAGCTCCTGCTCGATCTTGATGCGGCTCGTAATCTGCCGCACGATCTTGAAGCCGAACAGCGCGAGCGCAAGTGCCAGCAATGCGGTGACCGCCGCGTGCCAAAGCGTGTCGCGCCACCACGGCGCGATGATCTCGTCACGCGAGAGCGCCGCCGCCACGAAAAGCGGGTAATCCTCGAGCTCGCGGTAACTGTTCAGACGCGTGACGCCATCCTGCGACGAACTGGTTATGAAGCTTCCTGAGCGGCTATCGGCGCGATGCATGCGAAAGAGCGTCGTGTCGACCATGCTCTTACCGACGAAACGGTCCTCGAACGGTCGGCGCACGATCATCGCGCCCTCATTCGAAACCAGCGCCGCCGCGCCGCCCTGGCCGAGGTCGAGACTGTCGTAGAAGCGCGAGAAGAAGGCCACGTCGATGGTCGCGAGCGCCACGCCCGCGAAGCTGCCGTCGGGCGCATCGATGCGCCGAGATATCGGCACGATCCACTTGCCGGACGAGCGGCTCTTCACCGGCAAGCCGATACGCGGCCCGCGCCCGGTGTGCGTGCGATGGTATTCAAAATACTCGCGGTCGGCATTGTTGAAACGTTGGCTGAGCGCCGGGCGCGAGTTGACGAGCCACGCGCCGTTTTTGTCGTAGATGAAAAGACCGTTGAGTTGAGGCAACTGTTCGACCCGCGTCACGAGCGAGCGATGCAGCCGTTCGAGCGCGGCCGGTTCGGTGCCTTCCTGCTCGACACGTTCGACCATGCCAATGAGCGTGGTATCGGCTTCCTTGAAGGTGTCGTTTGCATGCTGCGCCATGGCGCGCGCGAGGTTGGCCGTGGCCGTGGTCATTTCTTCGAGCTGCACGCGCCGTGCGGCAACGCTGCGCCACACGTCGGTACCGATCAGCAGGACACAGACGGCCACGATGAAGGCCGTCATCCTGAAAGTGAGGGATTGGCGACTGGACACGCCGGAATCTCCGTTTAAGCGAGTGCCAATGGCGCAGGCCGGGGTTCTGTTCTGAACGCTGCCGTATCTTATCGTGCCATTTCGGAGGAGACCGTCGAGGGGCGGGCCTGGCGTGTACGGGGTCGTGCGCGGTTATCCGACATGTTTACGGCAGCCACAGGAAAAATCTTGATGGCGGTTTGTCCGGGCATCGGTAAAAAGGAAGAATCGTGTTTTGCATGCAGCATGCATGGTACCGGCATGCTGCATTCGGCATGCAAAATGCCAGGCGCGAGCACGTTCAGCCAAGCAAGCCATCCCGCGACGGATCGCCTCCACGCTGCCGATTGACGAGTCGTCCCCGAAACCAGAACGTCCATGCGAGCAGACCGCCATAGATTGCGTAGCTGATGAAAGGCGAGACGACGAGGTAGCGTTCGACGGGCCAGTTCCACGCTAACCAGAACCGCAACGCCGTTTCGATGGACAGTCCAACGCCCCAGACGAGCGTCATGAGTCGCAATGAGTCGCGCAGCGTTGCGCTGTCGCGCCAGTAACCCTCGAAACGCTCGGCACCGCCTTTCTGTTGGCGGGCGACGGTTGCGCGCGCGAGATAGAAGATCAGTGGACGCTCGAACAGCATCGACACGAGAAATACGACGCCCGTCGCGCCCGACGCAAGCGATTCGCGCACGAGCAGGATGCGCGGACTACCGCCGAGCGCGAGCAAAACGATAGAGAGAGCAATGCCGAACAGCACCAGCGCGGAGACCGCATCGACGCGCCGTGAGCGCGTGAACTCGAATAGGCTCCATGCAAGTGGTGGCGCGGCGGACGCATAGAGCGCGCCGACGTTGCCCCAATGCGGCAGGGCGAGGCGATATGCAACCCACGGCAGCAGCAGGTTGGCGACGAGTTCCAGTGCTAGTGCGGGTTTGATCTTTTTCATGGACTCATGACGTGACGCCTTCGCGATGAGGCGCGGCCTTGAGCCCGAGTATAGAAGATCGCGACCGGTTACTTCAGCCCTTCATCGACCGTTCGAGTTGCGCGGCAATCCAGCTTCGGTCGAACGTGCCTTCAGCGATGGATCGCAAAGCCTGTGCTTCTTTTTGCTCGGTCTGACGCGCGCGCTCGATCACATCGGCTGCATCGGCTTGTGCGATGGCGAGCACGCCGTCTTCATCGCCGACGATGATATCGCCCGGATACACGACCATGCCGCCCACCGTCACCGGCACGTTGATCTCACCGGGTCCGTTCTTATAAGGCCCACGATGCGTCACGCCGCGTGCATACACTGGAAAATCGCGCGAACGCAATGAAGCGACATCGCGGATCGCGCCGTCGATGACGAGGCCCACAATGCCGATGCTCTCTGCATAGCTCGACATGATGTCGCCCATCAACGCTTGCGTGAGTTCTCCGCCGCCGTCGATCACGAGAACGTCGCCGGGGCGGCAAAAGTCGAACGCGCGATGAATCATCAGATTGTCGCCGGGCCGCGTGCGCACCGTGACAGCCGTGCCCGCCAGCGTGTTTGGCCGATGATAAGGCGTGAGTCCTATCGTGCCCGAACTGCGAGCCATGCTGTCGGAGAGAAGCGATACCGCAAGCGACTTCAATGCCGCGAGCACTTCGGGACTTGCCTGCGCGGCAGATTCATTCTGCCGCCATCCGGGGGCGTTCATTGCGAGACTCCTTGCCGTGAGCTTTGACGTGCGATTTGTGAATCGAGACGCGCATAAACAATGCGCGCGTTGTGCTCAAAGATACGCTGCCGGTCTTCATCCGCGAGCCATGTAATGCCGTCGATATAGCGGCGCGTATCGTCGTAGTGATGACCCGTTTCTGGATCGATACCCTGCACCGCGCCGATCGTCTCCGAAGCGAAAAGGATGTTCTTCGCCGGAATGACCTTGGCAAGCAGCTCGGCGCCAGGCTGGTGATAAACGCAGGTATCGAAGAACACGTTGTTGAGCAAATGCTCATCGAGACGCGGCTGCTTCATGTCTTGCGCCAGCCCGCGATAACGTCCCCAGTGATACGGCACCGCGCCGCCGCCGTGCGGAATGATGAACTTCAGCGTCGGAAAGTCCTTGAAGAGATTACCCGCCAGCAACTGCATGAACACCGAGGTATCGCCGTTGATGTAGTGCGCGCCCGTCGCATGAAAGTTGGGATTGCACGATGACGACACGTGAATCATCGCAGGCACGTCGAGTTCGACGAGCGCTTCGTAGAGCGGATACCAGTGGCGGTCGGTCATCGGCAAACCGGACCAGTGACCGCCCGAAGGATCGGGATTGAGATTGCAGCCGATGAAGCCCATCTCTTCGACACAGCGTCGCAACTCGGCAATGCAATTTGCAGGATCGACGCCCGGTGCCTGAGGCAACTGACATACGCCGATGAATTGCCGCGGGAACAGCGACACCACGCGATGAATGAGGTCGTTGCATTCCTTCGACCATGCTTCGTTGGCGCTTGCATCGCCGAGATGGTGGCCCATGCCGGCCGCACGCGGCGAGAAGATCGTGAGGTCTATACCGCGTCCGCCCTGTACGCGTAATTGCCCGTTTTGGATGGTTTCGCGTATCTGGTCGTCGCTGATCGATGGACGAGGCGGCACGGGCACGCCGTCCTTCAGCGCGCCGATCTGCTTCGTACGCCAGGCTTCGTGTTCTGGCGGTGACGTGGTGTAGTGACCGTGACAATCGATGATCATGGAATGAGTCTCGCGATGTTTAAAGCGTTTGTTGGGCGCGGCGAGGCGTGGTACTGGCTTCGTCTTCTGGCGGACGTACACGCATCACGAGCGCGATGATCGTCGCGACCACGAGAAACGCGGCGATGGTGACGAGCGCGAACTTGAAGCTGCCCGTTGCGTTGCGCACGAGCCCTATGCTCCACGGTCCCACGAGACCGCCAAACTGCGCGATGGTATTGATGAGCGCAATGGTCGCCGCGCCTGCCGCACCCGTGCGAAACGAGGCAGCAAGACTCCAGAACAACGGATTGCCCGCATAGATGAAGAGGCCAGTCACGCACAGAAGCGCATAAGCAATGATCGGCGAGGGCGCGTAAGCGCTCCCTGCAATAGCGACGGCGCTCATGCCATAGACGAAGGCTAGATGCTTCTTGCGGTCGCCCGTGCGGTCAGAACTGCGGCTGATGAGAAAGGTGCCGAGCACGCCGAAGAGCGGAGGTGCAGCAGAAAGAAAGCCCACTTCGATATTCGACAGATGGCCGAGGCTCTTCACGATTTGCGGCAGCCAAAGAAAGAGTCCATAGATGCCAACGAGCGCGCAGCCGAAGAGACATGCAAGGCTCCACACGCGAATATCGGCGGCTACACGCCACATCGAAACATGACCGCTGCCACCAAGCGCCGCGCGTTCCGTTTCGAGCGTGCCTTCGAGCCAGTGCTTTTCTTCAGCGGTGAGCCAGTCGGCATCGGCGGGACGTTCCTGCATCACGCGCAACGTGATGATGCCGAGAAGAATGGCGGGCACGCCTTCGCAAATGAACATCCACTGCCAGCCTTGCAGACCGAGAATGTCGTTGCCGTAGGTCATGAGCGTCGTCGAGATCGGTCCACCCAGCACCGCTGAAAACGAGCCTGCGATGATATAGCCGCCCACTGCACGCGCCCGATAACGTTCGGGGAACCACTTGGTCAAATACACGGCGACGCCCGGCAAAAAACCTGCTTCCATCACGCCGAGCAGAAAGCGTACGGTGTAGAAGGTCGTATCGTTGAAGACGAACGCAGTGGCCGCCGCGACCGCGCCCCATGTGATCAGAATACGTGCAAGCCAGCGTCGCGCGCCGACCTTATGCAGGAGCAAGTTGCTTGGCACTTCGAGCAGCATGTAGCCGACGAAGAACACGCTGCCCGCAAAGCCGAAAACCGCTGGACTGAAGTTCAGCGCGCGATTCATATCGAGCGCTGCAAAGCCGATGTTGATGCGGTCGAGATAGTTGAAGAACATCATCGCGAAGAGCAACGGCATCAGGCGGCGATACACCTTGGCCATGGTCGCTTTCGCTATAGGGGAATCGCTCGTGGCTATTGCTGCGTTCGTTGGCTGAATCATGTCGTCTCCATGCCGCGCTTGCTCGATGCAGGCGTCTTTGCAATCCGCGCTCCTGTTTGCAGAGCGCAAGGGACATGATAGGGACGTGAGCCGTCCTCCGTCCAACACGGATTGCGCATGCTTCTATGCGTTTTAGCTTATAGCGCGCTGTCAGCGTGAGCTTCGTTCGGCAGGCAAGCGAGAAACGCTTGCAGATGCGGCGAGCTGTCATCTTCACGAAAGCTCGCTGTCAACGATGTGATCTGACTCGCGCCCGGTCCCGTGAGATGCTTGCAGACGACGTCGGCGCGCCCATGCCGCGCCACCGATTCACCGACATACGTTACGCCAAGGCCCGCGGCCACGAGTGCAATCGCGGTCTGTATCTCGTAGGCTTCATGTCCGACAATGGGCGTGATGCCGGCGTCGCGATAGAGCGTGGCGATGAAGCGCGGAAACTGCGCAGCCGGATGCTTCGGATAGACAATGAGCGGCGATGTCGCGAGGTCATCCACGCGCACGCTATCACGTTCGGCGAACGCATGATCGACGGGCAGAACCGCCATCACGCGCTCATGCAGCAGGATGCGTCTCGTGCAGCCAGGACGTTCGGGTGCTTGTCTGCCAATGCCGATATGAATGCGTGCATCGCGCAGTGCATCGGCTTGCTCCTCGGTGAGCATCTCGAAGAGCTTGAGTTCGACCTTCGGATAAGCCGCATGGAAGGCCTTCAACGCGGGCGGCAAGACGCTGTACATCGCCGAACGCGTAAAGCCGACGGAGAGCCAACCATGCGTGCCGGCATCGATCGCCCGCACGCCTTGCGTCGCTTGTTCGCAATGGTCGAGAATCTGGCGCGCTTCGGTATAAAAATAACTGCCCGCTTCGGTAAGCCGCAAGGGACGGCTTCCACGATCGACGAGCTGACTGCCAAGGCGTTCCTCTAGCGCGCGAATCTGCTGGCTTAACGCAGGCTGCGCGATATGCAAACGCTCGGCCGCGCGGCTGAAGTTCAGTTCTTCAGCTAGCACGATAAAGCATTGCAGTCCCCGTAGATTCATTGCAAAAAGGCTCCCCAGGCTCCCGCTTCCGATTGATGGCATCGCTCATGATAAAGGGGAGCCGCATTGAGAGCCCGGGAAATGTGCCTTGCAATTATCTGGACGGCGGCGTGCCACCCGTACCCGGCAGAACATGTGGTCCGCCTGTGACAGGAGTGGGCGTATTAGCGGTATTTGCCGCGTTTGCGGCATTCGCGGAATTCGCTTGCCCGTTCGAATATCCCGGCGACGACTTCGGCTGCTTCGGCTGAAGCGACTGATTGATAACGCCGATCTGCCCGAGCTTCTGCGCTGCGCGATTGTCGGCCTGCGCGGCTGTGGTGACGGCAAGGCTTGCCGTGCCGAGGACAAACGCCATTGCAATGCGCCATGGCATACCGTTGCGATGATTTCTCATGATGACCTCCTTCAAGCGGCTGTCTGCAAGAATCAGACAACCTACTGCTAGCATGCGCAAGGATTGCGCCCAGCATGATGCATTACGTATGCAACATCAGTTGCTGCGCGAGAAGTGACGCGTGCGGCGTGAGCGCATCGAAGGCGCGTGCGCACAGATGCAGGCGCCGCGTTGCCCACGGTTCGGAAAGCGGCACGACGGCAAGACCCGGCCTTCGAACGAGCTCTGCGGATGCTTGCGACAGAATCGCCAAGCCAATGCCCGCTTCCACTAGCATCGCCACGTTGTCGATACTGCGCATATGAATGCGGTATTCAAGCTGGCGTCCGAGCCGCGACGCGCGTTCGGCAAGATGCATTTCGAGCGCGGCATCGGCAAGACCGACATATGCATCGCCGACAATCTCCGCAAAGGCCACTGCGTGCTCATTCGCCATGCGATGCGCACGGTTCATCATCACCACAAGCTGATCTTCCGCCACGAGATGCGTCTGCAGATTGCCGAGGTCCGTAAAGTCCGCGACGATGCCTAAATCCGCACGTCCTTCCGCTATGGCTTGCACGATGTCGGCGCTAGGCCGTTCATCGAGATCGATGGAGAGATCGGGATAAGCCGCAAGGAAGTGCGCAAGCCGCGGCGGCAGAAACGCCGCGAGCGCAGCGGTATTCGACAGCAACCTGATGCGTCCTTTGAGACCTGTTGCATAAGTGCGCAACTCGCCGCGCATCTGCTCGACTTGAGCAAGGATCATCCGTGCATGGCGCGCGAAGGCATCGCCTGCGGCAGTGGTCTGCACGCCGCGTCGATTGCGTTCGAAGAGTGACGCGCCGAGCGCGGACTCCATGCCCGCGATGCGCTCACTCGCCGATGCCAGCGCGAGATGCATGGCCTGCGCGCCCGCCGTAATGCTGCCACGCTCGATCACGGTCAGAAAAAGCCGCATGTCGGTTAGGTCGAAGCGCATGTTTGTCTCCGGTCGCTTCGGTTGAGCCGAAGTCTCTCATTGGAAAAGCCAGATTGTATGCGCGCTCACGCAACGCTAGCATCGGGCGATGGAACCTCTTCTCATCGTCATTGGTGCGGGCTTTCTGGCGGGAGCGATGAACGCGCTTGCCGGTGGCGGATCGTTCGTCAGTTTGCCCGCCCTGATCGCCGCGGGCTTGCCACCGGTTCAGGCGAATGCGTCGTCCACGGTCGCGCTGTTTCCAGGCGGCCTGGTGAGCGCGTGGGCCTATCGTGATGGCCTCGCGCCAGTCGGCTCGGTCGCGATCCGCAAGATGCTCGTCGTGACGCTTATCGGCGGCTTGGCGGGCGCGGCGCTCTTGCTCTGTACCTCTTCCAAAACCTTTTCGTTTGTCCTGCCGTGGCTCTTGTTGTGCGCGAGCCTTGCGCTGGCATTCGGCCGCAAATTCGGTGAGGTATTGCGGCAGCGGTTTCGTATCGGCGCGGGTGCGATGTTGTCGATTCAATTCGTGCTTGGCGTCTATGGCGGCTACTTTGGCGGCGCAGTGGGGATCATGATGATGGCTGTGTGGGGCCTTTTTGACTCGCGCGACCTCAAAAGCCTCAACGCGCCACGCACTTTGCTCGTGAGCGCGGCGAATTCGGTCGCGGTGCTGACCTTCGCGGCGGCACAGGCGGTGCGTTGGCCGGAAACGATCGCGATGCTCGTCGCTGCCATTGCAGGTGGATACGGCGGCGCGCAAGTGGGACGCCGCGCGCCGCCCGCTGTGATTCGCGCCGGTACGATGCTGGTGAGCGCTGGCATCACGATCGCATTCTTTATACGAACGTACGGCCCGATGTTGGCGCATCGGGCCTGATGCGTCCGTTTATTCGATGGGAGAGCCGCCATGATCGATGCCTTGCTCGAAACCCTGGGTGCGCTTTCGGTGTTGGCCAGCGTGGCGGCAAAAATCGCGTGGGCGGGTGATGCGCGCGTGCACGCTTTGCGATCAGCGCCGTCAAAGCCGCTCAATGCCCGCCGGTTTGAAGCGGCGGCAGGCCGAGCGGTTTCTTCGCGGCTTCATAAGCGCGCACGAAGCGCGGATCGTCGCCGAGTTCGCGCGCCATCCACTTCGACAAATCCGTGCCGCAGGCGGGGTTTGCCATGTCGGTGAAGCAGGCACCGTTCGCGGGCATCATGCTTGCGGCCCAATAGAAGCTGAAGAGCGTCTGTTTCTCGGCCGGTTCCATGCCGATGGCATTGGGATCGGCGCCCGACAGCCATCGGTCGAGCTTTGCTTCGAGCGTGGCTTCCGTGTCCTGCTTGTCGTAAGAAAACACATATCCGCCGCCTGCCTGCGCGGTATGGAAGTCGTTCATGACGATTGCATTGACGAAGCGCGCGGCGCGAGCGTTTGGCACATAGCCTTCGGCGTAGGCGCTTGCGGTTAAAAACCACAGCAGCGCGAGCAATGCATTTGTTGTGTACCGCGTCGATACGCGGCCGATTTGTCGATTGCTTCGCGAGTTCACGCAAGTAACGAGGATGGTTTTTTGGGCAGATGAGGCGAACTTCGAAGGCTCGCGTCGGCTGGCGCTGATTCTACTGAGTTATTAAGAAAACTGACGGCGACGCGCCTAAGATTTTGTGGCGTTTCCAATGAAAAACGGCCCCGAAGGGCCGTTCCTGCGCTAAGGCGAGATCAGCAGCTATTACAGCGGCTGGATCGTCGAAGCTTGCTTGCCCTTAGGGCCTTGCTTGACTTCGAAGCTCACCTTCTGGTTCTCCTGGAGCGACTTGAAACCCTTTGACTGGATTTCGGAGAAATGTGCAAACAGGTCTTCGCCGCCGTCATCCGGCGTGATGAAACCAAAACCCTTTGCATCGTTGAACCACTTAACAGTACCTGTTGCCATTTGTCCAAACCCTATTGAGACAAGTTACGTTGAAAATGCGCCCTTAATTTCGAGCGGCATAGATTTTTACCACGCCAAAGAGTTTTTTTCCAATACGCGTTTTTGCTAAGGTTATGGTCATACGCGCGTCATAACGGGCGATTTTTCCTGATCGCCCTTCGAATACGGATCAATTTGCCGATGTTGCTTAAGGAAATGCCGTTTTTATAGGCAGAAAACATTCAGACAGAAGACCACACGCAATGGCTCATACGCTTGTCACCGGTACGGCCGCTTTAGCGTCTGCGCATCGGCTCGATGCACCCGCTATCGCCGAAGCTCGCTGCGAACTCGCGGCGTGTTTTCGCTTAGCCGCGCTGTACGGGCTGGAGGAGGGCGTATGCAATCATTTTTCCGCGACAGTGCCAGGGCACGACGACCTTTTTCTGGTTAATCCCTATGGTTATGCCTTTAGCGAGATCACGGCGTCGCATCTGCTGATCTGCGACTTCGACGGCAACGTGATCGAAGGCGAAGGCCAGCCCGAGGCAACTGCATTCTTTATTCATGCGAGGCTGCATCGGCTGATGCCGCGCGTGAAGGCCGCATTCCACACACATATGCCGAGCGCGACCGCGCTCTGCCTACTCGAAGGGCCGCCGCTCCTGTGGCTTGGGCAGACGGCGCTGAAGTTCTACGGCCGCACGGCCGTGGATGAGCACTACAACGGCCTCGCGCTCGATGCAACGGAGGGCGACCGTATCGCGGCGGCAATGGGCAACGCGGACATACTCTTCCTCAAGAATCATGGCGTGATGGTGGCGGGCGCGAGCATCGCCGAGGCCTGGGACGATCTCTACTACCTCGAGCGCGCGGCCGAAGTGCAGCTCCGTGCGATGAACACGCAGCGCCCGCTCAAGCCCGTGCCGCATGAAGTAGCGCAGGCCGCCTACGAGCAAATGCGCGCGGGCGACGCGCAGAGCGCGCGGGCGCATCTGGCGAGCGGCATGCGGCAATTGCGGGCGCGGGGTATCGCGTTCGACATCTGAGTGCATTATTCAAGATCGGCGCACGAGGCGCTTAAGCCAGCCGCGCCGCCGCCCGACGTCGGTCTGTTGTAAAAATACCGCGATCACGATAATCAAGCCCTTCAGCACAAGCTGCGTGTTGCTGTCGATGCTATTGAGCAGAAGGATGTTGCTCAAAAAGCCGAAGATCAGCACGCCCGCCACGGTGCCCGAGACGCGTCCTACGCCGCCCGAAAGACTCGTCCCGCCTATCACAACGGCGGCGATTGCATCCAGTTCCCAGCCCATTCCGGCATCGGCCTTGCCCTGTCGATACTGCGCTGCATACAAAACGCCAACGAGCGCCGAGAGCATGCCCGAGATGGCATACGCCGCCATCTTGTGGCGTCCCACGTTCAGGCCGGAGACGACGGCGCACTTCTCGTTGCCGCCGATTGCATACAAATACTTGCCGAAGATCGTGCGATTCATCACGAAGCCGACGACCAGCGCGATCGCCAAAAAAAACAGCGCGGGCACGGGAACGATGTCGAAGAGCAGCGCGCGCAGCGCTTCGATATCGGTGGTGGCATTGCTGCCGCTGTAAATCGAATACACGGCGGTGTCTTGCCCGGCGATAAGTCGCGCCGCGCCTAGCACACCGACCATCGCGGCGAGCGTGACGATGAACGGCTGCATGCGGCCACGCGTGATGATCCAGCCATTGAGCGCGCCGAGCGTGAAGCCCGCGAGCGGCACGATCCAGAGCACGGCTATAAGCGGCATGCGATGCCCGCCATGTAACGCAATATAGGCGCATGCAAAAGCCGCCACGACGAGCGCTATGCCGAGGTCCATCGTGAGCGGTGCCTGCGTGGCGGGCGCGCCGCGAGCACGCCTGAAGCCGCGGACGACGTTCATCGCGGCGAGCGCGATCGCAAAGACCGCGATTGCATTCAAAATTATGGATGCCGACACCGCGCGATTCCAGGCGTCCGTGGTGAGCAGCATGGCCGTGAGCACGCTGCCGAGACCCATGATCGCGCCCACCGAGAGATCGATTCCCGCCGTGATGATGACGAGCGTCATGCCGATGGAAATCACGCCTACGTTCGCCACCTGGCGAAACACGTCGGAGATGTTCGCGCTGGACAAAAAGATATTGCTGCCATCGGCCGCGTGAGGCGACGTGAACGCACCGACCACGAGCAACACAATCAAACCGAGGTAATACTTGAGGTAAGTCAGCAATGCGCTCAGGCGCCGCTGGCGCGCGGTGGTCACCGGCTCGGCGAGTTGGTCCCGGGCGTGCAGCATGGTGTCCTTCTCCGTTTTGCATGTTGCGTTTTGCATTCGGCATCCCAGCATTTGGCATTCAAAATGCCGTCAGGGCGACGCCATCCTGACGAGTGCATCGACTGAAGATTGCTCGCGCGGCAAAATTCCGCGAGCGCGTCCTTCGCACATGACGAGAATGCGGTCGCTAAGCAGCATGAGTTCGTCGATCTCCGAACTCGCCACGATCACCGTGACGCCTTCGCGCGCGGCGGCGAGAATCTGGCGATAGATCTCGGCTTTCGCTGCTACATCGACGCCACGCGTCGGTTCATCGAGCAAAAGAAGACGCGGCTTCGTCATCAGCCATTTACCGATGATGAGCTTCTGCTGATTGCCGCCCGACAAGGTGCTCGCATCCTGCGCGAGACTGCGATGCTTGACGTTCGAAGCGTGCGCTTGCGCATCGGCCCATGCTTGTAGCTTGCCGCGTCGATAAAACGGAAAGCCCGGCGCGCGCGAAAGCGAAGGCAACAGCAGGTTCGCCTCGAGCGACTGATCGAGCACGAGGCCGTCTTTCTTGCGGTCTTCGGTGACGAAGGCCAGCCCCGCCGCGGCCGCGCGATCGGGTGAATCGAATGCATGCGCATGACCGGCTGCGCGTATCTCTCCATCGCGACGATACGGCGACACACCGAAGATCGCTTCCAGTATCTCGGTCTTGCCCGCGCCGAGCAGCCCCGAAATGCCGAACACCTCGCCTTCCTGCACCGCGAACGACACGTCTGCCACGAGCGCACGAGCCGCATTCCAGAGCGTCAGGTTGCACACATCGAGGGCGCACGCGCGCTCACGCGGCGCTTCGGCTTCGCTGCGCTCGGGCGGCGCGAAGTCCTTGCCGATCATCATCGAGACCAGCGCCGCCGACGATTCGACCTGTGGCATCTGCAAGGTCGCGATGCGCCGGCCATCGCGCAATACGGTCACTCGATCCGCCACCGCGAATACTTCGCCAAGCCGATGGCTGATCAGCACGATACCCATGCCGCGCTCGCGCAGATCGCGTGTGAGGGTGAGCAGCGCCTGCGTCTCGGTATCGGATAGCGCGGACGTGGGCTCGTCCATGATGAGCACGCGAGCATCGGCAAGCAAAGCCTTCGCAATCTCGACGAGTTGCTTCTCGCCTACGCGCAGCGTGCCCACGAGCGCACTCGGCGGCACACGAAAGCCAAGTTGCGCGAGGACCTTAGTTGCCGCCGCATGCATCGCGCGCCGATCCGGAAAGCCGAAACGTGTACGCAGTTCCTTGCCAAGAAAGATGTTGTCGACCGCCGACAAGGTGTCGACCAGATTCAATTCCTGATGAATGATGGCGACGCCCGCGAGCGCCGCATCGTTCACGCTGGCAAGACGCGTTGCTTCGCCGCGCACGCGGATGCTGCCCGCGTCCGGCGTATAGAGGCCGCCCAGGATCTTCATCAAGCTCGACTTGCCCGCGCCGTTTTCGCCGACGAGCGCGTGTATCTCGCCCGCCGCGACATCGAAGTCGACGCCCGACAATGCGGCGCTGCCGTTGAAGGATATCGACAGGCCTTCGGCTTCGATGAGCGGCGTGGCTACGGTGGCCATCGATCGAACTCAGTGAGTGGCGATATATTGCTTCGCGTTGTCCTTGAAGATGCCTTGCGTCGGCAACGTCAGCTTCTTTTCCACCTTCTCGCCTTTCAGCACCTTGAGCGATTGACGGATGCCTTCCGCGCCTGGCGTCGGATACATGAAGGTGCCCGCGAGCAGGCCTTGTTCGACCCACGTCGCGCCTTCTTGCGGCAAGCCGTCGATACCCACGAACTTGATGTTCTTCTCGCGTCCCGCATCCTTCGCGGCGAGATATGCGCCGTAGGCCATCGGGTCGTTATGCGCATAGACCACGTCGATCTTCGGCTGCACGCGCAACACGGTCTTCATGTAGTCGTAGGCCTTGTCCTGCTTCCAGTCGCAGTCCACGCGTTCGCCTACGCGCTTGATGCCTTTCTCCGGCGCGATGGCCTTATCCGCGCCATCGTGACGATCGTGCGCGGGCTGCGCACCGAAGCCGCCCCATATCTCGACGAGATTGCCTTGCGCCTTGCCAGACCCGCCCATCACCTTGACAATGAAGTTGCCCGCTTCCTGACCGATCTGTACGTTGTCGCCACCGATGAACTCCGTGTATTGATCGCCGTTCACTTCGCGGTCCAGCACGAACACGGGAATGCCCGCCTTGAAGGCCTTCTCGACGACGCCCGTCAGCCCCGCGGACTCCTTGGGCGAAATGAAGATCGCGTCCATCTTCTGCGCAATGAAGTTTTCCATGTCGGCGTTTTGCTTATCGGTACGGTCCCCCGCGTCGGCAATGATGAGTTCGACTTCCGGATGCTTTGCCGCTTCGGCTCGCATGTCCTTGTTGAACTGCACGCGCCACGGCTCGACGGTCGTGACCTGAGAAAAGCCGAAACGGTACTTCTTCTGCTGCGCGAATGCGGTTTGCGTGAAGAGTGCGGAGAACGTTCCCACTGCGCCGGCAAGCGGTATAGCGAGAAGACTTGCGGTAACGATGCGTCGTTTGCTGTCCATTTTGTCTCTCTCCTTCGTCTTATGGTTGCGGGCCCTGCATGGCGAATAAAACGTTATAGCGTGGCGGATTTGCGCGTTCGCTTTCGAGCGGCTTGATCGATAGCTTTCATCGGAGGCGCCGTGCTTTCACGCACGAGCAGATCGGCCTTCATGCGCAGATGCACATGCTCGCCGGTTTCACCTTGCAACTGCTTGTGGAGCAACTGCCAGATCGCACGCCCCACGGCTTCTACCGGCTGATGTATCGAACTGATACGCGGATGAAGCACCGACATCCACGGGGCGTCGTCGAAAGAGAGCAAGGAAACCTCTCCAGGCAGGCGCAATTCGGCATCGCGTATGGCACGCAGTGCGCCAAGCGTGGCCACGTTCGCACCGGTAAAAAGCGCGGTGGGGCGTTCGCTTGCAGACAAAAGCCCGAGCGTCGCCGCGTGGCTTTCCGTATCCGTCATGCCGCATACCACCACGCGCGCATGTCGCGTAAGACCGGCGCGTTTCATGGCGTCGAGATAGCCGTCCGCGCGTTCGCGGCTATTCACGAGATCGAGCGCATTGACGATGAATGTAATGCGCCGATGCCCGAGCGCGATGAGATGTTCCGTGCCATCGCTCGCGGCGCGGCGGCTGTCCGTCGTCACCGTGTTCGCCGGAAAGCTGTTGTCCACGCGGTCCGCCATCACGAGCGGCACGTCGCATTCGCGCAATTCGTCGATGGCATGTGCATAGCCATGACACGGAATGATGATCATGCCCGCCACCTGACGCGACAACACGAAACGTATGCGCTCGGCCTCGCGCTCGGGGTCTTCCTGCGCATGCGCGAGCAGCAGCCGATAACCGCTTGCCAGCGCATGATCTTCCACCACGCATAGCAGTTCGATAAAGAACGAGTTCGTGAGATCCGGCACGACGAAGCCGATGGACGTCGAACGATTGCTGCGCAATTCCGCCGCAAGACTGTTGCGCCGATAACCCAGCGCTCGCGCGGCTTCCCATACTTGCTGCCGTCGCAGTTCGCTTACGCCTTCGGCGCCTGCCAGCACTTTCGACGCCGTGCCAAGCGAGACGCCCGCCGCACTGGCGACATCCTTCAAGGTGCTGGCAGTCTTTTTACGTGAGTCCACGAGTGCTTTTGCCGTCTTTTTTTGAAACGTTTCAGAATTCTAGAAAGCGTTCGAAAACGGGGCAAGTGAGTACTTGTACGGAGCACGCTACCGCGCTACAGAGAGGTATCGTGCAGGTCCTTTACGATAGGCGGCCCGATCTTGAAGTCGGAGAAGCTCACGGTGAGGCCGCCGCGCTCGGGCGTGCAACACATGGGTCCGACGAGCCAGTGCGGCGACGCGGTAGTCGACGCGAAGGGCGCGATACGCATGAGGGTCCAATGACGCTCGTCCGCGCTGCACTGCATCTTGAGCACGCCATCGGCGACGGTCATGCGCAGCCTGAAGCGGTTGCCGCTGGCGGGCGAACCAAGCGACCAGTCGGAGAAATCATTGGTCAGCACGGTGCTGAAGGTCAGCGCGCCGTCGTTGTACTCCGCGCCTGCCTTGACCCAGCGCTCGGCGCTCTCGCGCACCATCAGGCCCGCTTGGTCGTAGAGCGCGGAGAAATCGCCATCGACGGTGACTTCGGCGCTGAAGTCACCGTTCGCGCTCGCGGCGAAAACATGGCCGTTATCGCGGATGAAACCGTAGTGCGTCTTGCGCCAGAAGTCCGTGCTGGCGTCCGTGGTGACGAACAGCGTGCCGTCTTCAATGCGCCATTGCGCGGGCTCGTTGATCCACTGACATTGGTCGAACATGGCAGCCTCGCTACGTGGAAAGGGCGTTGGCAGTATGGCACATCGTGCATGCCGAATCGAATGGTCGTACTTAACGAAGCGGACAGAGCGATTTCATTTAAGGCCCGCACTGCACTAACATGAATGCGCGAGGCTTCTCTGCGCTCATGCAACGACACGAAAGGCAAATCCATGGTCAAGTTAATGATGATCCTGCTGGGCGTGGACTATTTGCGCGGACGCTGGCGCAGTCTGATGGTGACAGGATGGCTGCTGCTTGTCGTTGGCTTGGGCATATTCATCGATGCACTCGACGGTTCGCTCGGCTTTCCGATTCCACTCGTTGGCTGGTTGTTGTTGATCGAAGGCGCGCTGACGCTTGCGGTTGCATGGGCCGGCGTCGGCGGGCAACGCAGGTTGCGCTATTCGAAGGGTATCGTGTTCGTCCTTGCGGCCGTGCTGGTGCTTCAGGGGCCACGTCATCACGCGAACTTCATTCTTTCGTTGTTCATTGGCGCGGCCTTTCTCTCGGATGGCCTCTTGCAAGCCGCATCCGCTGTTGTCGTGCGATATCGACGTTGGCGCGTGGCGCTTGGTTTTGCGATCTTCGAAATATTGCTGGCGGTCTTCGTCATTCAACCGTACCCGACGCATTACAAGAGCACCGTGGTGTATTGCGTGGGCGTGCTCTTCATGTTCGCAGGTTGGAATCTCGTGATGATCGCGTCGCGCGTACGCAAGCTGAACAGCAATCCGGCAGTCTGGGGCGATGCAAGCGCCGAGGCCGCGAGCGCAGCGAGTGATACGAAAGACGGTACGCCAGTCGTCTTGCCGGCAAGCGAATGGGACGGGCCGCCCGCGGACAACGAGCCCGCATTGACCGTGCATGTGTGGACGCCCGTGGGTACATCGAAGGGCGAGGTGCAACGGCATCTGATCGTCGACCGGTACATTGCGGCGGTGGATCGCAATGGAGTGATATCGACGGGACATGCCGCGCTCGAATCGCCTGAGGGCGTATATGTGAGCCTTTATCCGGCAGTCGAGATAGACCGCTCGCCCGATGACTTTGCGCGCCTCTTGCGTGCCACGAGCGATAACGACGTGCCAGGCGTGTTTCAGCCGAGCTACCCGATCGAGTCGAAGACATGGTGTCCTTCGACCACGCGAGTGCGCATTCGCAATTACGATCCAACGCGGCTAGCGCGCTTCTGGAGCACGTATCGCGAGGACACGACGTACAACCTCACGCATCGCAATTGTTCGAGCAGCGTCTCGCGCGCACTGGAGGCGGCGCTCGAAGGGGCGGCTGGGCGGCTCTATGGCGCGCGGGCGGGCTGGGGCGCGCTGTTTCGTATGCTGGTGACGCCCGAACTATGGGTGGCCGCGCAGATCCGAAAGCGTGCAGTGACGATGGCCTGGACGCCTGGCCTCACGCTCGACTATGCACGTGCGCTTAGCATGGTTGCCGATCCACGTCCGTATGGCTGGCTCAAGGTGGCGCGCATGGCGCTAGCAAAAATGCGGCAATCGCGGCGTCAATGGCGGCATGAAGGCTCTTCGTCGATGGACCCGCCTGCAAACGCCTGAGATTCAAGCGCCTTCGTCGAGATCGTCTGCGGCCTTGCGTTCGCGTCGCGCTTCGTTGGCGCGGCGTGCACGCAGTCGCTGCTTCGACAGCTGCGTAATGACCTCGCCCGTGCTCGCGCCGGCCGGAATCTCGTTGCGAATGACCTTGGGCACCATGGGCAGACCCAGGCGCTGGCGGCGCAGGGCACGCGCGATGAACGTGCGACAGGTCTGTCCATGGCAGTCCCACTCATCGCGAATTCGCTCGCAGTAAGGACATTTTTCCATGCAAACAGTTTACCGCGAAACGCAAAGCGCTTCGCGGGCGGGCCTGGGCGCGTGTTTCTAGCCGCTAAACTGATTCGTCGGACTATGCCGGCGCTCGCGCTGATGATGGTCGAGACTGCGGCGCAACATTTTCTTCAGCAGGCCCTTGATGAAGTAGATCGAGCGATCGGCGCGCACGTTGAAATCGAACGGCTTGAGTGCGACGACTTCGCGACCGTTGCGTTCCGAGAGCTTGGCGCGAGTTCTGCGATGATCCACCGCCATTGCCGCCAGTGTCTCCGATGCCGCCTTGAATTGTCCCCGATCCACCCGCGCGCACACATGACATGCGCGATGAAACGCCTTGTCGAAGATCGTGAGCCAGTAATCGTCCATCTCGCCGCCGTCGCAACGCGCGAGCGCTTCGAGCCCGTTCGTGCGGAGGTCCTTCATATCGGTAAGCGTCGCTTTCTGCGTGATGCTCCCAAAACGTCGGCGATAACCGATCAGCGGGTCTGCAATGCGATAGATACTGCTTGCGCGAAGGTACATGGACGGCACGACCGCCATGTCTTCGTAGTGCCGGCCCACTGGGAACTGCGTGCCGTTGAACATGTCCGTGCGATAGATACGCGCCCAGACGAAGGTATGAAAGCCGTCCGCGAAGTGCTGAAGCGCGGCGCGGTTCATCGCGTGACCGCCGCTTGCGTGATGCATGACGAGATCGATGCCGTCGATATGGCGGCCGTCGTCGTCGATGATCTTCACGTTGTATTCGACGAGGTCCCACACGCGTTCCTTGAGTGCGGGAATCACGCTGCTCGAAAAATTCTCGAGATAGATGTCGTCGCCGTCGAGGAAGCCGACGTAGGGCGTTCGCACTGCCGCAAGCCCGGTATTGCGTGCCGCGCTCAGACCGCCATTGCGCTGCTTGATGAGCTGAATATGACGGCCGCCATCGCGCTCCACGATCGCTTCCGCGGCCGCATAGGTCTCGTCGCGAGAACCGTCGTCCACCACGATGATGCGCATGGCGTCGATATGGGGCTGCGACAGTAGGGACTCGAGTGCTTCCTCGATGTATCCCTCGATATTGTACGCCGCGACCACGATGGTCAGTAGCGGTTCTGTGTCTCGCAAAGAGTCACTTTCAAACGGCATATCGGATGCTCCGTCGGATGAAGGGGCTCAGGGGCGTGCCAGTGCATGCCAATGCACTGGCCTGTTTACGCGGTCTCCTTCTGGCGGCCGGCGTGTCGATTTGCACGCCTGTTTGGCCGGACTGCCGAGGCTCATCGGCTTCGGCTTGCTGTGCGCGATGCGAAGAGCAATCGCAGTAGATCAGATTGATTGAAGCAGGTTCCCGCAAGCTGTGATTGTCGGCTTGGGCAGAGAGGAAGGCCCAAGTTCCGGACCGGATTCTGCTGCATATTACCGGGTCAAAAAAACAATGTAATGACAATGGCATGTCGGTTAGTCGACGCAGCGACTCCAACAGACTTGCGATGCATTCTTCAAAGAAGCTGCAGCGATTACCTGTCGGTTTTGTTCAGGCGCTTTAGCGCTAGTCATCTCATTCGCTTGCAATCTCATCGATGTTTGTCCTTCATGTTGCTGCGCTCCGTGCGCTTAAGCACATCAAAATATAAGTTGATGCGTCTATGAAACGCGTATGCGCCCATGCGATACCGCTTGTTTAAGTAACCTAAAGCAGATTGAAAGATTCGGCGCTTGGCGAACGCTCTGAGAAGCTCACTAAGCATGACCTCTTCAGCAAGGCGAATGCCATGCAAGGACGGTCAGACGTTCTCGGACGTAAAAAGTTGCGCCGGAAGTGGATATTGGCTTGCTTGCGCTGTCTCTCCAGGCAAGGTATTCAACGCGCGAAGCATGGCAAGCACTGCGGTCTGAGCGATCTGTTGCAATGGCGTATCGATGACCAGATCGATGATGCCGTCCACGAGCGCGTCGTGACGGTCGGGCATGAGATCGGAGCAAACGGTGACTATGTGTCGTCCTATTGCTTCCTCGCGCAGTGCGCGTATCACGCCACCCACGCCGCCGCCTGGAATGTAAAGACCAGCGAGATCGTCATGCCGCGCAAGCATGGCAAGCGTCGCTTCATAGGCCAGTTGCTTGTCTTCCAGGTTGATTTGCGTGTCGAGCACTCGCAGCCCGGGTGCATGTTCACGCAGGTAAGAGCGAAAACTGATTTCGCAGCTTTCTTGTCCCAGATAGCGGGGCGTGCCGACGAATACGCCAACCGTACCTGCCTTGCGATGCGTGAGCCTGCTCACGGCCCACGCGGCAGTGCGGCCGCTCTTGCGCGGGTCCACGCCGATATAACCTGCACGCAATGGCGCGCTCAGGTCGGACAATAGCGTGACCGTTGGCTTGCCCGCTGCATGCAAGGTTTCGATGGCCGCGGTCACATGCGGATGATCGACCGCCACGACGCCGAGCGCATCCGCTTCTTCTCCAAGCGACAGCAACGTACGCGCGATGGACGCGGGATCGAGTTCGTCCATATACGCGATCACTGCCTTGCAACGTTCGGGTTCGTGACGCGTGACCGTCTCCGTCAGAATGCGCGCGAACGCCTGATAAAACGGGTCGGCGCGTTTCTGCAGACAGAAGCCGAGCGTGCGCGGGGCATCGATGGCTCCTAGTTGAGCGCGCATGCGTTCGCGCATCAGTTGAGCACCGTGATAGCCGATGCGCTCTGCCGCTTCTATCACGCGCAACGCGGTGCCTTCGCGCACGGTCAGGCGTCCGTTGAACACGCGATCCACCGTGGCCGAACTGACGCCAGCGGCTTCCGCCACCGACTGAAGCGTGGGACGCTTGGTCATTTTGATGGAAATGATGGATTTGCGAGGGCACGCAATGATGCTTAAAGATAGCAAATTCATACGTTCCTTGCGCTCGCCCGGGCTCGCTCATATCATCGACTTAAATAAAAATAAATGATGTATTCCAATCATCGGATGAGGTGACATGATGGAATCGGAGGAGACGCAGCGGCGGCGCTATCGGCTGATAGGCGGGGCAGGCGAAGAGGCGAAAGCCGCGGGCCTTGCCAATGGCACCTGGTATAGATGCCCTTTGCCGCGCCCCGTGCTCAAGCAACTCACGCAACGCAGTGATGCAAGAGCCATTCGCGACACCGTTCTTTGGTACGCAGCCATCGTCGCGAGCGGCGTCCTTGCCTGGTTCGCATGGCAGGCGCATTCGCTGTGGGCCATCCCCGCGTTTCTGCTCTACGGGACGCTTTACTGCGGCCCCGCCGATTCGCGCTGGCATGAGAGCGGACACGGCACCGCATTCAAGACCGCGTGGATGAACAAGGCGCTTTATCAAGTGGCGTCCTTTCAGGTGTTTCGGCGACCGACCGTATGGCGCTGGAGTCATGCGCGCCATCACACCGATACCTTGGTAGTGGGCCGCGATCCCGAGATCGGTGTGCAACTGCCGACGGACTGGCTTGCGCTGGTGCTGAACGTCTTCGCGCTGAAGCACGTGGCGAACGAATTGCCCAAGGTCGTGGCGTCTGCGTTCGGCAATATCGGTGAAGAAGAAAAGACCTTCGTGCCTGAGACGGAATGGCCGAAGGTCGTGCGCGAGGCGCGCATCTGGCTCGCGATCTATGCAGCAGTGATCGTGACATGCATTGCGTTTCGCAGTGTTTTGCCGCTGCTTTATATCGGCTTGCCGAGTCTTTACGGCGCATGGCTTTATCTATACTTCGGGCTCACGCAACATGCGGGCATGCCGGAGAACGTGCTCGACCATCGCAAGAATTGCCGCACCGTGATGATGAATCCCGTGTTTCGTTTTCTTTATCTGAACATGAACTATCACGTCGAACATCACATGTTCCCGATGGTGCCGTATCACGCGCTGCCGGATCTGCACGATGCCGTCAAGCACGACATGCCGCCGCCTTACACGAGTTCCATCGCGGCTTATGCCGAGATCATCCCGGCGCTCATGCGGCAGACGCGGGATCCGTCGTATCACGTCGAGAGGCCGGTGCCCATCGCCACGCAAAGCTGAGTATAAAAAGGAGACATGCCCCATGACGCAATGGATCGACGCCGCCGCGTTGGACGACATCGACGATGAAGACGTCAAACGCTTCGATCACGATGGCCGCACGTTCGCGATCTATCGAGTGAACGACGAGGTGTTTGCAAGCGACGGCCTGTGCACGCACGAACAAGTTCATCTGAGCGAGGGCTTCTTGTTCGACCATGTGATCGAATGCCCGAAGCACAACGGGCAATTCGATATTCGCGACGGCCGCGCGCTCGGGGCGCCCGTGTGCATCAACTTGCAGACATACCCCGCAAAAGTGCAGGACGGACGCATCTTCGTGGAGATTTGAAGCGCCGATGCCTCAAACGCGGAACATGCTGACCACGCGTGCAAGGCGCTCGGCCTGATCGCGCAACTCGACGGTCGAGTGTTCCGCTTCGCTGACGAGCGCCGCATTCTGCTGTGTGGCTTCGCCAATCTGCATGACGGCCATGTTCACCTGCTCGATGCCGCTCGCCTGTTCCCGCGATGCCACGCCGATCTCATCGACGATAGCGTTTACGCGCGTCACCTGTTCGACGATGCCGTTCATCGTGCTGCTGGCTTCCTCGGCGATTCTGTAGCCGTGCGATACCTTGCCCGCCGATTCGCTGATCAACACTTCGATTTCCTTCACCGCGCCCGCACTGCGTTGCGCAAGCGCGCGCACTTCCGATGCCACCACGGCGAAGCCTCTGCCATGCTCACCCGCGCGCGCCGCTTCGACGGCAGCATTGAGCGCAAGGATATTCGTCTGAAACGCAATGCCTTCGATGGTCGCCGTGATATCGGCGATACGTCGTGACGATGCATCGATCTCGCCCATCGTCGAAACCACGCGGCCCACGGCTTCGCCGCCCGCACGTGCAGCCTCGGATGCCGACGCGACCAGCGTGCCCGCCTGCGCCGTATTTGCCGCGTTCTGCTGCACGGTCGAGGTGATCTGTTCCATGCTCGCGGCCGTTTCCTCGACGCTCGCAGCCTGTGTCGCGATGCGCGATGCGATATCCGTGCTGCCGGATGCGATGCGAGCAGTGCCATCGCTCATGTCGGATGATGCGCTGCGAACCTGCGCGACGATGCCCGCCAGTCCGCGCGCAACGCCGTCGATGGCGCGCATCAGGCGGCCGATATCGTCTTCGCGCGTGGTATCGATACGAACGGTCAGATCGCCAGCGGCGATATGTTCCGAGGCATGCGTGACGTCGTCGAGCGGCCGGCTGACGAGCTTTGTCACGGCATAGAGCAACACGCCGACTAGCGCCGCGATCACCACGAGGCCGATCAGCAAGAAGCGGTTGCGACTTGCGTGCACATCGGCGAGCAGTTCATCGCGATACGCAATGCCACCGATCATCCAGTTCCATTGCGGCACGGTCATAAAGACGATTTCCTTCGCGCCGCCATGCACGCGCGCATCCGCGCCCACAATTTTGGCGCCTTCGAAATCGAGCTGGCCTTCCTGTTTGTCGAGCATCGCCTTGAACGGCGCAACGCGTTCATCGGCCATCTCGCCTTGCGCGTCCGGATGCACCAGAAGCTTGCCGCGGTTCGCACCATTCGAAGCGTCGACGACGAAGTGATAGCCGGTCGCACCGATCGTGAGCTTGCGGATGTTGTCCTGCAACGCCGCGATTTCCGCGGAAACATCGACGCCCACGAACAGCGCACCGACGACGCGGCCCGATGTATCCGTCACGGGCTTGTATTCGGTGATGTACTGCTTGCCGAACAGCGCCGCCACGCCTATGTACGACTTGCCCGCGAGAATCGGTGCATAAGCCGGTCCCTTGCGATCGAGCAGCGTGCCGATGGCGCGCGTGCCGTCCTGCTTCTTGAGCGAGGTCGTCACACGCACGAAGTCGTCGCCGGTGCGCGCAAAAACGGTCGCGATTGCGCCGCTTTCCGCGAGAAACGCATCGGGAATGGCGAAGTCGCCGTTGAGTGGCTTGTCGCCCGCGTTGATCGCAGGCGTCGCAACGCCGCCGATGTCGACCGTATGCGATTCGTCGAGTGAGAAGGCAGCAGGCAGGCGATTCGAGAACATCGTCATGAAGCGCGAGACTTCGGCGCTCACGGCCGTGTTGTAGAGGCCGATCATCGATGCGATCGAGCGATTCTCACTTTCGACGCGTGCGAGCGCGTGCGCATCGACTTGCTCGCCGGCCGAGCGGGTGACGACAAGTGTGAGGGTGGCGACGACGACGGCCGCGAGAGAACACGCCAGCGCGGCGAATTTGGTGCCGACGTTCAAGCGGGCTAGACGAATACGAAGCATGGGGAGCACTGGGCGATGTGAAAGACGTAAGTGACGGTTATCGGCAGCGAAGCCACCTGCCTTTAGCGTTTCGCGGCGCGTTTGGCATGCAAAACACAAGATGCCGCATGACTGAATGCAAAACACCAGATTCAACCGGCGTGGGAGCCAAGCTTTGTTGGAAACAACGCAGAAAACGATTAACTAAATCTTTCAACTACATTTCGTTTAGCAGCGAGGCCTTATGTGGAGCGGCTCTGGCGGCATTAGGGAAAGTACAGGGATAGGCAACACGCACTGAAGCCATTATTCTTCAAAAAACGTTTTCCAAAACCTGGCCGGCAAGCGCGTTCTAGTCACGCGATAAGCCGAAGCCCACGGCGCTCGTCGCCGTCAATGCAACAAGTCACGCGGCACGACGAGCGCCGCCGCGTACGGAGACATTCATGCAAACAGCCGTCGTAGGCGTCGTGCGCGCAGCCAGCCGTTATCGCTGGACCGTGTGTGCGCTGCTCTTCTTCGCCACCGTCATCAACTACATGGACCGGCAGATTCTCGGTCTGCTCGCACCGGTTCTGCAGCATGACATCGGCTGGACGCAGGTTCAGTACGGGCGCATCGTGATCGCGTTCTCGGCGTTCTATGCAATCGGACTGTTGTGCTTCGGGCGTATCGTCGACTGGCTCGGTACGCGCATCTCCTACGGCCTCGCCATGTTCGTCTGGAGCATCGCCGCCATGCTGCACGCGGCGGTCGGCTCGGTCATGGGCTTTGCCATGGTGCGCGCGCTGCTCGGTATCGGCGAAGGCGGCAACTTCCCGGCGGCCATCAAGACGACGGCCGAATGGTTCCCGCGTCGCGAACGCGCGCTCGCTACTGGTATTTTTAATTCCGGCGCGAACATCGGTGCGGTGTTCGCACCGGCGATCATCCCGGCGCTCGCCGTTGCCTTCGGCTGGCGCGCGGCGTTCGTGATGATCGGTGCGATCGGTCTCGTGTGGCTCGTGGTGTGGTTCGTGATGTATCGCCAACCGGACGCGAGCGCGCATGACGACGATATCGAACGCGACGACACCGAAATCGCCGATGCCGCCAACGCTCACGCAGGCGCTCCCGGCTTCAAGGTGCTCATCAAGAAGCGTGAAACCTGGGCCTTTCTGATCGGCAAGTTCCTGACCGATCCGGTGTGGTGGTTCTACCTGTTCTGGCTGCCGAAGTGGCTCAACGAGTCGCGCGGCATGGACATGCAGCATATCGGTCTGCCGCTCGTCGTGATCTATGCGATCACTACGGTGGGCAGTATCGGCGGCGGCTGGATTTCATCGGCGCTGATGCGCGCGGGCTGGAGCGTGAACGCGGCGCGCAAGACGGCCATGTTCATCTGTGCATGTTGTGTTTTGCCGATTGCATTCGTTTCGCTGGCGCAGAATCTGTGGGTCGCGGTCGCTATCGTCGGTCTCGCTGCAGCGGCGCACCAGGGCTGGTCGGCAAACCTGTTCACCACGGCGTCGGACCTGTTCCCGAAGCGCGCGGTCGGTGCAGTGGTCGGTATCGGCGGCATGGCCGGCTCGATCGGCGGCGTGCTGTTCTCGGAAGTGATCGGCCAAGTGCTCCAACGCACCGGTCAGTATTGGGCGCTGTTCGCCATCGGCGCATCGGCTTACCTGATCGCGTTCGCCATCATGCACGTGCTCACGCCAAAAATGACGCCGGCCAAGCTGGAATCCTGATCGCATGCAAAATGCCGCCGACACTCGAAAGATGCCGGCGGCATATTGCGTTATGAATACATCATGCAGTAGCAGTCACCGCGGCTGTCGATTCACGCACGATCAGGCGCGGCTCGAACATGGAATTACCCGGGTCGGGATGACCGGCGAGGGAATCGATGAGCTTCTGCATTGCGAGTTCGCCCATCTTCTCGCTCTGGATATCGACGGTGGTGAGTCCGGGCGCGGCGTAAGCGCCGTACGGCACGTTGTCGATGCCGGTGACGGAGACGTCCTCCGGCACGCGAATGCCGAGGGTCGCGGCTTCCTTCATGAAGCCGAGCGCGATCAGGTCGTTGTAGCAGATAACCGCCTGGGGACGCCTCGGGCCGAGCATCACGCGCGAGCAGGCGTGTTCGCCGGCAAGCGAAGTGGGCGCGTGGGCGTCGTGGACATCGAGTTCGAGGCCCACGTCTTCGAGACACTCGCGCACGCCGCGAATCCGCTCGTCGTTGATGCGCGCCTGGCCGAAGCCGAGGTATGCAATGCGCCGGTGCCCGAGGTTGAGCAGGTGCCGCGCGAGCATATGGGCGGCGAGGCGGTTGTCGATACCGACGCTTGGAATCGGCAGCGCTTCCGCGTTGCGCAGAAGCACGACGGGCTTGCCGAGATCGAGCATCCAGTGTGCTTCTTCGTCGGGTAGCCGCGAACTGACGATCAGACCGTCCACGCGTTGCGCGAGGGCTTCGATCAGCGGACGTTCGCGGGCCTGGGTTTCGTCGATATCGACGAGCAAGAGCGTGTAGTCGTGCCGGAGCGCAATGCGGTTCGCGCCTTTCACGACGTTGGTGAAGTGCGGATTGCTGATGTCGAGAATCGTGAGGCCGATAGTGCGCGTGCGGCCGGTGATCATCGAGCGCGCAAGCGGGTTCGAACGATAGCCAAGCGTTTCGATCGCCGCCTTGAGCTTGGCCTCGACGGGTGCCGAAAAGCGCTGCGCGCCGTTGATGTATTTGGACACCGTCGCGACCGAGACGCCCGCTGCGGCGGCGACATCGCGAATGGTTGTAGAAGTTTTCTTCATTCGGAGGGTAACGTTTACTTTGGCTTTTTCCAATGTTAACGGATTTTGACGTCGGTTCGGGAAACGTCGCATCGATAAAATCGATGAGGGGCGCCTTCGCTGTGGCCGTATCGGCATCACTATAAAGCCGAAAACGTTTTCTTCCATAGAGCTTTCAATTTATCTCACGTATCTCAAGGAGTTTCGATGAACCAGCCATCCGCAACGGGCAAACCGTTCAAGCGTCTGCTTCTGACCGGCGGGGCCGGCAATCTCGGGCGCCAGTTGCGGCCCGCGCTTGCGCAGTGGGCCGATGTCGTGCGCGTTTCGGACATCGCACCGCTCGATGACGCAGCCTCCCACGAGGAAGTCAGCGCGGTCGATCTCGCGGACCGCGACGCGGTAATGCGCATGGTGGAAGGCGTCGATGCGATCGTGCATCTCGGCGGCATCTCCATCGACGCGCCCTTCGACGATCTGATCGAAGCGAACATTCGCGGCACTTACAACATCTACGAAGCGGCGCGCCGGCATGGCGTGAAGCGCGTCGTGTTCGCGAGTTCGAATCATGCGATCGGTTTTCATCCGGTCACCGAGGTGCTCGACACGGATTCGCCGCATCGCCCGGACAGTCTCTATGGCGTGACGAAGTGTTTCGGCGAGTCGCTGTCGCGCTACTACTTCGATCGCTTCGGCATCGAGACGGTCAACTTGCGCATTGGCTCGTCGTTCGAGGAGCCGAAGAATCCGCGCATGCTGGTGACTTATCTGAGCTACCGCGACTTCATCGAGCTCGTGCGTTGCTCGCTCTTCGCCAACCGCGTCGGCCATGCGGTGGTGTACGGCGCATCCAACAATCCGGTGAAGTGGTGGGACAACTCGGGCGCGGCGTTTTTGGGCTTCCGTCCGCAAGACAGTTCGGAACAGTTCAACGGACTCTTCCCCACAACCGCGCCGACAGCCGACCGCGACGACCCTGCACAACGCTTTCAAGGCGGTCCATACGTCCTCGGCGAACCGCTGGAGCGCAAGTAATGGCGAGCGTGGAGCGCCTCGAAGCGGCGGGACACGCGGCGGTCGGCGAGTGCCCGGTGTGGCGCGCGGAAGAGGGCGCGCTCTACTGGGTGGATATTCCGGCGCGCAAGTTCGTGCGTCTCGTCGTCGCGAGCGGCGAGCGCAGCGAGTGGACGTTGCCCGAGCAGATCGCGTGTTTTGCATTCGATCCGACGGGAACTGTCGTGGCGGGCATGGAGAGCGGCCTGTTTGCATTCGGCATGCAGTCGACAAAAGACATTCGACCATCGAAGCTGGCCGCACCGAGTTTTCCCGCGCCGGGCATGCGCTTCAACGACGGCCGCTGCGACCGTCAGGGCCGCTTCTGGGCCGGCACGATGGTGCAGGACATGTCGCTCGCAAGTCCGGCCGGCGCGCTATTCCGGTTCGATACGGACGGCGTGCTGTCGGAGCCTATCGTCGATGGCCTCGTCACACAGAACGGTCTCGCCTGGTCGCCGGATGGCCGCACGATGTATCTGTCGGATTCGCATCCAACCAAGCGTGTGATCTGGGCATTCGATTTCGATCCCGACACGGGCACACCGCGTAACCGTCGCGTCTTCGCCGATCTGCATGACTATGCGGGCCGTCCCGACGGCGCGGCCGTGGACGCCGACGGCTGTTACTGGACTTGCGCCAACGACGCCGGCCGCCTTTTGCGCTTCACGCCGCGAGGCGAACTTGACCGTGAAATCGCGTTGCCGGCCAGCAAGCCGTCGATGTGCGCGTTCGGCGGCAGCGACCTCTCGACGCTCTACGTAACGTCGATTCGCCCCGGTGCGAACGCCACCGAAGACGACGGCTGCGTCTTCGCGCTGAATCCCGGCGTCAAAGGCCTGCCCGAACTGGCATACGGTGCGATGTTACCGGTCGCATAACGACGGCCTCAAGGAGCGGCAAGTCCGCTCCGCACCTTCAGCAATGCGCGCCGCACCGCAATGGCGCGCAAATATTTAGCGCTAAAGCGAACGAAAGTTCGTGAGGCAGGCTAAACACCACTTCTGTCGTCTCCGCTTAAAGAGTAGGCTGCGCGAGTATCCCAACGTATGCCAGCCAACTACCGGTTATTCAATTCGGAGGAGACATAGATGGAGCTTGAAACTCGCACCATGAAGCGCGTGATGTTTCGTCTCGTGCCGTTCCTGATTCTGTGTTACTTCATCGCTTACCTCGATCGCGTCAATGTCGGTTTTGCCGCCTTGCAGATGAACAAGGCGCTCGGCTTTTCGGCGAGTATGTTTGGCTTTGGCGCCGGTATCTTTTTCATTGCCTATTTTTTCTTCGAGGTCCCTTCCAACCTGCTGCTCGAACGTTTCGGCGCACGCCGCTGGATCGCGCGCATCATGTTCACGTGGGGCATTCTTGCGGCCTTGATGGCGTGGATTCCGCACATCGCTCAAGCAACGGGCTTGTCGAACGCTTATGTGTTCTATGGCTTGCGCATTTTGCTTGGCATCGCCGAAGCGGGCTTTTTCCCCGGCATTATTTTCCTGCTAACGCTTTGGTTTCCGGCTAAGTATCGCGGGCGAGTGGTGGGCTACTTCATGGCCGCGATTCCGCTTTCGACCGTGATCGGCGGGCCTATCTCCGGCGCCTTGCTGCAAATGGATGGCTTGGCCGGCATGCAAGGCTGGCAATGGCTTTATCTGATCGAAGCGCTGCCCGCATTGGTGCTTGCATTCGTGGTGTTCTTTTATCTGACCGACAAGCCCTCCGACGCTCATTGGCTCGCTGAAGACGAGCGCAAGTGGCTCGTCGAACGTCAGGCGCATGAGCGCGCGCATCGCGAGTCGGTTCATGCGTTTAGCGTGAAGGAAGCGATCTTTAATCCGCGCGTGCTTGCCATTGCCTTGATTTACTTCGGCGCCAACGCAACCAATTACGGCTTGAGCTTCTTCTTGCCGCAGATCGTCAAGGCATTCGGCTTGACGAATTTGCAGACTGGCTTTGTCACGGCCATGCCTTACGCGGTCGGTGTGATCAGCATGGTGCTGTGGGGTCGCCACTCGGACCGCAAGCTCGAGCGTCGCTGGCACGTGGCCATTGCATTGATGGTAGCGGCAGGCGGTATCGCGGCTTCAGCTGGCCTGGATAATCCGGTAGCAAAGATGATTGCGCTTTCCATCGCCGGCTTCGGTATCTTCGGCTGTCTGCCGATTATCTGGACCTTGCCCGCTTCGTTCCTTTCGGGCGCGGCGGCGGCTGGCGGTATTGCCGCAATCAACTCGCTTGGCAATCTCGCGGGCTTCTTCGGGCCGTATGCAATGGGCTGGATCAAGGACAGCACGGGCGGCTTTGGTGCAGGTCTGCTTTGCCTGGCCGGCGCGGGGATGGTGGGCGTCGCGGCGGTATTGCTGCTGCATCACGACCCGGCGCTTGAGAGTATCGATCCGCACGACGAAGTCGATGCCGAGCCGAATCTGGCAAGGTAAAACGCTTAAGGGCCGCCTGAATTTTCGGCGGCCCTTTTTAATTTTGCGGCTGGATTCACGCCGTGGCCTGAGCTCTTCGCAATCTCTCCCTGCTGTTGATCAAGTGCAAGCGCATTGCCGTGCGCGCCGAGTCCGCATCGCCGCGTTCGATCGCATCGGCAATCTGCTCGTGCTCGCGATTCACGCGAACCAGATAATCGGCGTAATGGTCGTGTGGAATGGCGGTAGCGGTTAGCCGTGTCCTTGGAAACATCCTTAAACCAAGATGCTCCATGATCTCGACGAAATAGCGATTTCCCGTGGCATGCGCGATTTCTAGATGAAAGCGAAAGTCCGGCGATACGGTGCCATCTTCCTGACCCACGCCGCGCGCAAACTCCGCGAGCGCCGCGCGCATGGTCGCTAGTCTGCCGGCATCGCAACGCATGGCAGCAAGGCCCGCCGATTCGGTTTCCAGACTGATACGCAATTCGAGGATCGCGAGTGCATCCATGGAGCCGGCGACGTCGGCGGGATCGAGCTGCAATAGCGACGAGGTACTCGCTTCGCACACGAACGTACCGATGCCATGACGCGTCTCGACGAGGCCCGCGGCCTGCAGTCGCGATAACGCCTCGCGCACCACGGTGCGGCTCACGCCGAAGCGTTGCACCATCTCCGCCTCGGTCGCGATTCGGCAACCTGCTCGCAATTCCCGCGCGTCGATCTGTGCGCGCAGTGCATCGACGAGCTGTGTGGTCAGACTGCGGCGTGTGCCGTGAGAAGGGGCGGCGACATCCATGGATGCGGATACATTGAACACGTCGACGGAAGGTTCGGGCGTTAGTGTCACAGCGCTCTCTTAGTGTTTTCCAGAGGTTCTGGGAATCGGTCTTTCAACACGTTGACAAATCATTCTGCAAATGATGATATGCGGCATAGAGTGATATGACAACGTACAAGAAATGCGCGCAGGGTAATCCCTAGCATTGCACGCAGGAGACAAAACTCATGGAATCACAGACGGACGCATTGCCGTTGCAGGGCACCCTCGAACCCGAATTGCGCTTCGACCGCTTGCTGCTCACGGGTGCGGCGGGCGGTATCGGTAAAGCCATTCGGCATCGTGTCGCAGAGTTTGCAGAGCATGTGCGAGTGTCGGATCTGCCCGGCGTATTGTCGGGCGATGCAGCGCCTCACGAAGAAATCGCGCCGTGCGATCTGGCAGACCGTCAAGCAGTCGATGCACTCGCCGCCGATTGCGACGCCATTGTCCATCTCGGCGGCGTATCGGTGGAGCGTCCGTTCGAAGAGATCCTCGAAGCCAACATCAAGGGCGTCTTCAACCTCTACGAAGCGGCGCGGCTCAACGGCGTAAAGCGCATCGTATTCGCCAGCTCGAATCACGTCACAGGCTTTTATCGGCAAGACGAACGAATCGATGCCAGCGCGCGCAAGCGTCCCGATGGCTACTACGGCTTGTCGAAGTCGTTCGGCGAGGACATGGCGCAGTTGTACTTCGACCGCTATGGCATCGAGACGGTGAGTATCCGCATCGGCTCCGTTTTTCCCGAGGCCAAGGACCGCCGCATGATGGCGAGCTGGATGAGCTACGACGACTTCCATGATCTGCTGCGCCGCGCGCTGTTCACTCCGGACGTCGGACACACGATCGTTTTCGGCATGTCGGCAAATGCGCATACCTGGTGGGACAACCGTGACGCGTCGGTACTCGGCTTCGAGCCGCGCGACTCGTCCGAGCGGTTTCGCGACAAGGTCGAAGCCACGCCGGCGCCCGCACCGACCGATCCAGTTGCGGTGTATCAGGGCGGCGTGTTCACGGTGACGGGTCCTTTCGATCCGGTGTAATGCATGTGGCATGAAGAATGCCGAACTCGCGTAGTCAGTCGTCATACATCCAGAAGTGTCTGACTCGCTCCTTCGAACTGAGGCACGACCGCCATGTTCTCTCTCGACTTTGCTCCGTTGTTGCCGTACTGGCCGACGTTCCTTTTAGGCGCGTGGCTCACGCTCAAGATGACGTGCGTGGCGGTGTTCTTTGGCCTTATCCTCGGCATGCTCGTGGCATTTGCCAAGCGCGCGAAGGTGCCGGTGCTGACGCGCCTCTGCATCATCTATATCGAGGCGGTGCGCAACACGCCGTTTCTCGTGCAGATCTTCCTGCTGTATTTCGGGCTGGCGAGTATAGGCTTGCGCATGCCGACCTTTGCCGCGGCTGCGCTCGCCATGACCATCAACATCGGCGCTTATGCCGCCGAGATCATTCGCGCGGGTCTGGAATCGGTGCCACGCGGGCAGATCGAAGCAGCAGAGTGCCTGGGTCTTTCGCGCTGGCGCATCGGCTGGAACGTGATGTTGCAGCCCTCTATCGAGAAGGTCTATCCGGCGCTCACGAGCCAGTTCCTGTTGATGATGCAAGCCTCGGCGATCGCTTCGCAAATCTCCGCCGAGGAACTGACCGCCGTTGCCAACACCGTGCAGTCGGATACCTTCCGCTCGCTTGAAACCTATATCGTCGTCGCGCTGCTCTATCTCGGGCTGTCGCTCATCATCAAGCTCATTGCATGGGCTGTCGGTGAGCATCTGTTCAAGCGGCGCCGCGCCATCCGTCTTGCCGCAAAACGCGCGGGCAAGACGCCGCCGGACTCCCCGCGCATCGATACCGTCATTCCCGGAGGTGCGGCATGAGCGGCGGATTCACGGCATCGCATTTTGTGTACCTCGTGCAATCGATCGGCTGGACGCTAGTGCTCTCCATGCTTGCGTTCGTGCTCGGCGGTATCGGTGGATTCCTCGTCATGCTGGCGCGCATCTCGCCGCGCCTCTGGCTCGCGCGCACAGCCATCGTGTTTATCGAGGCGATTCAGGGCATTCCGTTGCTGATCCTGCTCTTCATCGTGTACTTCGGGTTATCTGTGTATGGCTATCAGGTACCCGCGCTCCTTGCGGCGGGTCTTGCGCTGATGGTTTATTCGAGCGCGTATCTCGGCGACATCTGGCGCGGCTGCGTCGAAGCCATGCCTAAGCCGCAATGGGAAGCCGCCGAGTGCCTGTCGCTGTCGCGCTGGCAGAGTCTGAGGCTCGTCATCATCCCGCAGGCGATGCGGCTCGCCTTGCCGCCCACGGTCGGCTTTCTCGTGCAGATCATCAAGATGACTTCGCTCGCCTCCGTGATCGGCTTTATCGAACTCACGCGCGCAGGGCAGATCATCAACAACTCGATCTTTCAGCCGTTCCTCATCTTCGGACTGGTCGGCGCTTTCTATTTCGTCCTGTGCTATCCGCTTTCGCGCTGGAGCCAATCGATGGAGAACAAGCTCAATGTCAGCAATCGTTAAGGTCGACGAGGTCTACAAGAGCTTCGGCTCCAATCAGGTGCTAAAGGGCGTCTCGTTCGATGTCAACAAGGGCGAGATGATCGCCGTGATCGGTGCGAGCGGTTCCGGCAAGAGCACGGCGTTACGCTGTATCGATCGGTTGGAAACTATCGACCAAGGGCAGATAGAGGTATGCGGCATTCGCGTGGACGATCCGAAGGTGGATCTGCATCTCTTGAGGCGCGAAGTCGGCATCGTGTTTCAAAGCTATAACCTCTTTCCGCACCTAACGGTCGAAGAAAACATCATGCTCGCATTGCGGCACGTGAAGAAGTTATCGCGTGACGAAGCGAGACGCGTCGCGCTCAACGTGCTCGAACAAGTCGGGCTTGGGCAGAAGGCCGATGCCTATCCCGAGCAATTGTCGGGCGGACAACAGCAACGCGTGGCGATCGCACGATCGCTTGCGATGAACCCCAAGGTCATGTTGTTCGACGAAGTGACTTCCGCGCTCGATCCGCAACTCACGGGAGAAGTGCTGCGTGTCATGGAAGACCTCGCGGCCGATGGCATGACCATGCTGCTAGTCACGCATGAAATGGCGTTCGCCAAGCGCGTGGCGGACCGCATCATCTATATGCATCAGGGCAAGGTGTGGGAAGTGGGCGATGGCAGCATGCTCGATGCGCCACGCACGCCCGAATTGCGAGCGTTTCTGAACAACGGCCTTTGAACGGCATCTTTTTTGTTTAATCCAAGAAGACGGAGACATCACTTGAAAGCACAGAAACACATTGCACGCGCATGCGTGGCGGCATTGATGATGGCAGGCGCCATTCACAGCGCAATGGCCGATCAGCTCGATGACATCAAGAAGGCCGGCGTCGTGCGCGTTGCCATCGCAATGGGCACGCCGCTCTTCAGCTACGCCGACGAGAACCTCAAGCCCGCAGGCTCGGATGTCGATACCGCCGCCGCGCTCGCAAAAGATCTCGGCGTCAAGCTCGAACTCGTGCAGATCACCAATGCCGCGCGCATTCCGACCTTGCAGGCAAAGCGCGCCGACCTCGTTATCGCCGACTTGTCGATCACGCCGGAGCGCGCAAAGGTCGTCGATTTCTCGATTCCCTATGCGGTGATCACCATCATCGTGGGTGGGCTTAAGAGCATCAAGGTGAAGGACTATGCGGACCTCGATGGCAAGACCATCGGGCTCACGCGTGCAACGGTCAACGACACCCTGACGACGCAGCAAGCGAAGGGCGCGCAAATTCAGCGCTATGAAGACGACGCCACGCTCATCACGTCGATGGTCGCGGGTCAGATCGACATCTTCTCCAGCACGCCGTCGAACCTTCAGGAAATGCAGAAACGTGCGCCCGCACGCAATATCGAACTCAAGTTCGAACAGAAGAACTTCGATCTCGGCATTGCGATGAACAAGGATCAACCGGCTCTGAAAGAGTGGGTGGACAAGTGGGTCAGCACGAACCAGAAGAACGGCAACCTCAACGCGATCTACAAGAAGTTCCACGGACGCGATCTGCCCGACGCCGTCCGCAAGGGCTGAACGAATGCCGGCGACATGCGTATGTCGCCGGCATTGTTCTTTACGCTAGAGGAATGCGCGGTGCGTCGAGCGGGCGCAGCTTGCCCGGATGCACGACACGACACAAGGCTTCGACAAAGAAGAAGTCGCCGAACATGGTCGCGCCATCCACGCCAATGTTGTGCGGCTTCGAATAGCAGGAGTTGTGCAGCAGGCCGTGTTCGCCGTCCTTAGTGAACTCATCGCGGCACAACGCTTCGAGCATCGCGACTCCGTGACGGCTCCATTTTGCAGCGGCATCCGCCGATGGATGAATGCGCGCCAGTTCGAGCAAAGCCGATGCGACGATAGCGGCGGCGGCCGTGTCCTTGATGTCGGCATCGCTGCCGGTTGCGTCGAAGTCCCAAGGGGGAATCTGACGGCCATCGAGACGGCGCAGATAGTATTCGGCCAGACGCTCGGCGAGTTCAATGTACGCGAGCTTGCCCGTTTCGCGCGCGGAATTCGCATACCCGTAGATCGCCCAGGCCTGACCGCGGCTCCATGCAGACTCGTCGAATGCGCCTTGAAAAGTGTAGCCACGTTTGCGCGCGCCCGTTTCGAGATCGTATTCGACGGCGTGATACGTCGAGTCGTCGGGACGCACGAAGGCGCGTGCAGTCATCGCGGCATGCGCGTCCGCTGCATGCCGATAGCTGCCGTCATCGGCATGATTCGCCGCCCAGTAGAGCAGCGAGAGATTGGCCATCGTATCGATTGCGGATGCACTTCTGCCGCGCGGATCGGCGAGCGGTCCCCATGACGCGAGATAAGCGCCATCGCGCGTGGTGACGAGGCGGGCGCGCAGTTTGTCCGCCGCCTTCAACGCGATATCGGCAAAGCGTGCATCGCCCGTGATGTGATGGCCGGGCACCGCGCTGCTGTCGAAGATGAAGCCGATGTCATGCGTGTTCGGATCGTCCGCGCGTTGTTCGACCAGCAGCATGCGCGCACGAGCCCATTCGAGAAATTTCGCGTCGCCGGTATGAAGATGCGACGTGAGCAAAAGGCCTACCCAGAAGCCACAGAACCAGTTGCCGTGACTCCAGGCGTCGCCGTCATAGCCGGCGGATAGCGAAGCGGGCAGACGCACCCATTCGCCATCGGGACCCGTGACTTGCGGAAACTCGACACCGAAACTCAATTCATCGGCCGCGACTTTTACAGCCGTGCGGTCGAGCGTTTCGCGAAAGAGCCGTGTCTGGTCCTGCGTGAGTGAATAGATATCGGAAAGCGGGGTTGTAGCGTTCGACACTTTGTCTCCTGTGGACGAGAGCGGACGCGCTTAATTCGCGCTTGTCTCATGCAAGTGGGTTGCAGAATACGTTGAACACGCACGTCGATTCTAAAAACCCATGCTCACGCGACGTTAGGATGAAACGCGGGATCTGTTGGACATTTCTGCATGGAATACCGAATGCGCGTTCAAATATGCAACTTGTCGAGGCTGCGGCGATAGTCGATCGGTGAGCGGCCTGTGTGCTTGCGAAAGCACCGGCTGAAATAAGCGGGGTCGTCGAAAGAGAGTTGCGATGCGATCTCCGCGACGTTCACTTCGGAATGCAGCAGCAAGCGCTTGGCTTCGAGCATGACGCGTTCGCGTATCAGCTTTGCAGCCGTGCTGCCGAGCGCCGCGCGCGTGGCTTCGTTGAGCGCGCGCTCGGTCACGTTGAGCAGACGCGCATAGTCGGCGGCATCGTTCATCGAGCGAAAATGCTTCTCCAGAAGGCTTTTGAAGCGGCGCGACAACAACACGTTACGCGACGTGCCCGACTCCGTGACCGCTGCCGCGCTGCTCATGCGCGCGGCCTTGAGCAAAAAGATACGCAGATAAGCCCAGATTGCATCCTGATGGCCGTGCAGTTCCGAGCGATACTCGTCCATCATGCCGTCGATGAGACGCATCATTTCATGCGCTTGCGCGTCGTTCAGATAGACCGCTGCGGCAAGCTGATCGAAGTCGTGCACCGGCACTTCGGTTTCCGAATGCCGGTTCTGCACGCGAAACGAAAAGAACTCGGATGAGAAGCTGATCGACCAGCCGACCGTATCGGGGGATAGAACGAAGTCGTGTATCTGGCCTGGTGCCATGAAGAACAGCGACTGCGGACGCACCTCGTAACGCACCGAGTCGATGACATGATGACCCGTGCCCGTCACCACCCAGGCGATGTGATAGAAGTCATGCCGATGCGGATAAGGCAGTGTCGACTTCATGACTTCGAGCGGCGCAAAGTGGAAGTCCATCGACTTGACGTGCGCGCCATATTCGTAGTTCTCGATCTTGATGACCGGAACGTGGCAACCACATGCGGTACTCAACTTTCGTCTCCTGCGGGCGGCGCTTCATTCGTGCTGCGCTCGTTTTCGCGGCGCTGCATCGAAGTCTAACGAATGCTTGCGCCGCCCGTAACTGGCGAATTCCCCGACGCGTCTCATTCGAACTTGAGTTCTTTTAGCGCGGAAAGCCCGCTCAGCACGACCTTGCCGCGTTGATTGCGAACCATGGTGTCCATCACGAGAATTCGCTTGGCGTCCTTCTTCTCCACCACGGTCACGTTGATGGTGATGGTGTCGTCGATGAACACTGGCCCCAGAAAACGCAGTTCTTGTCCGACATAAGCGAAGCCCGGACCGGTCAGTCGCGTGTGTGCGGCCGAGACGAGCGAGGCCGTCAACAGGCCGTGCACGACGCGTCTTCCGAACGGTGAGCGCTCCGCAAACGCTTGCTCCATGTGCAGGGGATTCAGATCGCCCGACAGATGACCGAACGCATTGACCGCCGATTCGACCACGGTGTGGACGTCCACCTGCGAGCGGCCGATTTCCACATCGTCGAAGCGCAGCAGTTCGGGTGCTGCGGGAGCAGCGTGTAGTTGGGCGCTCATGCATTTCTCCTCGAAGTCAGCGCGATGCCGGCATCGACCAGTTCGTCGATCCGCGTAGTGTCATAACCCAGTTCGGCCAGCACCTCACGTGTGTGCTCGCCCTGTCGCGGCGGATGCCGTCGCATGGGCGGCGCCTCGCCGTCATAGCGCACCGGATGCGCAAGTACGCGTATCGGTCCCGCCTCTTCGTGTTCGAACGACATGATCATCTGGTTATGCGCGACTTGAGGGTCGACCTCGACCTGCTCGTAGTCGTTGACCGGCGCGAACCAGATATCGTGCTCCTCGAAGACGCGCATCCATGTTTCTGTCGTGCGCCTGGTCAACGCGTCATAGACCAGTCGATTGATTTCATCGCGACGCCGCACGTTGTCTTTCGGATGCGTGAACTCGGCGAGCGCAGGGACATCGAGCGCATTGGAGAGCTTCTGCGTCGGTGTAAGCGAGATCGCGATATAACCGTCGAGCGTTTTATAGACGCCATAGGGCGCAGGATGAAAGCGGCTGCCCGTTGGCGGCTGGGTGCGCTGCCAGAGCGGTCCCTTGTTCATGTAGTACGTGAAAGGCTCGATCTGCAAATCCAGTGCCGCGTTCAGCAAATTGCTCTCGACACGCGTACCCACACCCGTGCGTTCGCGCGACTGAAGTGCAGCAACCACGCCAAACGCTGCCAGCACCGCTGCATGTTGATCGACAATAGCGGAGCCTACAGGCGTCGGCGGCGAATCGGCTTCACCTGAAAGCATGGTCATGCCGCTCATCGCTTGTAATAGCAGGTCTTGTCCCGGGCGCTTGAGATAGGGACCCGACGATCCATAACCCGTGCACGAGCAATACACGAGACGCGGGTTGACCTCGTGCACTTGCGCATAGCCGAAGCCCATCTTGTCGAGCACACCGGGGCGGTAGTTCTCTATCAATACGTCGGCTTCGCGGATCAGACGCCACACGATTTCACGCGCGGCTTCCTCACGCAAGTCGAGCGAGATGCTGCGCTGATTGCGATTGCCCAGCAGAAAGAACACGCTCACGCCTTCGACGAAAGCGTCCGCGCCGGTCCAGCTTCGCTCGAACGCGCCGCCCGGTGGCTCGATCTTGATGACATCCGCGCCGACATCGGCGAGCATCTGCACGGCGGCGGGCCCTTGCAGAAAATGGGTGAAACTCAGTACCTTGATGCCTTCCAGCATAAACTCCCCCTTCGTCCGCGCGTTATCAGGCAAGCGCCGCACGCGCGATGATCATGCGTTGTATTTCGGATGTCCCTTCGACGATCTCGAGCACCTTGGCGTCGCCGAATGCGCGCGCTACCGGATACTCCGCCATCACGCCGTAACCGCCGTGTATCTGCAAAGCCTGATGCGCTGCGTGCATCGCCTGTTCGGAGGCGAAGAGCTTGGCTTGCGATGCCTGCATGTCGAACGGCGCGCCGCTGTCCTTCAATGTAGCGGCGTCGTAAAGCATGAGACGTGCGGCATGCGCGTGCGTCGCCATGTCGGCGACCTTGAATTGCAGGCCTTGAAACTCCGCTATCGCGCGGCCGAACGCGCGGCGCGTCTTCATGTATTCGACGGACCGTTCGAGCGAGCCTTGCAAGATACCGAGCGCAAGCGCGCCGATTAAAATGCGGCCTGTGCTGATCTGCGCGAGTGTCTGACGCAAACCCGCGCCGCGTTCGCCAAGCAGATTCTCTGCGGGAATCGCGCAGTTTTCGAAGAACAACTCGTGCGTGATCGAAGCGCGCCAGCCGATCTTGCGCAGCTTGCGGCCCGTTTGATAGCCAGTAGTGTCCGAAGGCACGATGAAGTTCGAAATCTCTTTCTTGCCATCGGCACGCGCACCGGTCACAGCCGCGATTACCACCGGCCCGCCGAGTTCAGTGCCCGAATTGCTGATGAAAGTCTTCGCACCATCGATGACCCAGCGCTCGCCATCGAAGCGCGCACGTGTGGCGATGTTGGCCGCATCCGATCCCGCATCGGGCTCGGACAAACCGATCGAACCGATCTGGCGGCCTTCGAGAATAGGCCTTAAATAAAGGTCCTTTTGCGTCGATGTGCCGTAGTTCGACAAGAGACTCGCGACAGTCGAATTGGCCATCAAGGCGTTCGCGACCGCGCAATCCACGCGCGCCAGTTCTTCGAGCACGATGACAAACGAAAGCCAGTCGCCACCGCCACCGCCCCATTGCTCCGCATAGGGCAGGCCGGTGAAACCAAGCTCGCCGGCTTGACGCCAGATATCGTAGGGAAAGGTTTCTTGCTCCCAGAGCTCCTCGGAATGCGGTGCAATCTCTTTGTCGGCAAAGCGGCGAACGGCTTCACGAATCATGGCGTGCTCTTCGCCGAGCCAGTGAGGCAAACGATGTATCGTGCTCATTCGGTCACCGTCACGGTCGAGGCGCGCCGTGCAAGGCGCTTTTCCATGAACTGCCTCAAGCCCGCGCGCGCGCCTTCACTCGTGAAATTCACCGCATATTGCGCTGCTTCAAAGTCGAGTCCTGCGGACAAGGGCATTTCGTTCGCGCGATTGAGCGCGCGCTTCGCCATTTCCATTGCGAAGGGGTCGTAGACGGCGAGTGTTTCGGCGAATTCGCGCACTGTATCGAACAATGCATCGTGTTCGACGATCTCGTGCAGAAAGCCGAACGACGCGCATTCCTGAGCCGTATGACGCCGCCCGCTCAACACGAATCGCTTGGCGCAGGCGAGCCCCATCTTGGCGACGGCGAGTTGCGTGCCACCCCAGCCTGGCATGGTATTGAGCGTGATCTCGGGAAACCCGAAGCTCGCTTTCGTCGATGCAATCACGAAGTCGCAGGCAAGCGCCAATTCGAAACCGCCGCCTAGCGCGAAGCCATTGACCATTGCGATGGTCGGCTTGGCGCTTTCATGCAGGCGCAACAACGCGCGCTGCCCGGCTACCATGTCACGATACGCGCCCGCGCTGTCGAGCGTGACCAGCCGCTCGATATCGTTGCCGGCAGCGAAGGCCTTGGGACCGCTACCCGTGATGGCGATGACGCGCGTTGCATCGTCGGCGAGTGCATCGTCGAGTCCTGCTTCGAGCGCCGCGAGCATTTCCGGCGTGAAGGCATTGAGTTTATCGGCGCGGTTGAGCGTCAGGAGACGCAGCGCGCCGTGCTGTTCCGCTATGACGGGCGAGGTGTTCATCAGCATCGTGTCACAGCACCTTGAGGTAAGTCTTGCCCGATGCCACGACCACGCCGTCTTGCCGCGTGACATCGGCGACGAATACGCACACGTTGCGCTCTTCATCCTTCTCTTCGAGCGTGAGACGCGCAGTGACCGTATCGCCTATAAACACCGGCGCATTGAACGTGATGTCATAGCGATACGACACCGCGCCCGGACTCGGCGCCTTCGCCGCCATATGGCCCATGACTGTCGAAAGAAAGCCGACCGAGAGACAGCCTTGCGCAATGCGCTTCTCGAAGCGCGTGGTCTTGGCGAACTCTTCGTTCAGATGCACGGCGTAGAAGTCGCCGACTATCCCGGCAAATCCATAGATGTCGTATTCGGATACGGTCTTTGCGAAATCGGCGGTATCGCCGATTGCATAACAGTCCATGTGCGGGCGTTTGGCCATGTTGACGAACCAGTGTATTAGGTGGGGTAAACACGGCGTATCGCTTGCGAGCGACACACCGTCAACGTGGAAGTCACTTTAAAGATGCGCTTGGTTCACGCGGTAGGACGGTTCGCGCGATCTTTTGGACTTTTTAGCGTCACGTCGCGTTTGCATGGAAACCAGCGTTAAAAAGTACAAGAAATCTGGAGCCTGGTCCTAACGCACCGTTGACGCGATCACAAATACTTGCGTCAACCCGTCGCTCTTCGACATGCACGACACATGAGGCACAAGAAGAGGCAGAAGGCGGTGTCCATATCGTGAAGAACGTGGGAAGGAGACAACATGAATTCGCTTTTCAAGGCGCATCGCTCGTTGCGCGTGACGATGAGCGCCGTGCTCGCCGCATTGTGCGTCGCCGCAACAGGCAGCGCGATGGCGCAGGACAAGGTCGTGATGAAGCTTGGCCATACGCTCGCACCGGACAATCACTATCAACTGACCGCGCAGGTCTTCGCCAAGGAAGTCGCGCAACGCACGCATGGCCATGTCGAGATTCAGCTCTTTCCCCAATCGCAACTCGGGGGCGAAGTGCAGATGGCGCAGGCGTTGCGCACCGGCACGCAGGAACTCATGATCTCCGCGCAAGCGCCTATCGACAATACGATCAAGCAATGGCAAATTTTCGACATGCCTTATCTCTTCAGCAGCATGGATGAGGCGAACAAGGTGCTGCAAGGACCCGTCGGCCGCAAGTATCTCGACATGATGCAGCCGGTCAACATGGTCGGTCTTACGTGGCTTGCTGTCGGCGAACGCAATCTCTTCACGACCAAGCGTCCGGTCACGTCGCTTGCCGACATGAAGGACCTGAAGGTGCGCGTGATGCAAAGCCCCGGCTATATCGCGGGCTATAAGGCGCTCGGCGCGAACCCCACGCCGCTCGCCTATAACCAGTTGTTCCTCGCGCTGTCGCAAGGCCTCGTCGATGGCGCGGACACATCGCCCGAGCAATTCGTGCAGGACAAGTTCTCCGACGTCGCCAAGCATTTCTATGTGACGCACGTGAACTACCTGCCCGTCGTGCTCGCGATGAGCAAGAGCGCCTGGACCAAGCTGTCGCCTGCTGACCAGAAGGCTTTTCAAGAGTCAGCCGCGGTCGCCGCCGATTTCGACCTGAAGGAGTACAAGCGCGAATACGACGCCGCACTCGCGACGATGAAGGCCAAGGGCATTCAAGTGACGATGGTCGACACTGCGCCGTGGGCCGAAGCCACGAAGTCCGCGCGTGACGAACTCGTTGCGAAGATTCCGGATGGCGCCGCGCTCTACGCCGAGATGAACGCGGCCAAGCAGGCCTCGTCCGTGGCATCCAAATGACGCCTTTGTCACCGGAAGTGCCGGAGGAAACCCGTATGGAAAAGCTCGCGCGTGGCTTGATGTTCATCGACGACATGGTTCTGAAGCTGAACCTGTTCGTCAGCAGTTGCCTCTTGCTGGCAGCGGTGATCGTCGCCGGTCTCGGGGTCGTGTTCCGCTTCGTGCTGCACGACTCGCTTTCGTGGTCCGACGAAGCCGCGGCGTATCTCTTCGTCTGGCTCACGTGCCTGGGTGCGGCGGCAGGCGTCAAGTTACGCGCACATCCTGAAGTGCGCGTGCTGGCCGATCGCGTGCCGGCGGCGATCGCGCCCTTGCTCAAGGACTTCACGGACTGCGCGATTCTCGCGCTCGGCGCCGTGTTCGTCGCGTATGGCTCGGACATGCTCGCGTTGATGGGCACGGAGACAGCCGCATCGATTCCCATCTCGATGGTCTATCCGTATCTTTCCATTCCCGTGTGCGGCGCGTTGCTCGTGTTTCATTCGCTGGTGCGCATCGTCGTGTCGCACCTCGCGCCGCAGACGCAGACCAACGCCACTTTGATCGAAGGCGTGTCCGACCATCTCTAGGATAAAGACATCATGTGGGCAATCGCTCTAGGCGCAGGGCTGCTTGGCCTCGGTGTACCGGTGGCCATCTGTATTGGTATCGCGGCGACGCTGGCGTTGTCGATCAATGGCACGCCGCTGCTCGTCATTCCGCAACAGCTCTTCTCGAACCTCAATAACGTGGGTCTGCTCGCGATTCCGTTCTTCATGCTCACGGGCGCGATCATGGATTCGGGCGGCGTTTCGCGACGCATCATCGAGTTTTCGCAAGCGCTCGTCGGCTTCATGCGTGGCGGTATCGGACAGGTCACGATTGTTGCGAGCATGTTCTTCGCGGACCTCTCGGGATCGGCCACGGCGGATACGGCGGCGATCGGCTCCGTGATGATTCCGGGCATGGTGAAGAAGGGCTATTCGCGTGCGTTCGCGGTGGCATTGCAATCGGCGGCGGGGTCGCTCGGGCTGCTTTCGCCGGTATCGATGAGCATGCTCGTCTATGCTTACACGGCGAATGTATCGGTAGGCACGATGTTTATTGCCGGTATCTTGCCGATGCTCCTAGTGGTCGCTTCGTTCATGATCGTGAACTACGTGACCGCCGTGCGCAACGACTACAGCGCGGTTGAGCCGTTCAGCGCACGCAAGTTGTGGACTACGTTTCGCGAAGCATTCTGGGCCTTGCTCACGCCGATCATCATTCTGGGCGGCATCCTTGGCGGCATCTTCACGCCGGTCGAGGCAGGCGTGGTTGCGGCGGTGTACGTCACGCTGGTGAGCGCGTTCATCTTCCGCACCTTGAAGCTCTCGCATTTCAAGGAGATTCTCGTCAAGACGTCGGTGAACACGACGCGCGTGTCGTTCCTGTTGGGTCTTGCCTTCGTGCTCGGCCGGTATCTGATCGAAGCGCAAATTCCCTTGCATGTGGCGAACAGTTTCCTTGCGATCACGACGAGCGCCATCATCCTGCTCATTCTCATCAACCTGTTTCTGATCGCGGCGCATACGGTGCTCGAAACCATTTCGAGTATCGCGGTGATAATCCCGGTGTTCCTGCCGCTCGTCGTGCAGATGCATATCGATCCCGTCGTATTCGGCGTGATCGTGCTGATCAATTCGGCTATCGGCATCAATCTTCCACCTATTGGCTTCTGCCTCTTCACGGCGGCGTCCATTGGTGGTGTATCGGTCGAAAAGGCGACGCGTGCGATTCTGCCTTTCATTCTCGCGCTCGTGATCGACTTACTGCTGATCATTTTCTTCCCGCATATTCCGCAGTTTCTGCCGCATCTGATGTCGATGAAATAACGTTCGACGACCTTTGAAAACGCTTCACCAGGGGCCTGGTCTTCGGACCGGGCCCTTGGTATGACAGCACGGTTTACGACGTGTCAGCGTGCACTGTGATATTTCTTCTGTCTGAGTACACGTGCAACCGTCCAACGAACCTGTATGTCATTGGAGTGAACATGGCCAAAAGCACCATCGCCGATTATCTGGCAAAGACGCTTGCCGCTGCGGGCGTCGAACGCATCTGGGGCGTGACGGGCGACAGCCTCAACGGGCTTGCCTACAGCCTCGATAAAGTCGGGTCTATTCGTTGGATGCATACTCGCCACGAAGAAGCCGCGGCCTTTGCCGCGGGCGCGGACGCAGCTTCTTCCGGCAAGCTCGCCGTCTGCGCGGGCAGTTGCGGTCCCGGCAATCTGCATCTCATCAACGGGCTTTACGACTGTCATCGTAACCAACAGCCCGTGCTGGCCATTGCCGCGCATATTCCATCGACGGAAATCGGCCTCGGATACTTTCAGGAAACGCATCCGCAAGAGCTCTTCAAGGAATGCAGTCACTTCGTCGAACTGGTGTCGAACGCATCGCAGTTCCCGCGCGTGCTCGAACGTGCGATGCGCGCGGCGCTCGATCAACGTGGCGTCGCGGTAATCGTGCTGCCGGGCGATGTTGCCTTGAGCGACGGACCCGGAGTCGAACCACGGTGGACCGCAAGCGAACCGAGCGCAATCGTTCCAGCCGAATCGCAACTCGACACACTCGCGGCCATGCTCAACGGCTGCGAAGCCGTGACCATCATGTGCGGCAGCGGTGTAGCGGGCTCGCACGACGAAGTGGTCGCGCTTGCCGATACACTCGGAGCGCCGGTCGTGCATGCGTTGCGCGGCAAGCAATTCATCGAATACGACAATCCGTTCGATGTCGGCATGACGGGCTTGATCGGCTTCAGCTCGGGCTATCACGCCATGATGTCCTGCGATACGCTCGTGCTGCTCGGCTGCGACTTCCCTTATCGGCCGTTCTATCCGCCGCACGCGAAGGTCGTGCAGATAGACTGGCGCGGGGCGCAGCTCGGCAAGCGCACGCCGCTCGACATGGGTATCGTCGGCACCATCAAGGAGACGCTCACGGCGCTCTTGCCCAAGCTCACGCGCAAGACGGAACGACGCTTCCTCGACAACGCGCTCAAGCACTATGCAGATGCACGCAAGGACCTCGATCACTACGCGACACCTTCGGCGCCTGGCCGTCCGATTCATCCGCAATATCTCACGAAGCTGGTCGATGACATCGCCGCCGAGGATGCCATCTTTACCGTCGATGTCGGCACGCCCACGTTGTGGGCCGCGCGCTACCTCACGATGAATGGCAAGCGTCAGTTGCATGGCTCGTTCAATCACGGTTCCATGGCGAACGCAATGCCGCAGTCGCTCGGCGTGCAAGCCGCACATCCGCAACGGCAAGTGGTCTCACTGTCGGGCGATGGCGGTTTGTCCATGTTGCTAGGCGATCTCTTGAGCGCCATTCAGTTGAAGCTGCCGATCAAGGTCGTCGTGTTCAATAACAGCTTGCTCGGCTTCGTGTCGATGGAGCTCAAGGCGGGCGGTTATCTCGACACCAATGTCGATCTCAGCAAGACCGACTTCTCGCAGATTGCGAAGGGCGCGGGCATATGGTCGGTGCGCGTGGAAGAGTCGGAGCAACTGGAGGGCGCATTGCGCGATGCCTTCGCGCACGACGGCCCCGCGCTCGTCGATGTCGTCACCGCCAAGCATGAATTGGCGATGCCGCCGACCATCGAGCTATCGCAAGCGAAGGGCTTCAGTCTCTACATGCTGCGCGCTATCTTGAGCGGCCGTGGCGACGAAATCGTCGAGCTGGCGCGCACGAATCTGCGTTAAGCAAACTAACCGGCCGCGACTCGTATCATCAAAACGAGTTGCAAACAGAGTTGCGGCCGATTTCGCGTTCGTGGTTTATGCTGTCGGACCACATCCAACGCAGACAGCGAGCCATGAGCGATTCATCAGCGGGCGCATTGCCGCTCGACCAGGTTTTCGACTTCGAAGGTCAGGCTATCCGTTATGGCGCGATAGGCGAGGGCGCGCCGCTCGTGATGGTGCACGGCACGCCGTTCTCATCGCAGGTATGGCGGCGGATTGCGCCGGTGATGGCGCGGACGCATCGCGTGCATTACTTCGATCTTCTGGGATACGGCGAGTCGGACAAGCGCGAGGGGCAGGACGTATCGCTCGGCGTGCAGAATCGGGTGCTCGCGGCATTGCTCGATCACTGGAAGCGTGACTGGAAGGGCGCGTTGCCCGACGTGCTCGCGCACGACTTCGGTGGCGCCACTTCGTTGCGGGCCGCGTTATTGAACGGCTGCGTTTATCGTTCCTTGATGCTGATCGACCCTGTCGCGCTGTCGCCGTGGGGATCGCCCTTCGTGCTGCACGTTCGTGAGCATGAGAGTGCGTTCGCGGGCGTGCCGCCCTACATACCCCGCGCCATGGTCGATGCTTATGTGCAAGGCGCGGCGCATCGGCCGCTTTCGGAAGACGTGCTGCGCATCTACACGCGGCCGTGGATCGGCGAACCGGGACAGGCGGCTTTCTACAGACAGATCGCGCAGATGGACCAGCGTTATACCGATGAAATCGAAGCACGCTTTGGCGATTTGCGTTGCCCCGTGACGGTTCTTTGGGGCGAGGAAGACCAGTGGATTCCAGCGAAACGCGGCGTCGAATTGGCTTCGCGCATTCCGGGCGCGCGGTTCACCCGAGTGGCGTGCTCGGGGCATCTCATGCAGGAAGATGCGCCCGAAGCGATTGTCGGCGAATTGCTGGCGTTCCTCGCGCGCGTGGATGCGTTAGCCTAGTCCTTGCGCTTATAACGCAGCCACACCATGTCGTTATCGAGCGTCTTCGCCGAATCGAGCTTGAGATAAGCGGGCTTTTGCCATTTGTCCGTCGCCACTTCGAATGAAGAGGGATGCGCCTCGCGGCCGTCGACGAGCGGCACGATCAGCACGCTGACTTCATCGACGAGTTGCGCATTGACGAACGCGCCCGATACATGCCCGCCGCCTTCGACTATCAACGTGCCGATCTTCAACTCGCGCTCGAGCGTTTCCACGACGCGCGCGAGCTCGATATCCTTCTTCCCGCCGAATACGTACGACGCGCCGATGGATTGCAGATAGGCGAGGTAGTCGTCATCGACATCTTCCGCGAGCACTTCGACGATATGCGAATCGAGTGCCGTGTTCGTCTTCCACGTCACGCGGCCCTTAGGGTCGATTGAAATTGCGTACTGGCTTGCGTCGCGTTTGGCGAAATGGTCCGTGCGTTCGATAGGATCTTTGGCGAGGCCACGCGGATAATCTTTGTCCTTGCCGTGCGAGATTTCCTGCATGGTGACGCGACCGCACGCCCAGGCATCGGCCTTGAAGGTCGCGGCGGTTTCTTCATAACACGGCGATGCAAAGTCGAGATGCCAGCCGTCGGTAAGGCTGCGGCCATCGAGCGAGGACATCATGTGGCAAATGATATGCATGGGGACTCCAGCGTATAAGGAAGCAAACCGTCCGCAAGCCCCATGCCCTAAATCCTCCCATAGCGCCTCCGAACTTTCCCTATGTTACGATCTTCACAAACGTGATTTAGAATGAGATCAATCTATCAAAACATGTTGTGCGTCGCACAAGACCGCAGCACCCCGATCTCATGCTGGAAACTGCAACGAAGTCCGTCGTCGCGTGGCCCGGGAAAGTCCAAGCCGGGCACGTGAGCGATCGTAATCCTGGCGTGCCCTTCGACCTCTCATGGCTCGATGGCCTGCGTGTGAATCAGTCAGCCGTGCTGCGCCGCGCGTCCACGCTTGGCACGCGTCGCGCGGTCAAGAAGGACGCACAGGCCGCGTGGCTGCTCAAGGCGATCACCTGCATCGACCTCACCACGTTGAGCGGCGACGACACCACCGCGCGCGTCGAACGTCTTTGCGCAAAGGCGCGTCGCCCGGTGCGAGACGATTTGCTCGAAGCGCTCGGCATGACGCCTGGATCGATCAGGACAGGCGCGGTTTGCGTGTATCACCGCTATGTCAAAGCCGCCGTGAACGCGCTCGAAGGGAGCGGCATTCCGGTCGCGGCCGTCTCCACGGGTTTTCCCGCTGGTCTCAATCCGCACGAACTCAAGTTGCGCGAGATAGAGGCCTCGGTGAAGGACGGCGCAGCAGAGATCGATATCGTCGTCACCCGCGAGTACGTGTTGACCGGTAACTGGAAGGCGCTCTACGACGAGATGCGCGACTTCCGCGCCGCTTGCGGCAATGCGCACGTCAAGGCGATTCTCGGCACGGGCGACATCCGCACGCTGTCGAACATCGCCAAGGCATCGATGATCTGCATGATGGCCGGCGCGGATTTCATCAAGACATCGACGGGGAAGGAAAGCGTCAACGCCACGCTCGACGTCTCGCTCGTCATGGTGCGCATGATCCGCGAATATCTGGCGCGCACCGGCGTTGCCATCGGCTTCAAGCCTGCGGGCGGCGTTTCGACGGCCAAGACCGCGCTCGAATATCAGATCCTCATGAAGGAAGAACTCGGGCGTGAATGGCTCGAACCGGAGTTGTTCCGCATTGGCGCGTCGAGCCTTCTCGCCGATATCGAGCGGCAACTCGAACATCATGTGAGCGGACGGTATTCGTCGTTCAATCGCCATCCCGTCGCCTAAATCACGCATCACGCATCCAACAGACAGCCCTCATGAGCGTAGCCGAATATTTTTCTTCGATGGAATACGGACCCGCACCGGAAGACGATCGCGCCGTGCGCGCGTGGCTCGATCAACACGCCGGCCGTTTCGGTCATTTCATCAACGGCGCATGGCGCGATGACGACAACGCCGAGCGTTTCGAATCGCGCGAGCCGGCGACAGGGCGCGTACTTGCGTCCATCGCGCAAGGCACCGATGCCGATGTTGCGGCTGCCGTGGCGGCCGCGCAAGCCGCGCTCGAAGGCTGGCAAGCGATTGGCGGTGCGGGACGCGCGCGGCATCTCTATGCGCTTTCGCGCATGGTGCAGCGACATGCGCGGCTCTTCGCCGTGCTCGAATCGCTGGACAACGGCAAGCCGATTCGCGAGTCGCGCGACATCGATATCCCCCTTGTTTCGAGGCATTTTCTGCATCACGCGGGTTGGGCGCAGTTGCAGGATCGCGAGTTCGCCGACTGGGCGCCGCTCGGTGTCATCGGGCAAATCGTGCCGTGGAATTTTCCGCTGCTGATGCTTTCTTGGAAGATCGCGCCTGCTATCGCGCTCGGCAATTGCGTGGTGCTCAAGCCGGCCGAATACACGCCGCTTACCGCGTTGCTCTTCGCCGAACTGGCGCATCGCGCGGGCTTGCCGGCAGGCGTGCTCAATGTCGTGACGGGCGATGGCCGCACGGGTGCGGCGCTCGTCGAGCATCCACGTGTCGCGAAGATTGCGTTCACGGGATCGACCGAAGTGGGTCGGCAGATTCGCGCGACGACGGCGGGCTCGGGAAAATCGCTCACGCTCGAACTGGGCGGCAAGTCGCCCTTCATCGTATTCGACGATACCGATCTCGATAGCGCGGTCGAAGGCGTGGTCGACGCCATCTGGTTCAATCAAGGACAAGTGTGCTGCGCGGGTTCGCGTTTGCTCGTGCAGGAAGGCATCGAAGCGGCTTTCGTCGACAAGCTCAAGCGCCGCATGGAGACGCTGCGGGTCGGGACGTCGCTCGATAAAGGCATCGACATGAGCGCTATCGTCGATGACGTGCAACTCGAACGTATTCGTTCGCTCGTCTCCAAGGGCGAAAGCGAAGGCTGCGCCATCTTCCAACCGTCGCGTCTCACGTTGCCCGAAGGCGGCGCGTTTTTTCCGCCGACGCTCGTGACCAACGTGGCGCCTGCAAGCACGCTTGCACAGGAGGAGATCTTCGGTCCGGTGCTCGTGACGATGAGCTTTCGCACGCCCGAGGAAGCCGTCGCACTGGCCAATAACACGCGCTATGGTCTCGCGGCCAGCGTGTGGAGCGAGAACATCAGCCGCGCGCTGGACGTTGCGCCGCGCCTGCAATGCGGCGTCGTGTGGATCAATGCAACCAATCTCTTCGACGCAGCCGTGGGCTTCGGCGGATATCGCGAGTCGGGCTTTGGCCGCGAAGGTGGACGCGAAGGCATCTACGAGTACCTGAAACCGCGTGCCTGGGCGAAGCTGCCGGTTCGCGGTGAAACGAAGGCAACACCGGCACAGCCCGATGCGTTGCTCGATACGGGCAATGTCAGCACCATCGACCGCACGGCGAAGCTCTTTATCGGCGGCAAGCAAGCGCGGCCCGATAGCGGCTATTCGCGGCTCGTGCGTTCGCCGTCGGGCGAGATTGTCGGCGAAGTGGGCGAGGGCAATCGCAAGGACATTCGCAACGCGGTGGCCGCTGCGCGCAGCATGACGAAGTGGACGGCCGCAAGCGCGCATAATCGCGCGCAGGTGCTGTATTACCTGGCCGAGAATCTCAGTGCGCGCGCCGATGAGTTCGCAAGGCAACTCGTCACGCGTGCCGGGTCCAGCGAACGCGATGCGAAGCGCGAAGTCGAAGCATCCATTGCGCGTTTCTTTACGTATGCGGCATGGTCCGACAAATTCGACGGTGCGGTGCATGCGCCGCCTTTGCACGGTGTGGCGCTCGCCATGCACGAAGCGCTCGGCGTGATCGGCGTGGTGTGTCCCGACGAAGCGCCGTTGCTCGGCTTCGTGTCGCTGGTGGCGCCCGCGCTTGCGCTGGGTAATCGCGTGGTCGCGGTGCCGAGCGAGACGTGTCCGCTGATGGCGACGGACTTCTATCAGATTGCGGAAACGTCGGATGTGCCAGGCGGTGCGCTCAATATCGTCACGGGCGATGTACGCTCGCTAGCTCAAACGCTCGCGCAGCACGACGATGTCGACGCGCTCTGGTGCTTCCACGGCGCGGCCATTTCGACGCTGGCCGAACGTGAGTCGGTGGGTAATCTGAAACGCACGTTCGTCGATAACGGTCGCGTGTTCGACTGGCACGATGCATCGAGCGAAGGCTTGCCGTTCTTGCGGCAGGCCGTGCAGGTGAAGAATATCTGGGTGCCGTACGGCGATTGATCGACGGTACGCATGTGAGAATTGAAGGGCGAAGACTTCGGGACGAAGCGCGCCCATGCATGGAGGAGACGCTGTGCTGAAGAATATCGATCCACTATTGAATGCCGACATCCTGTACGCGCTTGCCGCGATGGGACATGGCGACGAAGTGGTGATCTGCGACGCTCATTTTCCCGCTGACTCGGTGGCCCGGAAAACGGTGTTAGGCAAGGTGCTGCGCATGGATGGCGCGAGCGCGCCGCGTGCGGTGCGTGCCGTGCTTTCGGTTTTGCCGCTCGATACGTTCGTCGAAGATCCGGCAGGCCGCATGGAAGTAGTTGGCAATGCAACTACTTTGCCTGCTGTGCAACGCGAGGCGCAACGCGAAGTGGACGACGCAGAAGGGCGTGCACAGGCTTTCGCGCCGATCGAACGTTTTGCGTTCTACGAACGCGCCAAGAATGCGTATTGCGTGATAGCCACGGGCGAAGCGCGCGGTTATGGCTGCTTCATCTTCAAGAAGGGCGTGCAGCTCGCTGCCGACGCGTCTGAAGGAGAAGCGCGATGAGCGTGGTCATTCTCGGCATCTACGTCACCGACCTCGCGTTCCGTGCACAACGCATGCCCTTGCTTGGCGAAACCGTGGCAGGCTCGGCGTTTGCAATGGGTCCGGGTGGCAAGGGCTCGAATCAAGCCGTGGCGGCCGCGCGTGCGGGCGCCGACGTGATCTTCTGCACGCGCATTGGCAACGACGCGTTCGGCCAAATCGCACAGGCAACGTGGGCGGCTGAAGGCATCGCATCGCGTGCGACCGTGCTGGACGACATCGCCACGGGTGCCGCGCATATTTACGTCGACGAAAACACGGGCGGCAACGCGATCATCGTGGCGGCCGGCGCTGCGGGCACGCTTGGACCCGAAGACGTCGAAGCGATCGAAGCGGATATCGCACGTGCATCCGTGTTCGTCACACAACTCGAACAGCCGCTGCCCGCTGCGCGTCGTGGTCTCGAACTCGCGCGCAAGCATGGCGTGATAACGGTGTTCAATCCCGCGCCGGCGCTTCCGCTCACCGACGACATCTATCCGCTCTGCGACTACATTACGCCCAATGAAACGGAAGCAACCGCGCTCACGGGCGTGGCGATCGAATCGGTCGATGACGCTCGCCGCGCAGCGGATGTCTTGCTCAAGAAGGGCGCGCGTGCGGTGATCGTCACGCTCGGAGAAAAGGGCGCATTGCTGCATACGTCGGGCGGCACATCCGAACTCGTGCCGGCCTTCGACTGCGGCCGTGTAGTCGAGACCGCAGGCGCGGGCGATGGCTTCACAGGCGGCTTCGCAGCGGCGCTTGCACGCGGCGATTCGGCACTGGCTGCCGTGCGCTTTGGTTGCGCGCTGGCGAGCCTTTCGGTGACGCGCGCGGGCACCGCTCCGTCGATGCCGCGTCTCGATGAAATCAACGCTGTGCTCGGCGAAAGGAGCGAGGTGCGATGAAGGGATCGAAGTGGCTCGCCGATCGCCAGCTGAACTTTCTGGTCGGCGTGAACTTGCTGGTCGTGATCATCGCGACATGGCTTTCCAAAGGACAGTTTCTCGACATCGACAATCTTCAGTCGATGGGCGGACAGTTGCCCGAACTCGGGCTGCTCGCACTCGGCATCATGCTGTCGATGGTGTCGGGCAATGGCGGGATCGATCTGTCCGGAGTGGGGCTCGCGAATCTGTCCGGCATGGTCGCGGCAATGTTGCTGCCGCAAATGGTCTCGGGCGACGATTCACCGGCGCTCTATACCGGCGTGTTCGTATGCATCGTCGTGGCAATGGGTGCGCTTGGCGGTATCCTAAATGGCGTGGTGATCGCGAAGCTGAGGCTGACGCCCATTCTCTGCACGCTCGGCACGCAACTGCTGTTCACGGGTATCGCGGTGGTGCTGAGTAACGGTGCTTCGGTGCGGGTGGAATATGTCGATCCGCTTTCCAACATCGGTAACGGCACCTTCCTGCAAGTACCCATATCGTTGTGGATTTTCGTCGCCGCCGTCTTGTTGCTCGGTTGGATATTGAAGCGCACGCCGTTCGGTCTGCGGCTGTATCTCATGGGCACGAATCCGAAGGCCGCGTTTTATGCGGGCATTCCGCGCACGCGCATGCTGATCGTCACGTATGGTCTTTGCGGCGTGCTTGCATCGCTTGCCGGACTCATCAGCGCGACGCATACGTCGAGCGCGAAATGGGATTACGGCAATTCGTATTTGCTGATCGCAATCCTCATCGCGGTCATGGGCGGCGTGAATCCCGCTGGCGGCTATGGACGTATAGTCTGCGTGTTTCTTGCCGCGACCGTCTTGCAGTTTCTGTCGAGCCTGTTCAATCTGCTCGGCGTGTCGCAATTCTTCGGTGACTGCGCGTGGGGTTTCTTGCTGCTTGCATCGCTTGCATTCGCAGGTGGCGAACGCGTGCGCGCAATCTTCGGTATAGGCGGCGCGAAGCCTTCTAGCAAGGTGCCGCAACCGCCCGCATCGACCGGACGTTGAAACGCTTTTATTTCCCCGTGATTCATAAAGAGGCCAAGTGACAGAGGCAAAGGAGACAGCACAATGAAACTCAAGAAAATCACCACCGCGCTCACGGCAATCGCGCTTGCAGCAGGAGCCATTGCAGCCGCGCAAGCTGCGAACAACGAGACCATCGTGACGGTCGTGAAAGTGACCGGCATCAACTGGTTCAATCGCATGGACGAAGGCGTAAAGCAGTTCGGCAAGGACAATCCGAACATCTCCGTGTATCAGACAGGGCCGGGGCGTGCCGATGCCGCGCAACAGCTGAAGATCATCGAAGACTTGATCGCGAAGAAAGTCACGGCGATTGCAGTCGTGCCGTATGATCCGCCGACGCTCGAACCCGCGCTCAAGAAGGCGATGGATCGCGGCATCAAGGTCGTCACGCATGAAGCGGACAACGCGAAGAACACCATGGTGGATATCGAAGCGTTCGATAACACCGCCTACGGTGCGGGCTTGAACGAACGTCTTGCGAAGTGCATGGGAAGCCAGGGTAAGTGGGCCGTGCTGGTGGGCTCGCTCGGCAGCCGCTCGCAAGTGCAATGGGCCGATGGCGGTATCGGCAATGCAAAGGCCAAGTATCCGAAAATGGATCTGGTCGAGCCGAAGCTTGAAACGAATAACGACGGCGAGCGTGCTTATCAGGTCGCGAAGGAAGTGCTGCGCAAGCATCCGGATCTGACGGGCTTTCAGGGCTCGTCGTCGCTGGATGTGATCGGCATTGGCCGTGCAGTGGAAGAAGCGGGCAAGGTCGGCAAGATCTGCGTGTATGGCACGGGCCTGCCGACTGAAGCAGGCAAGTTCCTCGAAAGCGGAGCGGTCAACGGCATCGCGTTCTGGGACCCGAAGCTCGCCGGTCTCGCAATGAACAAGGTCGCGCAGATGTTGGTGGAAGGCAAGACCATCGACAACGGTACGGACCTCGGCATCACCGGATACAACAAAGTCACCGTGAGCAAGGGCCCGGGCAAGGGTGTGATCGTGCGCGGTACCGGTTGGGTTGATGTCGACAAGACCAACTACAAGCAGTATCCGTTCTGATGTGACGTACGCGGCGCGTGGTTCATTGCCGCGCGCTGCCTGCTTTCTATAAGCCATGACCAAAGAGACACCGCTCCTCGAAGTCGTCGATATTCATAAGCGTTTCACAGGCGTTTATGCGCTGCGTGGCGTGAGCCTCTCGTTTGAACGCGGGCAGATCTATCATCTGCTCGGCGAGAACGGCTGCGGCAAGAGCACGCTCATCAAGATCATCTCGGGTGCGCAACCGCCCGATGAAGGCGAACTCGTGATCGAAGGCGTGAGACATGCGCGGCTATCGCCGCTCGAATCGCTTTCCGCGGGTATCGAGACCGTTTATCAAGACTTGTCGCTGCTGCCGAACATGAACGTGGCGGAGAATGTCGCGCTCACATCCGAGCTTGCCGAACACAACGGCAAGCTCGCGCGCACGTTCGATCGCCGCGCGCTTGCCGAAACCGCTGCACGGGCGCTGGAAGCCGTGGGCTTGCCGGGCGATGCGGATTTTCAGAAGACCTTGATCGAGCAATTGCCGCTCGCCACGCGGCAGCTCGTGGCAATCGCACGCGCCATTGCCAGCGAAGCGAAGTTCGTCATCATGGACGAGCCCACCACGTCGCTCACGCAAAAGGAAGTGGACAATCTCATCGCCGTGCTCGCGCGTTTGCGTGCCGACGGCGTCGCCGTGCTGTTCGTGAGTCACAAGCTCGACGAGTGCTACGCAATCGGCGGCGAAGTGATCGTGCTGCGCGATGGTCAGAAAATGGCGCAAGGTCCTATCGAAAACTATACGAAGGCGCAGATCAGCGAGCTTATGACGGGCAAGCATCTTTCAACCGAGCGTTATCGCGCGCAAGGGGAAGAAGGCGCATCGCAGATCGTGCTCGACGTGCAGGCGCTCGGACGCAAAGGCCAGTTCGCCGATGTATCGTTCAAGCTGCACAAGGGCGAGATACTCGGTGTGACGGGGCTGCTCGATTCGGGCCGTAACGAACTCGCGCGCGCACTGGCAGGTGTCGCGCCCGCCGACATGGGCACGGTCACGCTCGACGGCATGCGCGTGCGCCTGCAAACGCCGGCGGATGCGAAGACGCAACGCATAGGCTATGTCCCGGAAGACCGCCTGAACGAAGGGCTTTTTCTCGACAAACCGATTCGCGATAACGTCGTGACCGCGATGATTTCGAGCTTGCGGGACCGCTTCGGTCAGATCGATCGCAAGCGCGCGCAGGAGCTTGCCGAGCGCACCGTGAAGGACTTGCAGATCGCCACGCCCGACGTCGACAAGCCCGTGCAATCGCTTTCGGGCGGCAATCAGCAACGCGTGTTGATCGGGCGGTGGCTTGCCATCGATCCGCGCGTGCTGATCCTGCACGGACCGACTGTCGGTGTCGACGTGGGATCGAAGGACATCATTTACCGCATCATGCAGCGGCTTTCGAAGGAGGGCATCGGCATCATTTTGATCAGCGACGACTTGCCCGAACTGCTGCAAAACTGCGACCGTATCTTGATGATGAAGAAGGGCCGGATTTCGAGCGAGTATCGCGCGGATCGTCTGAGCGAGGCCGAGCTTTATCACGCGTTACTTTCAGAGGCAGCATGAGTATGAGCGAATCCATCCGCCGCACGGGAAGCGAGCCGGTGCCGCAAGCCGTGAGCGACGTCGCGCCGCGCGTGCGCAAGGGCAGTCTTTATGCGCGGCTGATGCGCAATCCCGAGTGGTTCACCCTAGGTCTGATTCTCGTAACGTGTCTGATCGTGGGTGGCCTGAACCCGCGGTTCTTCCAATTCGCCACGTTGTTCGACTTGTTGCATTCGGCGACCACCGTATCGCTCTTTGCGCTGGGTACGCTCGTCGTGCTGGCTTCGGGCGGTATCGACGTGTCGTTCACGGCGATAGCGGCACTCACGATGTATTCGATCACCAAGGCCGTCTTCGCATGGTGGCCGGAGTGTCCGTTCGCGTTGATACTGATCGCGGGCGCGCTGGGCGGCGTCTTGCTTGGCATCATCAATGGCATGCTCGTGCATCGGTTGAAGGCGCCTTCGCTGATCGTGACGATCGGCACGCAGTATTTGTATCGCGGCTTGTTGCTGACTTTCGTGGGCACGCAGTTCTTCATGAACATTCCGCACAGCATGGATACGTTCGGACGCCTGCCGCTCTTCTTCTATCACACGTCCGATGGTTTGCGTGCCGTGTTGCCGGTCTCCGTGCTCGCGCTCGTGATCGCGGCGGTCGTCACATGGTGGCTGCTCAATCGCACGATGATGGGTCGCGGCGTCTACGCGATGGGCGGTAGTCTCACCATCGCCGAACGGCTCGGTTACAACTTGCGCGCGATCCATCTGTTCGTGTTCGGCTATACGGGATTGCTTGCGGGCGTCGCGGGCATTCTGCATGTATCGACCAACCGGCTTGCCAATCCTTTCGACTTGGTCGGCACGGAACTCGATGTGATCGCCGCCGTGATTTTGGGCGGCGCACGCATAACCGGTGGTACGGGAACGGTGGTGGGCACGTTGCTCGGCGTCGTGCTCGTGACGCTCATCAACAGCGTGCTGATTCTGGTGGGCGTGCCGAGCACTTGGCAGAAGGTGATCATCGGCGCATTCATTCTCGTCGCAGGGACGTTGTTCGCGCTCGGACGACGGCAGTAGTGGGTTGGTCGTTCAGAAGCCGCAGAGAGCCCGCATAGCGTTTTGCGGGCTTTTTTACGCGTGCTTGCGTCTGCGCTGCCCTTCCTCGGTGATGACCGAGTCGAACTCGGAAATCTGTGAGAAGCGCACGGCCTTGACCTTGCCGAGCTTGCTTGCATCGACGACGAGATGGCGCTCCACGGCGCTTGCCATGGCCGCCTGCTTGATGGCCACTTCGTGAAAGTTCCAGCACGTCACACCGCGCGCTTCATCCACGCCACCCGCCGACATGAACGCCTTGTTGATGCCCATACGCCTCAGCGTCTCGACGCTTTCATCGCTCGCAAACGATTCGGATGACGGCACATAGACGCCACCAAGAAGGATCAGCCGGACATTGGGCTTGCGGCGCAAAATCTCGGCCACGTTGAGCGAATAGCACACGACGGTGAGATGCATGTCCGTGGGAATCTGCCGCGCGAGCGTGGTAAGCGTGGTGCCGCAATCGATGAAGATGGTCTCGCTATCGGTAAGCAGATGCGCGGCATGGCTCGATGCAATCGCCTTGGCCTGAGCGAAGTGATCCTTCTCTTCCTCGATGGTATAGCCTGCTGCATTGGGCAAATCCGCCGCGCTGACGATATAGCCGCCGAGGTAAGTGAATTGACCGGGATGCGCTGCGATATCGCGGCGAACGGTCATCTCGGAGACGCCGAGCAAGGCGGCTGCATCGCGCAAGCGCATCACGTTCTGCTTTTCGAGCGCGCTTGAGAGCACGCGCAGGCGTTCGGGTTTGGCCATCGGATTACGGCTTTTATGCGGTGTTAGGTTTTAGTCGTGGGTTGAAAGGATTATAACAATGCGGACCGGCGTGTGAACGCTGGCGCGGGTAAGTACGGGGTTGTCCATATGGCCAAGCAGTCGAGCGAGCGTTAATTATCGGCCGCTCTACGCTATATTCTTGCTCCTCCAAGAACTGACCAAACCGCAATGTCCGAACCGCTCTCCGATGACACACGACTGGCCGCCGCCATTGACCGCCTGAAAGTCGAATTCCCGAAAACGCGCGAGCTCTACCGGGAAGTCTGCACGCTCCTGTTCTTTCGATTCGGCGTGCCGCCAACGGCCAATCGCCTTTACAGCCTGGTTCGGCGCGGCACCATGAGCACGCCGGCATCGGTGCTGGGCGAGTTCTGGGCCGAGTTGCGAGAGAAGAGCCGGGTACGCATCGAGCATCCGGACCTGCCGCCGGATTTGAGCGATGCCGCTGGCGAACTCATCGGCACGCTTTGGACGCGCGCAACTACGTCGGCACAGGCCGAACTCAACACGCAACGCGAAGAGCTTGACGCGCAACGCGCCGAGGCCGAGCAGAAGGTAGTTGCGGCGCGCGAGGAACTGGGGCGCATGGAAACGACGCTGGAACAGCGCACGGTTGCATTGTCGGCCGCACAGGCGGAGATTCGCGAGTTGGAGCGGCAACGCGCCGAAGACGCGGCCACGCGAAAGGCAGTCGATGCCGAAATCAAACGGCTCAACGACGAAGCAAGCGCACGCGCCCGAGAACTGGACAAGGTGCGCGAAGGCTTTTCGCGCGATCTCGAGAAGCTGCGCGAAACGGCGAGCCGCGCCGAGGAGCGTTTGAGAGCATCGGAGAAACGCGCGCTGCTCGAAATCGATCGCGAACGCAGCGCCACGGCCAAGCTTCAAAAGGAACTGGCCGAGGCGGTCAAACGGGCCGACAAGCGCGATGTGGACCATCGCCGTGCCGTCGATGTCTTGCAAGCGCAAGTTGGCGACGGCCGTCATCATGCCGGCGTGCTCCAAGGCAAACTGGCCGCGCTGGAAACGGCGCATGCGTCGTTGAAAGACGAGCTCAAGTCGATGCGTGATATCGATAAGACGACGCCCAAGCGTGCGACGCGTAAGCCCGCGGTTAAAAAGACCGTCGCGGCACGCAAGAAAGGCGGCTAAAGCCTTCAGTGCGCGTCGTGAGTCAGCTCCCGCCAATCCGATGCCAACGCAAGGAGGGTGTCTGCGCGCATCCGCATGAACAACAATGGCTTCCATCGCAAACGTTTCGGGAGCCAGCATGTCAGCACGTATTCAAGCCTCTTCCGTCGACGCATACGCCACGCGTGGGAGCTAGCCGTGACTACCGCCACCTGGCTTGCCTTTTCCATTGCAACGCTCGCCGCCACGGGCTCCCCGGGCCCCAATGCCATGCTCGTCGTGCGCAATACCGTGCGTCACGGACTGTATGCCGCGCTCTTCACGGTCTCGGGCAATCTGTGTTCGCGCTTCGTCATGGCAAGCGGCGTCATGCTCGGCTTGAGCGCCTTGCTCAACGCATCGCCGTGGCTTGTCATCGGTCTGCGGCTAGCGGGCGCGCTCTATCTGATCTGGCTCGGCATACGCGCCATGCGTGGACAAGGCCCACAAGCCGCGGTCACGCATGTGACGCCGCACGTGAGGCAGCCTTGTCTGCGCATCTTTCTTGAGGCCGCTACGGTATCGCTCGTCAATCCGAACACGCTCGGCTTCTTCGCGGCCGCCGTGCCTCAGCTAGTCGATCTGCATACGCCGATACTGCCGCAACTCGCCACGCTCATCGCGATCGATACAACCGTGGTGCTCACTGTGATGTCGACTTACGCGTTCGTCACACATGCCGTGCATCGGCGTATCACGAGCCACAGCCGTCTCATGATGATTCGGCGCGGCGGCGGTGCTGCGTTGGTTATCGTCGGACTGACGATGCTGCCGCTTCGTTGATACGCACAATCTCGCATCGAAACCCGTTAAGCAAAGCCGACGACCGTTTCGATTCGCAACGTTAAGAATCTTTACGGTCAGCCCTTTCGACCATTCAGCGATTTGCGGCGAGTCCCGCCAGCCGGGGCTTTCGCATGATTGGCCCAGCCCTTGCATTGATAGCTCCGATAACAAACCGGAGCCGTCCATGATCGAAGCAGGCCGAACCGCCACGCTTACGCATACCGTCTCATCCGCCGATCTCGCCTCTGCTCACGCGCATGAAGCGGATGAGCGCTATCCCGACGTGCTATCCACGCCCGCATTGTTGTCCCTTATCGAGCGCGCCTGCGCGGAACTCATGCGCGACTCCCTGCGCGACGGGCAGCTCTCCGTGGGCGTCACCACGCATCTCAATCATCTCGCACCGACACCACATGGCGCCGATGTCTCCGCCACCGCGACGTTTCGTGCAATCGAAGGCGCGCTGTACTGGTTCGACGTTGTCGCAGCCGATAACGGCGGCCCCGTCGGCAGCGCGAGCCATGCACGGGCCATCGTCGAGAGAAGCGTCATCGAGGCGCGCGCCGCGAAGCGCCGTTCGTCATGAGCGTGCCCGCCATAACGAAGAATTCGCGGCAAAGGCCGCTCAACCGAGGAAAGACATGGACGTGGCTGTGACTGCCCCAACGCATGGCGTGTACTTCGACGAAGCCTTCGAAACGCTGCCGTCAGCCGGCGTGCGTCGTCATCAGGACGCGCTCTGGTCGACGCAATGGACGTATCTGCGTGCGATGTCGGCGTTCTATCGTTCGAAGCTTGCACGCTGGATCGAACGCGACGACATCACGCTCGATTCGCTGCAGGACCTGCCCTTCACGGAGAAGGACGAGTTGCGCGTGAGTCAGGAGGGTGCGTCGCCATTCGGCGATCACGTGGCCTGCGCGGAAAGCGCCATTGCGCGCTTGCATCGCACGTCGGGCACGACCGGGCGCCCTTTGATTCTCGCGAACAGCACACGCGATGCATTGGACATTGCACGCGTCGGCGCACGCTCGATGTGGGCGGCGGGTCTGCGCCCCGATGATCGCGTGATCCACTGTCTCAACTATTGCATGTGGACCGGCGGCTTCACCGATCACACCATTCTCGAAGCCACTGGCGCGACGGTGGCGCCGTTCGGCGTCGGCAACACGCGGATGTTGATCGACTCCATTCTGAGTCTTGGCATCAACGCAATCTCTTGTACGCCTTCGTATCCGGCGCTTATCGAGCAAGTGTTGCGCGAAACAGGCGGACCTACACCGCGCGAACTCGGCCTGAAGCTCGGACTGTTCGGTGGCGAAGCAGGTCTCGACAACCCCGAGTTACGCGCGACGATGGAAGACAAGTGGGGCTTCAAGGTGCGCAATGCGAACTTCGGCTTATCGGAAGTTCTGAGCATTCTTGGCGGACAGACGGACTGGACCAACGACCTCTTGTTTCATGCGGCGGATGTCGTGTTCGCGGAGATCATCGATCCGGAGACACTCGCGCGTTTGTCCATGGAAGAGGGCGTCACGGGCGAGCTCGTGTGCACGCATTTGCGCAAGCAATGTCAGCCACTCGTGCGTTATCGCACCCGCGACGTGGTGACGGTGACTGCCGTCGATGCCGGCGAGGATGGACGCACGGCATGGCGCTTTCGCGTGACGGGTCGCACCGACGACATGTTCAACGTGCGCGGCATCAACGTATTTCCGGGTGCCGTCCGGCTCGCTGTGGAAGCGCTGCCGCAATGGGCCTCGGGACAGTTTCGCATCGTGCTCAAGGGCGATGGCCCTTACGACCGCATCGCGATGACTGTGGAAGCGGCGAGCGGTCTCGATATCGCCCGCTGGGGCGATGCCGCGCATCACATCGAGGCGGCCGTACGCAATCGCATAGGCGCGAGCGCAACGGTCACGATGGTGCCATTCGAACATTTTCCGCGTACCGAAGGCAAGACGCGCTGGATCGACAAGGAGCTCGCATGAGCGACGTAACGCTACACATGGAAGGACCGGTTGCCATCGTCACGTTGAATCGACCAGAGCGCATGAACGCAATCGGCGGTGCGTTGCTCGACGATCTACACGACGCGCTGCAAGGCGCGCTCGGCGATGCATCATGCCGCGTCATCGTGCTCACCGGTGCGGGACGCGCGTTTTGCGCGGGCGACGACCTCAAGGAGTTCGACGCCCAAAGCGAAAGCGATGAAAGTATCCGCAGTCATATCGGGCGCATTCAGCGCATCACACGCGATCTGATGTTCGGTGCCAAGCCCGTGGTCGGCGCGGTGCATGGTTATGCCGTCGGCGGCGGCTTCGAGTGGATGCTCAATTGCGACATCGTGGTCGCATCGGACGATCTCGTGTGCTTCTTTCCCGAGATGGAGTGGGGACAATTCGTGACGGGCGGCGTCACGCATCTGCTGCCTCAGGCGATAGGGCATCAACGCGCGATGGAGCTTTGGTTGCTCGGCGAAAGGCAGAGCGCGCAGACGCTGCTATCGATGGGTTTGGTCAATCGCGTGGTTCCGCGCGATGCCGTACTGGAAACCGCGCTCGAACTTGCAGCACGTATCGCACAACGCTCATCGACGTCCGTATCGAAGCTAAAGAAACTGGTGACGAGCGACCTGTCGGGCTTGCTGGCTCGCAGTCTCGAACTCGAGAGTGCCGTCACCATCGAGGCATTCGCGCTGCCGGATGCCGCCGAGCGCGTGAAGGCCTTCGCGAACAGGAAGACGTCGCAATGAGTCCCAAAGCCCTTACGTTCGATTACTTCGGCACGCTCGTCGATGTGGATCAAGGCGGCACGCTCGGCATGGCGGAAGTCCTGCGGCGCATCTCGGTCGAGGCAGACGAACCTGTCTCCCAGATCTATCTCGATTGGGACATCCGCAACGTGCGTCTTTATCGAGGCCAGGCCTACGCGCGCTATCGCGATGTTGCGCAACAAGCACTCGCCGATTGCCTCGATACGCACTGGCCCGGCGCGCGTAAAGGCCATGCGATGGAAACGCTGAACGACGTGTTCCTCTCGCATCTGGTCGAAGCATCGCCGGCACACGCCGATGCTGAGCCGTTCCTCGATTGGGCTGCGGCGCGCTATCCGCTCATGCCGATCACCAACATGGACAGCGATCTATGGCGGCGCACGCGGCTCACACGCTATTTCGAGCATGTGACGACAGCGGAGATGGCGCAGGCCTACAAGCCATCGCAGGCGATCTTTGCGCTCGCGCTCGACCGCCTGGCGGTAAACGCGCACGACGTGCTGCATTGTTCGCTCGCGAGCTGGGCCGATATCGACGGAGCAAAGCCTCTTGGTATGGCGGTGGCCTGGATCAATCGCACGCGAGAGACGCTCGGAACGTGGCAGCCACGTCCCGATTTCGAATTCGACACGCTGTCGCCGGTACGGGACGTTCTTGAAGGTCTGTCATTGACTGCGACTGGGGAAACGATATGAAACGATTCAACTTGGCGATGGCGTTCATGGCATGCGCATTGACAGTGGTCGGCGCAACGCGCGCGGCATACGCGCAGGAAGTGATTAAGATCGGTGTGGCAGGGCCGCTCACCGGCAGCGCGGCGCAAAGCGGCAAGGACGATGAGCGCGGTGTACGGCTTGCCATCGACGAACTCAATGCGAAGGCTTTCACAATTGCAGGCAAGCCCGTGCGCTTCGAACTGATCTCGATGGACGACCAGGGCGATCCGAAAGTAGGCGTGAGCGTAGCGCAAAAGCTCGTGGACGATGGCGTATCCGCCGTCATTGGCCATTACAACTCGGGCGTGAGCATTCCCGCCGCGCGCATCTACAACGATGCGCACGTGGTGATGATGACCGGCGCGTCATCAAACCCGCAACTCACACACCTCGGCTATCCCTATGTCTTCCGGCTCGCGACCAACGACAACGTCATGGGTGGCCGCATGGCGCTTTATTCGGCGAAAGTGTTGAATGCACAACGCGCCGCGGTAATCGATGACCGCACCGCTTATGGCGTGGGCGTCGCCGATGTATTCGTCGACAGCGCAAAGAAGGCGGGCTTGCAGGTCGTCGCGCGTGAATACAGCACGGACAAGGCAACCGACTTCAAGGCCATTCTCACGCAGATCAAGTCGCGTAATCCGCAGGTCGTGTTTTATGGCGGCTACTATGCACAGGCCGCGACGCTTGCGCGGCAAATGGGCGAACTCGGCATCAACGCAACGCTCGTAGGCGGCGACGGTATTTGCTCGCCCGAATTCGACAAGCTATCGGCCGGAGCCGCCGACAAGCGCATGTTCTGCGCGCAAGGCGGCGCGCCGCTCGACTCGTTACCGGACGGCAAGACCTTTCGCACGAAATTCAAGAGTGCGTTCAGCGCCGATGTCGATACCTATGCGCCCGCGTTCTATGCCGCAACGCTCGTCGTCGCGGACGCGATGCAGAAAACGGGATCGTCGAAGCCCGAGGTGTACGTCAAAGCGCTGCGCGAGCAGGCGTTCACGAGCATTCTCGGCCCCGTGCGCTTCGATGCAAACGGCGATTGGGTCGATGCGCCGGTCACGGTGTATCAGTTGAACAGCGGCGCGCTCACTGCGATTGCGCATAAGGATTGACGCGTCCGCTCTGAAAAATCGCAGTGCGGCGGCGGGATTTTGAACTGCTATATTCGATGACGTTGCCCGACCGCTTGCAGGAAGACATGGCCACCGTCGCGCTCGATCCCGATACCGTCACGCTCGAAGGGGCACTCGCCAGCACGAGATGGACGAGCGCGCGCGTGCTTGCCGCAAACGAAGCACGGGTATGCCTGTTCACGCTGGATCGCGCGGGGCACGTGCTGGAAAGCATCGACGAATTCACGAAAGTGGACGCGGCGACACGCGATACGTTCTTTGCGCATTGTCCGTCCGCGCAGCTTGCCGCGTTGGCGGAAGCGGCCACGTCGATGTCGGATGGACGCTGCGTGATGCTGACGCTCGCGGGACGCGCCGCATCGTTTGCGCAGGCGTTCGCGCTGCGAGTCGAGACGCATGGGCGACGTGTTTTCCTCGTCGCATTGCGTGTGCTTGACGCAAGCGGCAACGGCAAGGGCTCGCCTGCAAGCCTCATCACGCTGCTGGGTGCAACGCTCGACGTGCTCCTCCAAAGCGCCTTCGATCTCGCCGTGTACGACACGCTCGTCGAAGAGCAACGCGCGATCATCGACCATATCGGCGATGGCTTGATGGTGATCGGGCAGGGCCATGTGCTACGCCACGTCAACTCGGTGGCGGGGCGTATTCTCGGCATCGATCCGAAAGCGAGTATCGGCAAGACGCTCAACGAGGTGATCGACTTCGAGCCGATTATTGGCCCGATCTTTCGCACCGGCGTGGGCTATGTGGATCGCGAGTTGATCATCGACTCTCCAGCGCGCCATCTTCATCTACTGGATACGGCTATTCCCATCAAGAACCGCTGCGGGGAAGTGGTGTCTGTCGTCAACACGTTCCGTGAGATGCGTCGTGTGCGGAAGATGGCGGGACGCTATGCGGGCAACCATGCGCGCTTTACCTTCGACAGCGTGATCGGTTCGAGTGCCGCTTTGAAGCGCGCGCTCGATGCGGCGAAGAAGGCGGCGCGCGGCGCGTCCAACGTCCTACTCTCGGGCGAAAGCGGTGTCGGCAAGGAGGTTTTCGCGCAGGCCATTCACAATGCGAGTGTGCGCAGCACGCTGCCGTTCATCGCAATCAATTGCGCGGCGCTTCCTCATGCGCTCATCGAGAGCGAACTCTTCGGACATGCGCCTGGCAGCTTCACGGGCGCGGCGCGAGATGGTCGTCCAGGCAAGTTCGAATCCGCCGATGGCGGCACGGTATTCCTCGACGAGATTTCGGAGTTGCCTATCGACGTGCAGGCGAAACTGCTTCGCGTGTTGCAGGAACGCGAGGTCACGCGTATTGGCGATACACGCGGCATTCCGGTGGACGTTCGCATCGTCTGCGCGAGCAACCGTGATCTTGCGGCCATGGTGCGGGAAAAAACCTTCCGCGAAGACCTGTTTTATCGATGCAACGTAATCGAGATCACGATTGCGCCGTTGCGCGAGCGGCGCGAAGACATCGCGGCAATGACGGCATTCTTCCTCGAACGATACTGCACGCGGATGCACAAGCCGACGCCATCGCTCTCGAAGCATGCGCTGCAACAGCTCGAAGTTCACGCTTGGCCCGGTAACGTGCGCGAGCTGGAAAATCTCGTCGAGAAGATGGTGAATTTGAACGAAGGCGATTGCATTGCGGATGTATCGCCGTTTCTGCGCAGTACGACGAGCGCGCAGCCAGGCAGCGATACGCGCAACGCTTCACGTCAAGAGCCAGTGTCGCTTCAGGAGGCCGAGCGTATTGCGATCGAGAATGCGCTCGAAGCATGTCGCTTCAATGTTACGACCTGCGCGAAGTTGCTGCGCGTATCGAAGCCCGCGCTTTACGCGAAGATGAAGCGGCACGGCATTCGTATCGAGCGGTCGCTTCGACAGCCGTTCTAGAATCTCGTTTCCAAGAGCCACCCTATGTTCCTGAGGTTCGCCTCGATTTGCTCGAGAGCGAATAACAGCGTAGCCAGCGCCTGCAGTTGTTGCGACGACTCATTACGACGTTCGGCGGCCTCTACGAAGCGCGCTTTGACGGATGCGGATGCATCGCCGAGCGGCTTTAGAAAATGCTCGCTGGGTGGAAGCGCGGCGCCGTCGCGCAGGTACGCGGCGAGTTGTTCCAAGTAGCCGCTCGCGCATTCGCCTACTGCGTTGACGCTTTCGCGCAGCAGCTTGCGCTCATCTTCGGGAAGCACCCTGCATTGCGATTCCCCGACACGATCGAGCAGTACCAGCCCATGCCACAAGGTTTCGAACGCTGTCAGCGCCGCACTGAGCGTCGGTCCTGCGCGAAAGCGCGCCTTGACGCGAGCATCGCTACTGACCGCGCGAGCGTCCACGAGATGGCGTAAAAAGCGCTCATGCAAGGCGTCGACGGATGCGCGGTTCTCTACGGCGCTCAAGATCGGCAAGGCATGCAGCAATGCGCGGCAATCGTCGATGAGATCCCCCATGATGCCGAACGCACGCGAGCGCGCCAGTTGCGGCCAGACGCTCACCGACACCACGATGCCGATGGCAGATCCCAACACGATGGCCTCCGCACGCGACATGGCGCCCGCGAAGCCTGCCGAAGGCTCGAGCGCGATTGCGGCAGCGACCACGATGCTGTAATTGGTCGTCGGGAAGATCGACGACATCAGGCATGTTGCGAGCGTGGCGACGCCTAACCGCAGTATCGCGTCGCCGGCATCCGGGAAGACATGCAGGGTCGCCAGGCCGACAACCGTACCGGCCACCGCGCCAATCATCTGACCGATGCCATGTTTGAGACTGCGGTCGAAATTAGCCTGAAGGGTGAACAGACTAGAGAAGACGGCCCAAGTCAAGCTCGTCGAGCCCATCAGCTTCATGCACGCATAAGCGAGCGCGCTTGCAATCAGAGACTGGAGACAGATGCGCAATGCATCGAACCGATCAATGCGTCGGTAACGATTCGATAGGGCGGTCACTTAGGGGCGTGAGGGCTTCGATTGAACGAAATGCGGGTTTGCCATACGGAGGAGCGCTTTATTTCTCATGCAGCGCTTGAGCTAAGAAAAAAATAGAAGCGGAAAAAACCGCGTTTATGAAGGCAGATTTTGGCGTACGCACCTTCGTATAAACAGTCGAATCTCGGGTAAATTTTTTGACGCGATGATTCCACGATATGAGAGTTCACGCCTGAGGCCACCGTCCGACATGGCCTTACGCCCAATAAATTAACAAAAGGTAAGATCTACTTAGCAACAATGACATCAAAATAAAAAAGGTACAATTTGCCCTTAAGCGGCGATTGACTAGCGTCATTTGTTCCGCTCAGACTAATTCGAACAGCCCTTTTCTTGCTTTTCTTCCAGAAAGTACCGAACGAGGGTTCACGAGGCGTGTCATTTTAGGTAATATCCTCTTATCGTATGACCTCTAAGGCAAGCGTTTGCGCTCCACAAGGTGCGTATCTGCCATGTCTTCTGCAAATCGCGGAACCACTGTGTCTCTCGGAGTCGTCAGAAGTTCCTTAGTTTTTTGATGCAGCAAGGGTTAGTCACCGCGCAACGGCCGTTATTTCCGGCATCGCGCATCGGTGATCACCATCCTTAGAGCTTCCAAGGTCGACACGCTGCCAAATAGCGCAAGTACCTTGGTTCATCCGTTAGCAGTCCTCTTTAAAGGGGGCACGAAGACATCCATCTCTAACCTCAGGGAGTTTTCCGCCCGACTTGGCGGAAGTACGAAACGATGATTAATCGACGGAAATTTCTAGCTAGCATGACCGCGCTGCCCGGAACCTATATGCTGTCCGCTTGTGGTGGCGGAGGTGTGGGCGAACTGCCGGAGTCGTCGGCAAAGGCTTCGGATGACTCCGCCTTGCCGGATTCGACTGCCAAGGCAGCAGCGAACGCGTCAGCGGATGGCACGACCATCCCTAACGGAACGTCGATCATCGATAAGACGGGAGCCGTGTGGACGCTCTCAGGCGGTATGGTCTACAAGAACAAGACCTCTGTGTCGATTGCAAACGTCGTCATGCTCCTTTGGTCGGGCGGCAAGATCTACCAGAAAAACAAGAGCAATCAGTTCTATGTTTGGTCGAACAAGTGGCTCGCATGTAACGACCCGCGCGTCGACGTCGCCGCACCGGCAGGCACCTTCTTCGGCATGAATGGTCACTGGGACTATCGCTATACGCCCGCCGAGACCATCTCTATTCTGAAGGCCTTGGGCTGTACCATGTATCGCCTCGGCAGTAACGGCACCACGCAGCAGAACAACGCCGTAGTCAAAATGGCTTCGGCCATGAATGGGACCGGTATCAAAATCCTTGCGCTCGTTCAGCAAGGCTTGACCGACGCTTCGGGCAATCTGTTCGGTAGCGAGGCAGCGGCTTACGCTACGGCCTACAACACCGGCATGACTGTGGCCGCCGCGCTCAAGCCGCACGGTGTGACCATGTACGAGTGTGGCAACGAACTCACCCGTCGCTCGCAGACCGTGCTGCATTCGAACCGTGCGGGTACGGACGTAGTGGATTTCAACAACGCGAACTGGCCCGTCATGCGCGGCGTCATGCGGGGCCTGATGGCTGGTGTGAAGGCCATTCAGCCGGACGCAAAGTGCGGCATCAACTTCTGCGTGGCGGACATCGGTGCATCGGATGCACTTTGGGACGGCATGCAGCCGGACGGTACGAGCGGGCATCCCAAGGTTCGCTGGGACATTACGACATGGCACAACTACGAGGTGTACGGCGACTTGTTTGACATCGGTTCGGACGGCGCGGGACCTCACTTCGATTTGCCGCAGTACTGCAAGGCACGCTACGGTGTTCCTTTCATGATCACCGAGTGGAACGCGAATCCCGAGCAGACCGATGCTTACCGCGCCACGTTTGTCCAATCGCGCCTGCAGTCGTTCTACAACGCACGCAAGACGCACAACATCCAGTCGACCATGTACTACGTGCTCGATAGCGGCGATCACACCTTTGGCATCATGACCAACGGCGTGCCAATCAACCCGGTGTACTCGAGCTACACCAACTTCGCCCGTGCGCGCTCTGGTGCTTGATTGCCCGCGCTAGTGACCGGAAACACAGTGGTCGAGTTCACTGTGGTTCCGGCCGGACGGCGAGCGCGCTTCTGACCGGCGCTCTCGCCGTGCGCGAGCGAAGAAAGCGCATGGAAAGTCCGCGAGACGACACCACAAGAGACAGCACAAGCGCCAGAGGTAACACGTTGGACGGCGACGTCAAGCGGTGTTCCGTGGCCGCCATGACCATCAGGCAGACCGAAGAAAGCTCCACGAAGCGAAGCGCAACGAAGTCGCGCGAGCCTCTCAAGAGCAACGATTCCTGTGCCTTCCGCTGACACCAACCCGTCAGCCTCCAGTAGAACGACAACATCAACACCAAGCCAACGATCCCGAGTTCTGCGAGGAAGTTGAGGTACGAGTTGTGCGCATGCGAGTCGCTATGATGCGTGGTGATCCGCAGCGGTTGGGCGAACAGGTGAAAGTAATTGATGTATGAGGCTATTCGATCATCGAACGATCCAAAGCCCATTCCGACGATAGGACTCTGCTCGAAGTACGCCAGCGCACGAGGCCATAACCATTCATAGCGGATGTTAAGATTCGCCACTTTCTCGTCGGGATCGCTGATCGCGAACGTGTAGCCCATGTAATTGATGTGCGGTAACGTATGCCACTGCGCCACCGCTAGCGACGCCAGGATCATCCCCGCGATCATGGTCGCCAGCACCCAGCGTTTGCGACCCAGCACAATGTAAGGCACGATCATCACGATGCCGAGCAACGAGCCGCGGCTGTAAGTCGACCAAAGCATCAAGAAGTTCGCGCCCATGAGCGCAAGCATTGGCTTGCTGGGTTTATGCATGTAGTTTGCAATGCCCAGGCAAAGCAGCATGGCAAGGAAGCCGCCCGCCGCATTTCGTGCGATGAACAAGCTCCCGTAGCTATCGCTCGGATGCTTGAGAATCGAGAGCAGTCCGGCGTGTGCCAGATAATAAGCGTAAAGCGGAGCGTTGACGCAGACCGCGAAGATATAGAAGCGGCGTAGAAGCTTGTTCAGATCGAGGTCGTGCGTGTATAAGAAGCCTGCGAGTATCGGCGCGTAAGAGATGTAAAAGTTGCCATCGCGACGATAGAATTCGAAATCGACGAGAGAAGCGGGATCATAAAATATGGTCGATATCGTCGCGAACGCGGCAAAGGCCACGAGCGGCGTGACGAACGAAGGGTAAGAGCGTCCGAAGAAACGCCACCCGTAAAGAAGGATCGGCAGAAATCCTATCGCGCTTAACGGCACGAAGTTCGTCACTGTCAGCAACAACGCAATCAGCGTTATGTAGACCATGCTGAGTCCCCTTGATTTAATGCTTGAGCTCAGGCCTTACGCCGCAGAACAAGATAGCTGAGATGCTTTTTTTCGCCGGTGCCGAGTGCGGCAGGCGTAGAAAAGCTCACGTTGATCTGACTGCCCTGACGCTTTTCGACCTGAGCCGTCGACACGGCGCCGGTAACTGCATCTACCAGCGATGCATCCAATCCGCCGCTTGCAAGCTTGCTACCATCACTCAACTGTACGGTCGATTGTCCTGGGGAAGAGCCGACCAGGACGATCAGATCGTTGTCCGAGTACAGCGCCTGAGGACTCTTGTCGTCGCTTGCCGTGACTTGGCCTGTATAGGGCGAAAGCGTGCCGCGAAGAGTCGAGCAGAGAACGATCAGTGTGCGGCCGGGGACGTTATAGGTACGTGGCGTGCCACGCTTGGTGAGTCGGAATGGATCGTAGCCGTCCCAGTGATAAATCATCGAGACATATTTGTTCGGATCGTCCCATCCGCGCTTAAGCGCCCATACCGCGAACGAAAAAAAATACTGAGGCAGGTAATGTGGATCGATCATGTAGCGGTCGCCGATCTCCGTCTGCCAGATGCCTCGAACCGTCCCAGGCTGCACGTAACGCGAGTAAAGCTTGTCCAGATCCTTGACGCTCATGTAGTGAGTGTCGAGATAATCGACATTGTCGATCATGCGAGTCTGGTAAGTGCCGCTGCGATAATCGAGCCACTTCACGTACGAATCCACGCCGCCTTGATCGGGCCAGCCGCCATAAACAACATAGCCTTTGTACTTCCTAATGATGGCCGCCGCCGGAAGATGGATCTTGTCTACATAGTCCTGCATGGCGCTGTCATAGCTGGACGAGAGCTTACGGTCCTTGTTATATCCCGATCCGTGCCAGAAAGTCGCCTGCGGCGATCCCCCCGACAAGCGCCCGGCCGCTTCATTCCAGATCTGGAAATACTTCACGTTGTACGGAGGCGCGCTGTACTTGCTAACGGCCGCTTCGACATATTTCTGCCAATAGCTCACGTCCTTAGGCGCGGATTTCGAATCGCCGTCAACGCTCGCGTTCCACTTCGGCGTATAGCCAAGATAGAGCAGCGTATGCACGCCGTTTTGATTGTTCCTTAAAATGCAGCTCGACAAGTCCACGTCGAAACCCGGACTCGTCTTCGAGACGATCATTGCGTCGCTTGAAGAATTCGGCTGACCAGGTCCCACCGAGTCACGGCCCCAAGTCAATCCCATTTCGCGCCACATACAGATGTCGGTAGGCGTCTGAGGAAAACCATTCGAGCCGATGAGGTCTGTAATGCGTCGCGGTCCGGTGCTAAGGGCTGGACAATTGCCTTGCGCTTGTGAATTCAACGCGTGAACGCTTAGCGCCGGCGCTGCGCTAACGCAGGCCAGTCGCAAAAGCGTGCGTCGCTTTTCAAATAGCTTGGAAAATGCGCTTTCTGGGATCGAAGGATCGTTAGTCAAGGTATTCAGGCAAAGAGACTGTAATGCCGCGGGCAAGCCGCGCAAGGCGGCGACGAATACTAGTCGCTAAGGCGGCTAGCATTCGCTGCAAGAAGAAACGCGATGTGCTTCGTTGCTTAGCCCGGTTGTGCCGCCGCTGCGGTGTCCGCCATGATGTAGCTATAGCTCTTGTCGCTACGGCGTATCGGAATAGCGTTGAAGACCGCGCCGAGCACGCGCGCGTCGGATCTCTCAAGCTTCTTGACCGTCTCCGAAATTTCTTTCTCACTCTGCAAGCCCGAACGCAGCACGAGTAAAGTGGCGTCGGCCTTGGTTGCAACGATAGAAGCGTCGCCCACCGCGAGCATCGGCGGCGTGTCGATGACGATCACGTCAAAGAGCGGTCTCAAGTCCCTCAATACCTCATCGAACGATGTCTTCATCAAGAGCATGGCTGGATTTGCGCCGCGCGATCCGCATGACATGAATGAAAGGCCATCCACGCCTACAGACCGTACCACCGAGTGTAGATCACGATCGCCGCGCAGTACTTCATGCAGGCCGCCAGCGTTGCCTTGACCGAATAGCGATGCAAGACGTCCACGACGCATGTCGCCATCGATGAGAAGCACGCGATGACCGATCTCCGCAAGCACTGCCGCGAGATTAGCCGCGATAAAGCTCTTGCCAGCGCCTGGTGTCGGTCCGGTCAGACAGATGACTTTGTTTGGGATATGACTGAGGTCATTGAGTAGGGGCGAGCACACCTCTCTGATCGCTTCGACCGCCGGGTCTTGCGGGTATTGCGCGGCAAGCAACGCCAGATGATCGTCACGGAACGGATCAGCGCTTCTACGTTTGGACCGGTAGGGCGCCGCAATGCCAGTTGAACGCTTGCCCGGAATTCTTGATGAGCCGGAAGGCAAGGCGAGCCGTTGGGCAGCGCTCTTCGAATACATCATCTGATGCTGGCTGAAATAGACGGCACCGATGAGCGGAACGCTAAGCTCTTCGATGTATGACGGGTCAGTGACGCCAGTCATGACGTGCTTGCGGATGAAGACCGAGAACACGCCAAAGATGAGCCCGACAAACACACCGCCACCAATCACGAGAAGTCGATTAGGTTTGACCTGATGCAAAGGCGTGATGGCGTAGTCGACAATATGCGCGCCACCTGTCGAGCTCGCACGCCGCACGGAGAGCTGCTCCGACTTCTGCACCATCCCAAGGTAAATCGTTTCGGCAACTTTGGCGTCACGTTCAAGATCGAGGCTCTGGCGCTCGGAGGACGGCATCTCGGAGAAGCGCGTGTCCAGCGTCGACATTGCGCGCTTGAGATCGTTGAGCTGATCGTCGATATTCACTATCCAGCGGCTGCTCGGCTGGAAGCGATTCAGAAGCTGAGTCCTCTCCATCTGCAAAGCTGCATATTGCTTTTGCAGTTCGATGCCACCTTGAAGATACGCTTGCGACTCTGCGGTCGGTTGCAATGCCTTGGCTCTGGAACGGTATTCGTTGAGCGCCAGTTCCGAGCGCTTGAGATCCGCCTTCAATCTCGGCAATTCCTGATTGATAAACTCCAACGTGGCGCTGTCCGAGCGTTGCTTCGCGGCCACCGCGGTGGCAATGTACTGATCGACAAGTGAGTTCGTCACTTGAGCCGCTTTCCAAGGGTTGCTGTCGAGGAATGTAAATTCGATGACGCCCGTGTCTTTAGCCATGTCCTGCACTTGCAGCAGGTCGGTGAAACGCGCTACGGCATCGCGCGAGTTATAGCGGATCAAAGTGAAGTCGGTACCCGGGCGAGCGACGATTTTCTTGATATCGAGCGATACACCGTTGGCGCTGGCCGGCTTGCCAGCGACGCCCGCAATGAGCAATTCGCCGGAGGGACCCGAAAGCTGATAATGCCCATCAGCACCTGCCGTCAAAGTGAATTTCTCTTCTTCCAGTTCATGCGGCACGTCGAACGAAGCAACCTGCAGTTGCTCGCCACCCCACGCGAATGAGCTGAGCCCAAGCCAAGGAGACGCGGGCCTTCCCGGCGTAGCCAATTTATTCGCGAGCGACCCGATAATAGGGATCTGCTTCGGAATCACGGCGACATCGAATCGATATTTTTCGATGACCGGCTGAAGCACGGATCGGCTCGTCATGACCGCCATTTCGGCGCCAGGAGACGGGTTCATCAATACTTGCGCATCCTGATTCTGCAGGGCGATGCCAAGCGCATTGGGCTCCGTTGGATCGACTCTGACCACCGCATCGCCTTGATATTGAGGCGTGGCGAGAAATGCATACGCGACCGCGATCAATGTGACGCCAAGCGCCACAAGGAGAATTTCCTTGTAATGATCTCTCATGAGAGCCAACATGGCGCGCACAGATAACTGGCCGCGCTCGTGGCTAAAATCAGGCATATGTGTGGCGACGGAGTCTTTCACGTGTATTTCCCGGAGCGTGGAACAGGATAGAAAGCTTACGAATGCCCGGTTAAAACCGGGCCGCACTATCACAAACGCGCTACGCGTGAGCGGCGATCAATCGCAAGACGAGGCTAAGCACGGTGGAACCGCGCAAACGAAGACACGTTTGACCTTGGTTGGTCGCCGCGTCTTAGACGATCTTTCTTTCAAATTAGTGACCTTCGAAATAAAGAACTCTAAATGTCACATCAGAGTCAGGCTTTAACGCCTATCGTGCCTTTGAAGAGGCTGAACCCAATTTACCTTGGGAGAGTTTTTTGGAAATGTGGTCCTCCTCACACACGTACGGAAGCGCGCTTCGCGCAAGTTGCATTGACAAAATTTGCGCGCATACGGCAAACGCATGCCAGGCGGTTCTGAACCGGCCCAAAAAGGGATAAGTGAGGCGTCTTCATCTAAAAAAATAGAACGATAAACACGACGCCTCATAAGCATTTAATAGGCATCGCCCGGTTTGCGCGAGACTGCGGGCTGAACGATAAACGGCGCGTCGTTGGTTAATTCGACGCGAACTTCGCCTACTGTCATGACCTCGCCTTTTGCCGTCTCGGATCCGTTCACGCGCACTAAGGAAACGACATACTCTCGGGTCGCGCCAGCGCCCATCTTGGCAAGCGCCTCGGTTGCGGGAAATTCAAGCTCGACGTCGCCGTGATGCGCAGCCCCGGCTATCTCGAATGGACCGAGCGTGCCAATAAAATAGGTGGATTTGGCGGTTTCGGCGTCGACCTTATCTGGCAAGTTGAGATAGACGTTATAGAAGTATCCGCCAGCAGCGCCTGCGCGCGTCAAGGCGAGTCCGTCGAAGACAATCTTGACCGACCGATAACGACTTGCAGGGACGGCTAGCGCCTGCGTTGCCGATGAGCTTTTAGCGTCCGTGGACGAGGCAATCGACTTTGCGGATAGTAAATCCTGAAGGTCTTGCGTCGAACTCGCTTCCGTCGTTACGCGAACGCTGACCGATGCTTCTCGTAGTGCCAAGCCTTTCACGCCGCCTATTGCGCGTCGTCCGGTGGCAAGCGTGCGTGCGGGTGTGGCGGCAAGGCTCACGAGTGCCGGGCGCGAGCGAAGCGGTGTGATTTGCGCCTGGACGCGAATAATGTGCGCTGCATTTGCCTGCGGCGGAAGCGCGGTAGGGCGATTGGTGTTGGCGTAATCGTAGCCAAGCGTGCGACGGTTCGAATAACAGTCGGACTTTTTGATGGTTAATCCCGTTGCATAGGTGAACGTGCCTGCCCAGTAAGCTGCAGTCGGAACAGGCATGGTTCTGCCATCAGGCAAGGCCCATGCATGCCAGAGGCGATCCACGTTTGCATGATGCAGGTAAAAAATAGGATCGCGCGGCGATTGCATTGTTGCCATGACGTTGCCGATCAGGTTGTGCACCGGATTGTGAGGCGCGGTTTCGAATTTTTCCTCGAAGGAGTTAGCGGTCCCGCGCTGAAAATTTACGGTCGTGGCGGCGAATGGCGACAGGTCCAGCGACGAGTACACATTGTTGTTTAGCCGCGGACAAAAAAGCGGGTTGCCGCTAGCCGAATCGGTGAATTCTGGTGGGATGCTTGGTGTGTGAAACCAATCCCAGTACGGCAGCGTCAGAGCGTTGTCACCGGACACGATCCGCAACTGCTTCTCCAGGTAATAAAGATATCCGCGATGCCAAGCCAAAAAATATGGCATCTTATGCGGACAGTAATTAGCATGCACGTTCGCCCAGTACAGCCAGGAATTGGGACTGCTGGCCGTCTTGTTTGCCATCATGGTCTGCAGAGCGTTAATGAACGATCCATATTGTGGCGTCAGCTTGAATTGCTCCCATTCGAGGCGTACGTATGTCGTGGTAGCCAGTGCGTTTTGTGGAAAGGGAGCCACAAGTAATGCGGACGCAGAGGCGCCCAGGAAAGTGCGACGGTCAAGTTTGAGATACGACATCAGCGCTCCATAACGTAGTTTGCCTAAGTAATGCGGGTCCGTCGAAGCGCGATCTTGGTGCGCTTTTTCGTGTCGGAAGAGGTTCAGGCAAGGGCGGATCGGACGAGCCAAGGGCTCGATCAGCCTGCTTCAGGCGGGTGGCGACTTCGAACGTTCGCGTAGCCGAGGAATTGACGTGTTGATATGAAGTTCTACTGCATTCGATGCCGTTCTGATCGTACGGTCTCGCACACGACAAAGTGTTTTCACCGAGCTTTCGACACGAACGAATTTATACCGCTGCAGCCCCGCCCGTAAGCCCGCATAGTAGGGCTTGAATTTTTCGAACTTGTGTTCTTAACCGGCTAAGCGCACCTTTGCGAATGACGCAGTGCGATAGTTTGAAGGACTTAATGGTCTTTCATGCGATTTTTCGAGCGCTGCTTAGCGCGGCTGTGTCTGTCGCTGTTTGCCGCACTCATCGCGTGTGCTCGCCCGTGACTGGAATGCGACACGTGAAACCCTTCACGCTCGAGTACATATATGGCTTCTTCGTTCCGGAAGAATTTTGCGGTTTTGTTGCTTCTTCAGGTATCGACCTACGCGGTTCCACTGCTCACGCTTCCCCTGCTCACCCGCGTGCTTACACCGGAGGGGTACGGGCGCCTCGCGTTTGCGCTGGCCTTCATTAATTATTTTATTGTCTTGACGAACTACGGCTTTGGCTTAACTGCTACGCCGCAAATCTCCGTCAACCGCGCCAATCGCGAAGAGCGCTCTCGAGTCTTCTGGTCGACGCTTTGCGCGCAGGGTGTGGTCACGATTGGCGGCTTTACCATCTTGCTGACCCTGTCTTTCGTGTTTGACCGCCTTGCACAAGATCGCGAACTTCTCCTCCTAGGCTTTGGCCTTGCCGTTGGCGCGATGCTCACGCCGACGTGGTATTTCCAGGGCATCGAAGACTTGCGCATCACGGGCGCCATTGTCTTTGCGAGTCGCGTGCTGAGCGTTCCCGCGATGTATTTGCTCGTGCACAGTCGAGACGACATTTACTGGGCAATGGGCGTCAATTCGCTCGTACCTTTGATGTCGGGTCTGACCATCATGACGTACCTTTACTTTCGTCGTGAGCTCGACTTTGTTTCCGTATCGCTGGATTCGATTGCAAAGTCTCTCAAGGACGGCTGGAGCGTCTTCCTCGCGACAGCCATCAATGAATACAGCGCGTCGAGCAACACGGTGCTGTTAGCCCTTATCTCCGGGAACGTTGCCGCCGGCTACTTCGCTGCGGGCGATAAGCTGATCCGCGCCGCCATAGGCATCATGAGCCCGCTCAAAACCGCCGCTTATCCGCGCATCAGCTATCTGATGCATCATTCGCGCGATGCGGCTTTTTCCTTCTTGAGAAAAATGCTAGCGTTCCAAGGGACGGTTGTTGCGTTGATCTCTTTGACCATCTTTACAGCCGCGCCATTAGCGGTGAAATTGCTTTACGGTCCGCACTATCAGCCTACAGTCGACGTATTGCGTCTCATGGCGTTCGTGCCGTTCCTGTCAGGTATTGCAGATGTTTTTGGCGTGCAGACCATGCTGCCCCTTGGAATGAAGTCGCAGTTTGGGCGCGTGCTTTTGGGCGCGGCGGTTCTTAACGTTGCGCTTCTGACCGTTCTATCCACTTTCTTTGCGGAACTAGGCGCCGCAACAGCGCTTCTCACAGTGCAGGCATACGTCGCGATCGCCATGGCGACAACGCTCTATATGCAGCGAGTTCCGTTCTTTTTGAAGCAGGGCGTTCCCGAATGAAGCGGCAGGCGCCGCCTCGGCGAGATAGATTGTGCGATGGGGTTGCTTTAAGCGACGTTCTTGAGAACAGGCTTAGTCAACGCAGTTTGATAGACGTCGATATAGGCATCGACCATCGCGGCAACGCTAAAACCTTCGGCGTATTGGCGCAAGCGGTCGTGCAATGACGTGTCCTGCAAGAGCTTCACGGCATCGCGGAGTTTGTCTATAAGCGTGTGCGGCTGCTCCATATCGAAGAGAAGGTTGGAGCCCGGCTCGATTACTTCCGGAATTCCACCTGTGTTTGCAGCCACGACCGGCACGCCGTGTGAGTAAGCTTCGACCGTCACGCGTCCAAAGGGCTCATTCCATTTCGATGGCACGATGAGAATGTCGATAGCTTCCAGAAATTCGCCAGGCTTCACTTGCCCCAGGAATTCGACGCGCGGGTCGGCATAGTTCTCTTTCAGCTCCCCCAGATATTCCGCATCGCCCTTACCACCGATGGCAAGCGTCCATTCGAGCGAATGATCCGCAAGAAGCTGCTCGAACAAAACCTCAAGTCCTTTTTCCGGCGAAACGCGTCCGAGCACGCCAAGCCGTACAGGGCCGCTTTCGTACTTTGAAACGCGCTTAATGGGAACAGCATCGTCCAGCGGAACATAACAATTGCTGATGACCTCGGTGCGCATTGCGCTTGGGAAGAAGCCATTATCGACGTGCTTCTGCAAGACAAATCTGCTTACGCCGACGGCCACGTCCACACTCGCGGATGCGGCACGCTTTGGTCCCGCATACAACGAGCACATGCCGCATTGACGCTCACAAGGTTTCGCACCGGAAAACATGGTGGACGTCGGGCACATGAGATAGTAGTCGCGAGCTGTATGCACTATAGGCACGTTGGCATTACGAGCCACGCGCCAGATGTCAATTGAGAGGCAGGAAAGGTTGCTCGTGTTGACTATGTCGGGCTTTTCCCGCGCAATGATATTTTTGAGCTTCCGCGACATGATCACGTTGTGCAGATCGATGGCGTGCCAGATGAGCTTGACGACAGACGAATGCTTCTTCGGTTTGTGCGGCCAATAAACATTGACCGAGCGAAGATGGTAGACCTTTACGCCGTTAAGTCTGCTGATCCGATCCACGCCGGCGCCTGTAGCGCAAACTACGCACACTTCCATTCCGGCCTTGACGAGACCCTCTGCAAGGAGTCGCGTCGATATCTCTGCCCCGCCGACGGAATCCGGATGATACAAAGTGTTCGCGATGAGTATTTTCACGGCATCCGCAGTAGTTGGTGTTATCGCTGATCCAGGAAGCGTTCCGCAAGTCATCTGTAATACTACGGTATTTATTTAATCCTTGGTAGGTTGCGTCTTTAAGTAAAGCGCACTTTCGTGGCGTTCGCCATAGAGAATTTGCGCAAGCGCATACGCAGCGCGGTCCCACCTGAACTGGTTGGCTCGCGCGTATCCGCGTTGACGATGCCACTCGCGGACATCGTGTTGTGTGGTCATCACTTCGATCTTCGCAGCAATATCAGCGGCTGAAAGCGGATCACAGTACATGGCCGCGTCGCCACAGACCTCGGGAAGCGAAGCTTCCGAAGACGTAATGACCGGACACCCGCAACGCATGGCCTCTAGCGGCGGAAGTCCGTAACCCTCATACAGAGATGGGAAAACGAGGCAAGCAGCGCTTCCATACAGCGCCTTCAATTCGCCGTCCGATACAAAACCTGCCCAAGTCACCTTATCTGATTGCGCGACGCCCTGCACGTCCTGTGCGGCGAAAACACGCGGATTTGCTCCTCCCGCCACGACAAACTTGATATCGGATTTTTTTTCGAGCAGCTTCGTAGCATCGAGCACGCGCTGCAGATTCTTGCGAGGATCCAGGCTCCCGACTAGAACGCAGAATTTCCCTTTCTCAAGCGATAGATGAGTGAGAATAGCCGGATCAGGCTCTATGCGATCCATGTGATCCGCGCCGGGACGAATAACCTCGACATGCGATTCCGCTAAGCCTAGATGGTGGCAAATGCGCCGTTTCGAGAAGTCCGATACGGTGAGAATCAGTCGGGTCTGCTTAGCGAGAACTGAGAACTTGAATCGGTACCAAAAAGAAAACTTTTTCGAGAATGCTTGAGGGACGTCGTAAACCGCCATATCGTGAATCATCACCAGTTGGCGACGTTTAAGCAACGGCCCGGTATTGCACAAGCTGATCAGTGTGTCCTGTGCCGATTCGAGCGGTAAAACGACTTGCTCCCACAGGTTTCCCTTGAGCAACCGCGGCAAACGCCATTTGCGGCTGGCTAGTCCAAGGTCTTTGGCGTCGGGTGGCACCACGAGCGGCAGATCGTTCGGAGTCGAAGCCTGCGCCTGCAACGCCCGCGTCAATTCAAATGCAACGCGTTGCACGCCTGTGATGCGTTGAGATGCAAATTTGCCATTAATGGTAAACCCCATGGACCCCCCGTCAATACTGCGAATTATTCCGGTGCGTACCGGCTACGACGTGGTACGAAGGCTTATCGTTCGGCCACGGGAATTTGTGAACTTGCATTTGTCAGACGTTCCAATTCGGCCGTCTCAGCTACTTCAATTAGAAGCCGTAAGTCCGACACGAGAACGGCGGATGACCGCAGGTTCAAGGCATCAGCGGTGTTAATCGACTTCCTAATTCGCTCCAGCGCAAATTGCACTGCTTTCATGGAAAGCTCTCCGAGGAAGATAACCATTGCTCAACGACAAGGAAGGCGAGTCCCGGACAAAATAGTCCGAGATGGAGGAGCCCAGCCCAGCGACACGTGCAGTCGGCGTCAGTGGTGCACGCGCATTGGTGTGATGAAGACACACAGGAAGTTTTTCTTGCCGCTATATTTGGCTCTGTGCGGGAAAACACTGACGTACATGCCATACAAAAAAGCAAGCACTAAGAATCGTTTTGTTTCAAAATTGAAAAACGTTGCCGCTTTTTAGATCGTACGTTCACTCTTTAATGACTCCGCGCTTTACCTTTACGCTTGGCGAAATCCCCTGATAAAATCGGCTTCATCCTTACATGTGCTTGACATCTTAAAATTGGTGGTCCCAACTAACGTTTTCGCGCAAAGGTTTGCGCGAAACTCATCAGACAGAAAGCATGCAGCTCGATCAAGCACGTCGGCCAATTAGTCTGATGAATGCGGCATAGCGTATTTGTTGTTTTTTGTGGTAAGCAGACCCGATTTCCGCTAGCTAACTGGGCACCTAATACCTGAGTACTTGATCGCATAAAGCACTTTGCAGCTGGCACGCGTTTTATCGTACTCCTCATTGGTTGAACAAGACTTTTTTCGTTTTGATGGAATGTGAGCATTGAAATTTCGAGCGCTTTGGACTTTAGTGCCCTAGACCACATTGAACCTCGTAAGCAATCTACGATAGTTAGTAGGCCTAGGACCTGTTCTCTGGAGGTGCATTCGACTGATACGCAGCATTCGACAACATCTTTAGAGCAAAGTAGGGCGCCGCTCGTCTAAGGACGATCATGCGGAAAGTCAACAGCCCTATTGGACAACGCGTCGGTGCGAACGCTCCACCGTGTGTCCGCCGTCCCGCCAGTACGAGATGCCGACGGTCTCCCTACAGAGGCACGCGGTTGGCCAATCTCGACTTGAAGGGATTTGGACTACGAACCTTCGTTCACGGAGTCGTCTATGTGGATCATCGACCGAGCGCGCGCATTCTTCGCTCTCATCGCTCGTGCGGCTTCAGTTGTCTGGGTGTTGTGCACATTTGTTTTTTTGGTCGTTCTCATGTCGCTTTTCAGCAAGTTGGAGCAGCGATCGGAAAGGTTGTCGAAATTCCGCCAAGACCGGAAGAATCGTCATCCGATGGGTGCAAACCCCTCCACCGTGCCCGCTAGCGGAAAGCTACGAGATTCGAACGAATAGCTGATTCACCTTCTAGAGCGCGTGTTGTTACGCGCCCCAAAAAAACGAGAGCGAGTTTATGCTGAATCTTCAATCGGATCTGCACGGAAATCATTTGTTGCGAGCGTTGCCACTGGAAGAATGGCAGGCGCTCGCACCCGATCTCGAGATCATCGAGTTGCGAGCGGGACAGGTGCTTTGCAATGCACATGACTCGTTTCTTCATGTGTACTTTCCGGCGTCCGCGGTCATCTCGCTGTCACATGCGTTGGACGGCAATTGCTCGGTCGAGATTGCAACGGTAGGGCGTGAAGGCATGGTTGGCGTGCCCGTTTTAACGGAAGGTGACACCATGCCCACGATGGTCACAGTGGAATGCAGCGGCACCGCGTACCGCATGGACGCGCATCTGCTGCGAGAACACTTGCAGCGCTCGCGGCTCCTTGATCGCCTTTCCATGCTTTATATCCATGCGTTCTTCACGCAGATCGCGCAGAACGCGGCATGCAATCGGTATCACTCGCTAAGCAGTCAACTCTGTCGATGGCTTCTGGTCGGGCTCGACCGGGCTTCATCGAATCAATTGCGCGTCACGCAGCAGCACATCGCCGACTTGCTGGGGGTGCGTCGCGAAGGCGTCACCGAAGCAGTCGGAAGATTGCACTCGCACGGCGTCGTGTATCAGACGCGCGGCTGCATTCGCGTTCTTGATCGCAAGGCGCTCGAAGCGCGTGCTTGCGAATGCTACGGTCTTATCAAGGCGGAGTTCAATCGCTTGCTACCGGCGACGATCACGACCCCGTAAAGAGAATGAGCTTGTCGCTTGCAAAAGAGCAGGTGCATCAACGAGCTTCAGACACCGAACAGGAGATGCTGTGATGGCCCGTGTGCTCATTCTCAATCTTGCTGCGTCATCGACGGACACCGCCGACAACGATCTAACCGTGCCGGTCGAGATACGGAACGAGGCAGGATCGGTAATAAAGCGCGTGATACTCGCGAGGGCGTGGCCAACGAGAGTCGAATTGCCGGACGACTTCGAAACGCGTGGTGTTCCAGCCGATGAGGCAAAGCCGCCTAGCGGCCTGGCCGTAATCATCGTTGCAACAAAAACATACGGCGGTCAAGAAGCACAGCGTCGGCTCATGCTCATTGGTCGCTTTAGCCAGCATACCGTCGATTTCATGCTCGACGTCTCAAGAAGTGGTTAGTAAGGCCTTTTGACCGTCGCGCCGCTTAGACGGTCCCTTTTAACTTTTCTATTGTGAGCGGGCTTATGAAAGTAACCGTCGTTGGTACGGGCTATGTTGGCCTTGTTACAGGCGCATGCCTGGCCGAAGTGGGCAACAGCGTTCTTTGCATGGATGTCGACCAAGAAAAAATTGATTTGCTTAACCGGGGCGGCATTCCCATTCACGAGCCAGGACTCAAGGAGCTGATTCAGGGCAACGTGAAGGCAGGACGAATCAGCTTCACGACGAGCGTCGCCAAGGCGGTAGAGCACGGAGACGTACAGTTCATTTGCGTAGGTACGCCACCTGATGAAGATGGTTCCGCAGACCTTCAATACGTATTAGCGGCTGCCGAGCAGATTGGCAAGTACGCGCAAGGTTTCAAGACGATCGTCGACAAGTCGACCGTTCCGGTCGGCACAGCAGATAGAGTCGCCGACACCGTGCGAAAAGCGCTTGATGCCAGGGGCGTAAATCATCAATTCTCGGTCGTGTCTAATCCTGAGTTTCTGAAGGAAGGCGCAGCCGTTGTCGACTTCATGCGCCCGGACCGGATCGTACTTGGCTGCGCGTCCGATACCTCGGGCGAACGCGCGCGCGCCATGCTTACGCGTCTTTATGCGCCATTCAATCGGAACCACGAACGTACGATGTATATGGATGTGCGCTCCGCCGAATTCACGAAGTACGCTGCTAATGCAATGCTTGCGACGCGTATCTCGTTCATGAACGAGTTGGCGAATCTCGCCGATATGGTGGGCGCGGACATCGAGGCAGTGCGGCGTGGCATAGGATCGGACCCGCGCATCGGCTACGATTTTCTTTATGCGGGTTGCGGCTACGGTGGCTCGTGTTTCCCTAAGGATGTGCGTGCATTGATTCAAACAGCGCATGAGTACGGCCGCGATCTGCAGATACTGAACTCGGTGGAGTCGGTGAATCATGCGCAAAAGGACGTGCTTGTCAGCAAGGTCTGCGCGCGGCTTGGTGAGGACCTGACGGGGAAAACACTTGCGGTTTGGGGGCTGGCCTTCAAGCCGAACACCGACGACATGCGCGAAGCACCGAGCCGCAGGTTGATTGCCGAATTGCTCAAGCGAGGCGCGACTGTTCGTGCATACGATCCAGTTTCTTCGGATGAGGCGCAACGGGTTTTCGCGCTTGACTTGGCAGACGACCCTTCGTACGGCGCAAGGCTTAAATTTTGTAGCAACCAGTATGAAGGAGTGAAGGACGCCGACGCGCTTGTAATCGTCACCGAATGGAAAGCGTTCAAGAGCCCCGATATCGCAGCGCTGCATGCTGGTTTGAAGAAGCCGTTAATCTTCGATGGGCGCAACTTGTTCGATCCCGAGAATATGGCGGAGCTGGGCTTTGTCTACGAGGCCATCGGTCGGCCCACGGTTGAGCCGAAGTAATCGCTAAAAGATAAAGGCGTTGCGGGTTGATTACTCGCAACGCCTTTTTTCGCATCCGAGGTGTTCGGTCACACTTGCGACTCGGTCACCGCTACATTGCTTCGACTTGGTACAGGAGCCACTTCTTTTTCGGCACGGAAACGAGCAAGCCTGACTTCGATGAACGCCGAGAACGACGCCTTGAATTTTTCGGTCGAAAATCTTTCGGCATTCTCGCGGCATGCGCGCGGATCGAACAGATGCGCGTTGCGCTCAAAGCGCTCGATGGCATCGATAAGCGACTCACACGTTGGCTCCTTGAAGAAGAGGCCTGTGGGGCGTTCGCGTGGCAGGCCGATCACCGTCTCCAGTGCGCCGCCTTTGCCGAACGTGACGACCGGCGTGCCGCATGCTTGGGCTTCTATGATCGATATGCCGAAGTCCTCCTCGGCCGCATACACGAAAGCGCGCGCGCGCTGCATGTGGTCACGCAAGACTTCGAATGACTGATAGCCGAGGATCTGGACGTTCGGACCTGCGGACGCACGAATCTTTTGCATGTCAGGACCGTCCCCGATCACGACAAGACGCCGCTCCGGCGTGCGGGAAAACGCCTTTACGATAAGGTCGATGCGCTTGTACGGTACAAGTCGCGATGCGGTCAAATAGAAGTCGTCTTTCTGCGTTCGCATGGGAAGTGAACGCACATCGACCGGAGGATAAATCACAGTCGAGTCACGTTGGTATGCCTTCCTGATACGGCGCGCGATGAAGTGCGAATTGGCGATCAGATAATCCACGCCGTTGGTTGAGCGTGCGTCCCATACGCGAATATAGTGCAGCAAAAGCCGCGCCATGACCGACTTCAACCCCTTGGTCAGGCCCGCTTCGTTGAGATATTGATGCTGTAAGTCCCAGGCATAGCGAACCGGCGAGTGAACATAGCTGACATGAAGCTGATCCGGCCCGGTAATTACTCCCTTGGCAACCGCGTAAGAGCTGGAAATGATGAGATCGTAGCTTGAAAGATCGAGCTGCTCGATTGCTATAGGCATTAGCGCCAGATAAGACCTGTAGCGCTTTTTTGCAAAGGGCATTTTTTGAATGAAGGACGGGTGTACTTTGCAATCCTTGACGCAGGCGCGGTCTTTAAGAAAGTCAACGATGGTGTAAATCTCGGCGCCTGGAAAGCACTCGATAATTTGCTGCAGAACTTTTTCCGCGCCTCCAGACACCACGAGCCAATCATGGACAATCGCAATTTTCACGGTTTTCCCTCGTTTAGAGAAACGAATGAGGAGACTTTCTTAGGCTTAAGGCCTTATGGTCCTAGGTAGAAATCCCAATTTTTGTGGTGTACCTAACACTTCGATGGCCGCCAACGAATTGCAAGGGAATCCTCAAAATAGGTGAAATTGTTTCGGGCGTTTTGCCCTGCTGCGTATATCGTTTCCAGTAAAGAATGACCGGACGTCGTGCTTAAAAACGCAGATCGTACGTCTGTTGGTTAGCGCACAACGTCGAGCATTCGAGCTGTTCATACTGTGGTCAACCAATCGAAAGTTTCGAGAGTTCTTCCTTGCATGATCGTGCATTCACAAGACGAGGTCACCGAGTAAGGTGACGCAGTGACTTGTGGGCTCGAATGGATGGATCACAGCAAGCGCTACATAGAAATTCTTAAGGAGAGAGGGATGTCGCTTCCGAGGAGACTGTTCAACGGTGCAAAGGGGTGGCTCCCTGATACCGCGTATCTCATGCTCTACCATCGTCACAAGGTAGGACGTTTTCCCAACGTGCGCGCTCCCGAGACGTTCAACGAGAAGATTCTTTACCGGTGTCTTTTTCCGGACCCCCGGTATGCGGACCTTGCGGACAAGCTCAACGTGCGCGACTACGTTCAGCGCAAGGTCGGTAAGCAATATCTGACCGAGATAATCGCCACACCAGAGAGGTTCACCCGCGAGGAGTTCGATTCTCTGCCGATAAGCTTTGTGATGAAGGCGAATCACGGTAGTGGATTCGTCAAGCTCGTTCGCGACAAGGCCGAGACGTCCTTCGAGGAGCTCGACGCGCTTGCGCGCGAATGGCTGATCACCGACTTCTATCGCATAGCGCGGGAGCGTCACTATCGGACCATCAAGCCGCGCATTTTCTTCGAAGAGCTTTTACTCGATTCCAGCGGTGCCGTTCCTGCTGACATCAAGATCCATTGCTTTTTTAACGGAAGAGACAGCCAGCCCACGATTTACATTGCGCTCATTTCGGATCGGTTTGGCGAGCATCCACGTGGCGACATGTATGACGGGAACTGGAACCGGCTCGATATTGCGATCGGCCACTATCCGCGTAGTGAGGTCGCGGCGCCGCGACCGCAGTGCTTTGACGAGTTGATCTCGGTCGCCGTTAGCCTTGCGGAAGGCTTCGAATATGTACGCGTAGATCTTTACGCTCCGGACGATCGAATCCTCTTCGGCGAGTTGACCTTCACGCCGGGTGCAGGCGTGTTTCCCATGCATCCGGATATCGTCGATTATGAGTGGGGGAGGTTGATGGAGGTTAAGGGGGTTGGTTAGATCGGTCGCTTATGCCTTTGCCCGGACGTCGGGCGAAGGCTATGCGCCGCCTGCTTGTGCCGCAGCACCGATCAATTCATTGAGGCCGTTGACTCGTACATTCGCTGGTACAACGAGAAGCGGATCAAGATCTCGCTTGACGCACTCAGTCCGATTGAATACCGGGCGAGCCTCGGGCTGACGATATAAGGCAGTCCAAGAATTCCGCCGCATCCCCAAAGCGGACATTACGGCTTAGCCACTACAACAAATGTCGAGGCTATTTTGAAACGTCGGGTGTCTGGCTCATTAGTGAAGTCCGGTTTTTGGACTTCCCGATCTTTCCATCTGATTCTCCTTTGCGGCGGACGTGCCGAACCAGCAATGTGGCACGCTCTCGTCAATGGAGCTCGGGCGACGGATGAACAGTTAAGGCAGGAGGCGACCATTCCATCTAAAAAGCTCTGACACAGTAAGATGATCGATAAATTATATTATGTCTAATACAACCGCGCCGACCACAAATGACGCAACACTTCCAATCCACACTTACTTTCCCTGAACCTACGAAGTTCCCGCACGGCTACGAGTTCGACCAGTTACCGACGCGACCAGCTACAGCGCTCAAAACGATCCCCGTCACCATTTGCTAAAGGCCTTCCCGCACCTGACACGAACCGCAAAATCCAAGCCGGACGTCGAAACGAAAATTACACGAAGTCCTAATCCCGAGCCTTCCTACAAACTCCGCCCAGCTACCCCATAAACGGCCACTTAAACTCCTGTAACATAAGACAAACAACTATCGAGACGCCTGGACGCCAGCACGAAGCCATTCGTGCGCTACGCTCGCTGACGAAGCGAAGTGGACCGGGACCCCATGAGATGGCTGCAGGCCTCCGCAAGCAAGAATCTTATGCCCTTATCACCGTGTCTTTAGCATGGTGCGCGTTGGATCAGGCCCATGATGACGATAAACGCAGGCTGGCCGAGCAGGATTTGCGCGCGTCGATAGAAAGACTGGACATGATACAAGAGGCGATTCGCAAAGCCCTGCCATACAAAGGCGGCTTTACCAGGTGCGCCTCGTGCAGAAATATTTTTAGCGACGAAGGAAGCTATCTCGCACATTGGGCTTACATACAAGGTGAAATCACCTGTGTATTTCTCCCGCCCCTTTTGATGGCCTTAGGTTTTATCGTCGAAGAACACAAGATCGGCGAACGTTCATCCCCTGATTACGTTCTCCGCCATCCTTTGTATGTCACATAGCCTGCGTGAAATTCTTCTTCGATGCATCCGATTTCCACAGTCGCCCACCGACCTCTCAAGCCACCATCGTCGTTCGCTCACGCAGCGCGGTCCCGCTTGGTCTCAGCGGCCACAGTTCCGCGAGTTCGGACGCCGTGCTCTGCAACTTCGGGGCGATTTCCTCGATCTGCTCGGTCGTCATGCGAACACTTGGACCCGCAACACTGACCGTGCCGAGCGCGGTTCCAAGACCGTTCACCCTTATCGGCACGGCAACAGCCGAAACACCAGGCTCGGCCTCGCTGACCGCAACCGCATAGCCACGCTTTTCCGTAAGCGCGAGTTCCTTCAAAAGGTCCTCGATAGACCGCACGACATTGGGCCCTTGCCGGTCGGCTTCTCCGAAGCCCATGCTGGCCACGATTTGAATCGCCCGGTCACGAGGCATCGAAGCGAGCCATGCCTTGCCGGTTGCCGTCGAGTAGACCGTGACTCTCCCAGTCGCGGAACTGGGTGGCTGGTAGATGAGACCTGCCGTCGCGCCCTGCGCCTGCGCGAGCCAGACGAGGGTGTCGCCGTCCGCAACGGCTAGACGCACGAACTCTCGCGTCTCGTGCGCAAGCCTGTCGAGTACCGGCTGACAGATGTTCGGAATGCCGGTGGCCGCGTAAAACCGCTGCCCCATGACCGCAAGGCGCATGGTCAGCCGATAGAAGCCGGTGTCGGGCTCCTTGGCAACCCAGCCAAGATCGACGAGCGTCGAGAGCAGCCGGTGTGCCCCGCTCTTCGGCAATGACAGGCGCTCGGCGATTTCCCCGAGGGGCAAGGTGTTCGCGCCCTCGGCAAGGAGCGCGATGATTTCCAGACACCGTTCAGCGGGAACATGCGACATAGCGATCCAGACGTGTTGAGGTTGAAATTTCGCCGCGTGCGCCACTGACGACACATGCTATCTATCGGTCAGAAAAAACGAAGTGATGGATTCGATCTGACCGGTATGCATGTCCTTTCCGTTGACCCATGCACAGCCGAATCGCTGCGCATGGGCGATGAGCGCCGTCGGCTCTTCCGATAAAACCACATCGCCCACGAGCACGTCTTTCTTCAGCGGGCCGAGGTTGCCGGGCAAGCCGTCGCCCGCGGACATGCCAACCGGCGATGCGTTGACGATCAGGTCGAACTCGCCGCGCGCGTCCGATACGCCAGCAGCTCGCGTATGCGGAAACGCTTCGCTCAAATTTCTTGCCACGATAACCGCGCGCTCGGCATCGATATCCAGAATGGAGATTGAAGCGACGCCGGCTTCGGCAAGCGCCGCGGCAATCGCGCTGCCCGCGCCTCCCGCCCCGAACAACAGTGTGCGCCTGCCGGAGACGCTCAAGCCCCGCGCCTCGATGCCGCGTACGAAACCGGCGCCGTCGAACATGTCGCCGGTCCACGAACCGTCGGCCTCGCGCCGCAGCGCATTCACCGCGCCGACTGTCTTCGCGGCCACGCCGAGTTGTCGGGCAAACGCGCAAGCAAGCTTCTTGAACGGTGCGGTGATGAGCAAGCCGTCGAGGTTCGAAATCTCCAGCAGCGCGGGGAACGCGTCGTCGAAGCGATCTGCATGGACGTGCAGAGGGACGAGCACGGCATCGACACCTTCCTGCGCGAAGCGCGCAGTATAGACCGCCGGAGATCGAACCTGCACGACAGGATCGCCTACGATGCCATAGACACGCGTTGCACCTGAGATCTGAATGCTGTCCGCCATGTTCAGCCTCTCCCGCGCGATTCGTACCATTGCGCCACGCGCTGGCTACGGTGGCGACGCGCCTTGGCGCGCACGTCTTGCGCCAGGTTCATTAAGCCCGGTTCGAAGAGTCTGGCATCCATTTCACGCAACTGCGGCGACACCACGGGCCGAAAACCCATGTGGGCGACGACATCGCGTTCGGCATCCAGCCCCGGAGCGATCTCGATCAGCTCGAGCCCTTGCGGCCCGACGCGAAACACGGCCCGTTCGGTGACGAAAAGCGTGAGTTGCTTGCGTTGCTGACCAATCCGGGCGCTATAGCAAACCTGTTCGAGTTTCGGCACGAACTTCATGTGCCGCCCTTCCCTGCGAATGACGGTCTTCCCGTTCTCCCAGCCAATGTCGAGATCGCCCGCCGTGAGCGTTCCACTGAAGATCACGCATTTCGCGTTCTGGCTGATGTTGATGAAGCCGCCAACACCGATGATCTTGTCGCCGAACCGGCTGATGTTCACATTCCCCTGAGCGTCCACTTCGGCAAACGAGAGGAAGGCGAGATCGAGGCCGCCGCCATCGTAGAAGTCGAACTGCGACGGTTGTTCGATCATCGCGGCGAAGTTCTGGGCGCCGCCCGAATCGCGACCCGTAATGGGCGCGCCGCCGATAAGCCCCTGCTCGTTGGTCAGATGCACCGCTTCGAGCAGCCCCTCTTCGGCCGCAACGGTGGATAGCCCCGTGGATACGCCCGCACCCAGGTTGCAAATCGCCTCGGGGAACAATTCCATTGCCGCGCGCCGGACGATGACCTTCCTCGGCCCGAACGGCAGCGGTCTGATCTGGTCGACAGGAACACGCAACTCGCCGGAATAGCTCGGGTCGTAGTCGGTCGCGTAGGTCTGGCGCTGTCCCGGTTCCACTACGACGAAATCGACGAGAATGCCGGGAATCTTGACGTGCTTGGCGGGCAGCGTACCGTTTCGCGCCATGCGCTTCACCTGAACCACGACGATGCCGCCCGCGCGCCGCGTCGCTTGCGCCATTGCCAGCATCTCGCCGAATACGGCTTCCTGCTCCATTGTCACGTTGCCGTCTTCGTCGGCCGTCGTGCCCCGCAGGAACGCGACATCGACCGGAATGTGCTTGAAGAACAGCCACTCTTCGCCGGCAATCTCGGTCACTTCGACGAAAGCGGGCGGCGTGCAGGGGCTTTGCCGCGCACCCTGCTGCCTCGGGTCCACGAAGGTGTATAAGCCCGTCTTCGTGAAGAGACCCGGACGGCCGCCCGCCATCTCGCGCATCAATTGCGACAGCACGCCCTGCGGGAATGTGTAAGCCTCGATCTTGTCTTCCGCCGCGAGTCTTACGAGTCCCGGCGAATCGACGAGCGCGCTTGTAATGGCCCGTCGCAGCAAACCTTCGTGAGCGAGGTGCGATGCGCCCAGTTCACCGCGGTCGCCCACACCCACGATGCTCACCGAGGTCAATCCAAGCGGCTTCCGTTCCGCCAGGAAGCGGCGCTCGACGGCAGCCAGAAGCGCCTCGGGCACGGAATGCCCGCCGCCGGAACCGCTGATCAGGATGGCATCGTTATCGGCGACGAGTTGAGCCGCTTCGTCCGCGGTGATTCGTTCCATGATTCGCTGATCGCTCCGTAATCGGGATGGGAAATCGGTCTCGTCAGGCTGTCGCGCCGGTCATCGGTCGCGCCATTCGACGACCCGCTGCGCTTGTACGCCCAGGCCTTCGATACCCAGCCGCATGCGATCGCCTGGCTTCAGGTATTTCGGCGGTTTCATGCCTAGGCCTACGCCGGGCGGCGTGCCTGTCGTCACGATGTCGCCGGGCATGAGACGGACGTATTGGCTCATGTCCGACACGAGTTTCGCGACCGTGAAGATCATGTCGTTCGTGTTCGAGTTCTGAATGCGCTCGCCGTTGAGTTCGAGCCACAAGCCGAGGTTCTGCACGTCCTCGATCTCATCGGAGGTAACGAGCCACGGACCGATGGGGCCAAAGGTCGGCGACATCTTCCCCTTCACCCACTGACCGCTGCGTTCGAGTTGAAACTCGCGCTCCGAGACGTCGTTGCAGATGAAGTAACCCGCAATACGGCTCAGCGCTTCGGCTTCACTCACGTAGTACGCTTCCTGGCCGACGACGAAGGCCAGCTCCACTTCCCAGTCCGACTTGACGGAATTTTTAGGCAGGATGACGTCGTCATCGGGTCCGCAGATGCAGGACGGCGCCTTGTTGAAGAGAATGGGGTCCTTTGGGATATCGGCATGGGTTTCGATTGCGTGCTGAACGTAGTTCAAGCCGACCGCGATGAAATTGCCGGGCTGCGCCACGCAAGGGCCGAGGCGCACGGACGCATCGACGAGGGGCAGCGTGTGCGGATCGATTGCGCGCAAGCGCTCGATGCCGCCGCTTGCAAAGAACGCGGGATTGAAGTCATCGCAATGGCCAGTGAGATCGCGCGCGCGACCGTCGCCATCGAGAATGCCGGGTTGTTCCTGGCCGGGTTGGCCGTGTCGGACGAGTTTCATGTTCTGGTTGAGCGGGTTGAGTTCAGGATTGGTGCGAGGAAGCGCCAAGGCGGCAGATTTCAAGTGCATAGACAGCGGCGTCGGGCCTGATGTGCAAGCCTGCATCGCGCAAATGCGGAACGTCGATCAGGGCATGCACCTCGCTTGCGGCCGCTTCCGTCGATGCCTCGACGAGAACGATCCACGCCGGAACATCGAACTCGCGCGTGCGCGCCTCTTCGGTGTCGAAGAAGCTCGCCTGATCCGACGCGAAGAGATGACACGCGAGCACGCCGGTCGCGCGCATCGCCTGTGGAAAAGCCACGTCGCGCAGGTAAGCTTCCGGCGTGTTGTTCGCTGCGCCCGTCCGGTCGATACGAACGGCAAACAAATAGCCGCCGCTGCTCTCGCCGATACTGCAAACGGGCTGACAAACGGCTCGCGAGGTATTGCGAAAGTACGTAAGCGTCTTCGTGGTCGCGGGCGTCGGGGCATTGAGGCGCGCCATGTATGCGGGCGAAACCATGACGTCGAGATCGGCCGCCTCGTACATGGTCAACCACTCGGGCGAATGGCCTGCCCGGCGAAAACGCCTGCCGCGCCTGAAGCCAGGAATGGCGAGCCGCTCGGGAATGTGCTCCTTGTCGTGCCACGCGTAGAACTGCTCGCGTCCTTCGAATTCGATGTCGTTCCACACGAGAACGATGCCATGGCCTAGCAGCGCGGCGCTGGTCGCACCGGGCATGTCGTGCGTGGGCGCGCTGGCAGCAAGGCTATCCGGCGTGGTTTGGCTGTCGGGTTTCATCGTGCGAGGAACTCGGGTTCTCGTTTGGCAAAGAACGCGGCGACGCCTTCGTGAAGGTCGTGGCTGTCGAAGATCCTTTGCTGAACGACGGTTGAAAGCGACAACGCGGCATCGAGCGGCTGATCCTGCGCGGCATCGACGAGTTGCTTGGCCAGGCGGTTCGACAGCGGGCCGCGCGCGCAGATCTCGAGCGCCAGCGCGCGTGCTGTTTCGAGTGCGGCGCCCGTCTCCGCGATACGGTTGACGAGTCCCCAGGCCAGCGCCTGTTGCGCGCTGATCGTGTTTCCGGTGAAGAGCATCTCCTTCGCGCGAGCCGGGCCGATGAGCCGCGTCAGCCGCAGCGAACCATTACCTGCCAGACCGCCAAGACGCGACTCGGTCAGTCCAAGCACCACCTCGGCACGACAAACGCGAAGGTCGCACGCGAGCGCGATTTCGAGGCCACCGCCGAGCGCGGGGCCGTCCATTGCGGCAATGGTCGGCGCGGGCAATCGGGCGAGGCGCCGCAGCACCATGTCCTCGAAAAGAATCTTTCTCTCGCTCGCGTCGGCGAAGATTTCCGCGAACTCCTTGATATCGCTGCCGGCGCAAAAGGCCCGCGCCGAGCCGCCGTGCACGATGACGCACCGCAGATCGGCTTGCGCCTCCAGTGCGTCGATCGCCTTGTTGAGCGAACGCAGCAGAGCACGCGTGACGAGATTGAGCGGACCGTTCGAGAGCCCGATCTCCGCGACATGGCCGTCTATCCACAAGGTGACTTCGCTCGCGGCATCAGCGTGTGAGATGGGGGGCGAACCGGATTTGTCCATGAAAAGGTCTCCGTTCTTCACGTCTGCTCGCTGCGGGAACGCGGAACGTCGATACCGCGCAACACGCCCATGCGTGCGAAGTGGCCATAGATGCTGTCGACATAGCGCGCAAACTCCGGAGCGTCGCCGAGCACGATCGGCCGAGGGCGCGGCAGCTCGACGACGATCTCGTCCACCACTTCTCCCGGTGTCGGACTCATGACGAAGATGCGATCGGACAGTCCCACGGCTTCTTCGACGCTATGCGTGATGAACAGCACAGTGGGACGGCGCCGCATCCACAGTGCTTCGAGATCCATGCGAACTTGCAAACGCGTGAGTGCATCGAGCGCGCCGAAAGGCTCGTCCATGAGAATGAGCGAAGGGTCGTGGACCAGCGTTCGAATTAGCGACACGCGCTGGCGCATGCCGCCGGAAAGCTGCCGGGGATACTTGTCGACCGCAGGCTGCAAACGCAACTGGTTGAAGAGCTCACGCGCCCGCGCTTCGATCCTGTCACGGGGCAATCCGCGAATGTCGGCCTGCAGGAGCACGTTTTCCATCGCCGTGCGAAAGTCGAGCAGCAAGTGATCCTGAAACGCGATGCCGACATCCGTCACGGGCCGGTCCACGGTCCGGTCGCCCACCACGATCGTCCCGTCGGAGCGCGCAAGCAGACCCGCGACCATGAGCATGAGTGTGCTCTTGCCGCAGCCCGATGGTCCCACGACGGACACGAACTCGCCCGCCTCGATGTTCATGCTGATTGGCTTCAGCGCGCGAAACGGCTTCTCCGTGTCCTCGCCGAAAGTCTTCGAGACGCTCTCGATGCGGATCGGCACACCGGCCGGCGTTATATCGTCGTGTACGGAAGTAGGCATGATCGGCTCGATGTCATTGATTTAGGCGGACTTCTCGACCGCGGCCAGCGGCACCTTGGAGCACAAAAGCGCCTTGGTGCCCTGCTGCACGACTTCGCCATCCTGATTCACGATCTTCACGTCGAAGAGCGCGATCGCCTGCGTGGGCTTCGACTTGCTGTCGCGCAGCTCTCTGATCGCGTAGTCGACGAACATCGTGTCGCCAACGAACAGCGGCGCGACGAACTTCCAGTCATTGATGCCGAGAAAGGCAATCGCGGTCTCGCGCAACTCGCCGGTGCGCGCCCACATCAAGCCGTGCGCGTACGCGAGTCCAAGCATGCCGTGCGCGACGCGCCGCCCGAACTGGCTGGCTCTGGCGTACACATCACTCGTATGCAACTCCGAAAAGTCGCCCGTCAGTCCCGCGAACCCGACGAGGTCCGCGTCCGTGATCGTTCGTCCGGGACTGCGAAATTGCATGCCTACGTGAAGATCCGAGTAGCGGTATCCCATGTGTTTCTCGTTAGTCGTGATTCGATATCCGTCGTGCGAAAAAGTCTGTCCGAACGGACGGCTCATTTGCACGCGCGCAACTGGTTCGCCGGCGGCAAGAAGTCGTCCGTGTAGTACGTTTTCGGATTCTGTCCGGCGGGAAGCAATTTGACCTGTGCGAGCAGATCTTGCGTCCTGGTCCATGACGCATCCTCGGCCTTGCCTACGCTTTTGGCGCCGCCGCTGCAGAACAACGGCGTGATGGCGGCCAACTCGGCGGTAGCGAGCTTCTCGTTGACGTTGGGGAACACCGTCTTGAGATCCTTTACCGCCTTCGCCGGGTTATCCATGGCGAAGCTCCATCCTTTCAGGCTCGCGGCAACGAACTTCTTCACGAGATCCGGATTGGCCTTTAGATATTCGTTGGATGCGAAAATCGACGTGCTCACCGTCGGAACGCCATAATCCGCAAACCGGAAATTCACGAGTTCGGCGCCCTGGGCTTCGAGTTGCAACTGGTAGGAATCCATGGAACCTAGGATCGCATCGACCTGGCCTTGCAGCAGCGCGGGCACCATGCTTGCCACGGGCATGCTGATGAGCGTCACGTCCGACTCCTTGAGGCCATTTGCCTGCAGGAAAAGCGGAAGCATGGTCGTTTGCGAGGAGCCGGAAGGAACGCCCACTTTGTGCCCGGCGAGATCCTTGATCGATTTGATGCCCGACTTCTTCAATGCCGACACTTCGTTCGGGTTCGATTGATAGATCGTGGCGATGACTCGCATCGGCGCGCCCTTGGCAATCAGCTGGCTCACGGCAACAGCGTCGGCATAGGCAAGTTGAGCGCGCCCGTTTGCGACGAGTTGCGCCGTATTGCCGGAGCCGTTGCCTTCGGTCACTTTCACGTCGAGCCCGACCTGCTTATAGAACCCTTCCGCCACCGCTGCCGCAAAACCGGCGTTCGCGCCGCCTGCGGTCCAGTTCAGCTGGAAAGGAACCTCGGTGTCGGCGACGGCCGTCCCGCACAGACCCGTCGCGAGCGCGCAAGTCAAGATTGCCGAAGACAGTTTGCCGATGGTGCTGCGCATAGTCGCGCTCCCTGTGTAGTTGGACCCGCTCGGTCCGTTTGTTGTAGGCGACTGGCCTCAGGCCAATGCGCGAGCGTTGACCTCAGTTGAACTTCGCACGTTGCCACGGCGTCATGGCCCATTCGGCGAATTCGACGACATAGTTGATCGCAATGCCGATCAGCGTGAGGACGGCAAGGACGGCGAAGGTCAGTTCGACATCCATCGTGCTGGTCCCGCGCAGGAGCACGTAGCCCAGACCTTTGTTCGAGCCGACGAACTCGGCGACGATTGCCGCGGTGGACGCGATCGTGGCGGAAGTCTTGATACCCGAGAAAATCACGGGCAGCGCCGCGGGAAGGCGAAGGAAGCGGAAGGTCTGCCAGGACGATGCGCCCATCGACTTCGTCAGATACAGCAAGCGAGTGTCGAGAATCTGGAATCCGCTGATGCTCGCGAGCAAGAGCGGGAAGAAGGTCATCAACACGGTCAAGAGCACCTTGGACTCCATGCCGAATCCAAGCCACACGAGAAAGAGCGGCGCGACCGCGATCTTTGGCACCAGCTGCATGAACATGAGCGGCGGATACACGATCTGCCGCGCAACCCGTGAAAGCGCGATTGCAAGACCAAGCGGGATGGCGGTCACCACCGTTACGCCGAAGCCCAGCAAAATCTCCGCGATGGTGATGAGCGAGTTCGACCAGATATCCCGCCAGTCGGTGACGATGCGCGCAAACACCCCCGCCGGGCTAGGCACCAGATAAGGCGGGATCTTGAATACAGGTATGGCAACCGCCCACAGCACGATGAGCGCAATGAACGTCGACGGTGGCAGGCATAGCCAGCCGATCCGCTTCGCGCGCCTTAGAGCCGCCGAAGGTGGATGGGTCGCCGGTGCTCGCGCCGATGCTTGATTCATGAAGAACGCTCCCGAAGCAGAACTTTTCGATGCCTTGACAAACGGCAACCCGATGAAGATTCAGCGCCGTTCTTAGATTGAATGTCGTTCAATCTTGGTTGGTTGAACATTGGGGCAAACCCAGAGAACTGTAAGTTTGAGAAGGAACTTCGGTCGCTTGGCCTAAGAGTGGCCGGTGAGCCTTACGCTGATATCTCAGTCGACGGCTTCATCGCTGGCGGGACGGATTTCGATGATCAACGCCGTCGCTGCGGGCTGATGTACGTGAACATCGATGTGGGATTCGACGCAGATGGGTCGATGAATCTCGTTGTCGACGTTATTCCGCGCGGATGCGTTTCATCGTTCTATCGTCGGGGGAAGGAGTGCGCGGCATTGGAAAACGCGATGGGCAACCAACTCACTGGGCTATCGCGCGCCGCAGTTTGATCGGCGCCCATCCCGTTTTGACGCCGAGAATACCCAGCAGCACCAGTCCCGCGCCGAGCCATTGACCCATGCTGAATTTGTGGCCGTAGACGATGTAGTCGAACGCAGCGGCGGACAGAGGGTAGATGAATGAAAGTATCGCGATCGCCTTGACGCTGAGTTTCTGATATGCGGAGAACACCAGGCAGTAAAGAAAAAACGTGTGAACGACGCCGAGGGTCGCGAGGCAAGCCCATTCGCTGGTGCTCGTCGGCAAAACCGAGAAATCGGCGAGCGGAGCGAGTAACAGCGAGCCCACCGCTGTCTGCACCAGGACGACGACAGCGGGAGGAACGCCCGCGGAAGCCTTAGACAACAACACTGTGCCGGCGTACAGCGCGGAGGCTGAGAGCGTCAGGACGACGCCGGCAAACACGTTCGAGCCCAGCATTAGAGCGCCATTGGCGGTCCCGACCAGGCAGACCAAACCGGCGAACGCCACGGCCGACCATAAGATGTCGTTCCGGCTTACCGCTTGCCGGAGGACCACGGCGCCGCCCAAAATCACCAGGAACGGGTTGACGTGGTAAATGACCGTAGCCAGCCCGATGTCGATAAGAGGATACGCTTTGAACAACAGCAGCCAATTTATAACGAGAAAGATTCCCGAGACGATGATGGGCAAAAGCAGCCGGACTTGAAAATACTCTCGGCGGATAAGACCACGGGCAGCGCAATACGGAACCAGACAAATGAACGCGATAATACATCTGAAGAAAACGACGTTCGCGGGTGGCTGATTCGAGGAAACGACGAAAATGCCGATGCTCCCCGAAAGAAGCATGGCAAAGACAAGTTCCAAAATTCCGCGACGCTCTTTCATTGCCTTTCCCTGCTAAATTACCTGAAATCTACAGACTCCTTTTAATACCGCCCAACGAATTATCCTGATGGCGGCCATTCACCTTAGAGATGAGTTCGGCCGGAAGTAAAGGCACCTCGGACGGCCTACGTGAACGCTCTCCGCTGACTCATTCGCGTCGCTGATATGCCTAATGAAGTTTATGAATTGGCCGTTAGAAAGCACGCATACGAAAATTTGTCACAAGACGTTTCGCCTTTTGCGCGGGCGTATGTTGTGACGCGTAGCGTTCGCCTTGCGTGAGCGTTCCCAGATTCGTTGAAGTCGGAGGAGCGACTGGAGCGACAGCGTATCGCTTGTCTCGTTTGCGCGTGAGGGACCTGAGAGAGCAGTCGATAAGCAAGCAGAGCCTTGTCTGCCCTGCGCCCCGGTCGGTCGCCAAGCCGGCCGGGGCGCAGGAATCAATCTTAGCTTCCCTTCTTCGTTATCGTGACTCGCGCATTTCGGCGTCCGTGAACAACCTTCTGTTCCTCTCTTTTCCGCACTTGCAGGCTTCGTCGGCGCGTGGTGCTAGTGTGTTCTCTCGATGCTGCAAATTCGTCGATTTGCCCGCTTCGATTATTCATATGAACTTGTCGCTTTTAACCGCGATTGGACGGCTCATACGCATTTAAGCTATAGATTGACGCTCGACTTGTTACCGATTTGGATCTGCGGCGCCCTCAAATAAAGCTATTGGCGAATCTTCCTTCTTTTTTAAGTCGATGCAAGGATCAATAGCAGCTCTTAAATAAGCTTCGAGCCTTTACTTCACAAAGATCGATGCTGCGATACGACGCCCTTTACAGATGGCCATCGCTGGATCGCTCCCGTTCATCAACGCTGAGCAACCGCTCATCAAGAAGCTTTGCCTTATTCAAAGGCCAAAATTGCTGAATATAACCTTGACGACGCCCCACCATTTTTGGCGTTGATAATATGATGGAGCTAACCTTTGAGGATGCCTCGATTTTCGCGGTTTTCGTTTAGGCGCCACCGTGCGATCTACGGCGATAGAAGCGCCTGACGGGTTGCATCAGGTGAAGGTCCGTATCGAGCAGGTAAGAACTGAATTATTAATCATACTAAAACTAGGCGGCGGTGAATTTTATAACTGACTGGGCGGTTTTACGAGGTAAAATACCTGAATCCACTGACTATAACTTTCGTTATTTTGCGATTACAAGGTCGAACGGAGCAGACTCAACTACTGCGGCCGTGCAGATTCGAACTTGGTTAAGCACGTAAGGCGCACTGGATGTTTGATCGACATGAGAGAAATCGCCGTAGCCGACTTGGCGCACGCGTTGTTTAGGGAGAAGGCCAGGTGAGGCCACAAGACTTTGATTTAGATCTTGTCCGAGCGTTCGTTGCGGTCGCGGACACGCGCAACTTCACGCAGGCGGCCGCGCGTCTTCATCGTACTCAGTCGGCTGTGAGTATGAAGATCAAGCGTCTCGAAGAATCGATAGGCGAGCGCCTGTTCGAAAGAGACACCGTCGCCGTAACGCTAACCTCGATCGGCGAGCGGTTCGTCGGAATCGCCCAACGGCTGATCGAAGCGCATGAAGACGCGTTTCTCTCGCTCAAGCATAGCCTTGCGGCCGGCAAACTCACGCTCGCGACTTCAGAAACATTCGCGTCGTGCTTGTTGCCGCCCATTCTCGGCGCGATTGGGACGACGTTTCCCAACATCGAAATGGAAATCCGCTGCGGCCATAGCTGGAAGATGCTTGAGTCCATGGAGACTGAAAACATCGACCTGGTTATCGCGACAAAATATCCCTCCCGCCCCGACGGCGTGCCCTTGGGACATGAGCGTTTGATGTGGGTCTGCAAACAGGGTAGCGACGTCTATCAGCAAAAGCCTGTGCCGCTGGCGGTGTTTCCAGACGGATGCCTTTATCGGCGCGCGGGAATCGCAGCGCTCGACGCGAAAAAGAAAGATTGGCGCATTGCCTACACGAGTCTGAATCACGAGGGACTTCTCGCTGCCGTGGAAGCCGGCAGTGCCGTGTCGATCATGATCGAGAGCGCCGTGACCGAGCATCACCGAGTTTTGGAACCTTCGGACGGTTTTCCAACGTTGGAGCCGACCGCGATTGAATTGTATTCACGCCGATCCGATATATCACCGGTCGTTCGCAACGTCTCCGAAATCATCCGCAAGCATTTTGCGGCACGTCTGTGCGAGCGCAAAGTCAGCACCATACAGTCTTTAACTGCGCCGGCGATTATCGACTGACGAGCCGAGATAAGCCATCTGCGGATGTCCGGGCTGATGGCTTCATCGCGCTTCACTCGCCCTACGCGCGGTGACGAAAATGCGTCTTTGTCCTGACGCAGTACGGTGAGCCTTTAGGCGCGACACGCTTTTCGGCGGTCTCGTCTTGATACGGCTTCAGATTTCCGCTTCGCTCGCCGCGTCTGAAGTACCGGCATCGACATGCGAAGCTGTCTTAGCCATTCCATTGAAGACATGCGCGATCGCATTGTGAAGACCCCAGAACTCCTGGTAAGGAGGCCAACGTGAGTCACCCGATCTCAGGTCTTCTTCTCGTGCGTACGTTGCGGTAGTCCAGCGCAAGGTAGATGGCATTCGATGATGAAAATCGTGTTGCGATAGATCGCCGGGAATGACAAACAAACGGACTGGCAAATGGTAAATCGCGTGCTCGACGGCCCATGCAATCCAGGACAAAACGTAAAGCGCGACATGCCTTTCGTCCCGCTCAGGAGTTCTTCGTCCGCAAAAACGCCCCCACGAATGCGTCGCATGGATGTACTTGGGCTGATCCCACCTTTGCGCCGGCACAAACCACGCGTGCTCGCTGATAAATTCAAGCAGCACGCTTATTTGGTAAAGAACAACGATTGGAAACAGCAGGCCGAAAACCAGCGCTGTTACGGGGCAGAGTTCAATTGCGCCCCAACACGCTAGTGCACCGCCAGCCGCAGCGATTAGCTTGAATTTCGGTGGCAGATTTCGAACCAGGCTCATGAGCCTATGCATGAAGAACGAGGCGTGGAATCGCGGCGACAGCAGAGTGACGAAGAGCTTAAGCCAGAGTGCCCCGACCGACATTCCAGACTTAAAGCCAGCGCGCCATAGAAAGGCGCCAGCCGGATCGCTGATTGTCGTGAATACGGCAGGCCGATGATGCTGGTTGAAGTGCTCTTCACGATAGTCACCCGCGGTCTGTGTCAGCGTCATTACTGCGAGAAGATCGGCGATGAAAAGATCACGAGAAGCTATTCCTGTAAAGCGACCGTGAATGCACTGGTGTGCGACCGTGCTGATCATGCGACGCGCTCCATTCACCGCCATAATCCAGCCGCACGATAGCGCGAGAATGAAGCACGGACCTCCGGTCTTGAAGGCAATGACGGCAAGCGAGAGACCTGTCAAATAAGTCGCCACCGCACTCAAGGCGTAAAGCGTCGGCGTCGGTTCGAACAGAGGTGTTTGTCCGGGCGCCGGCTTTCCTGTCAACCAGGTCCAGAACCTGGCTGTCCACCACGGAAATACCTGATAACTTTCACGCGTCGAGGCCAATTCGCACCTCGTCTTGCAGCGTGAAGCGCTCGCCGACACTGCGTTTGTCGCGGAGAAAACGAACATAGCGATCTGCCTTCGATCGCAACGAGGCGTCGCGCGAATGTTCCGCTACGTAAGGCAGCCACTCGAAGAACTCGGCGATATGCGCTTGCCGAAAGAAATGGACTTTCGATAAAAGCCCAACCGCCTGATGAAAGTTTGCAAGAGTGAGCGTGGCGGCGAGTGAACGAAGCTCTTCCTGGAATGAATCACCCAGAGGCATTCGCTGCACGACTTCGGGTCGATTCACGACGTGCCCGGTTGAGCCCGCACCGGCATTGAATACGCTCTCGATGGGCAGCTTGCCCAAATCAAAGTCGAGACAAAGATTCAAGCGGCGCCCAGCCGAGTAATTGATGGCCGAATGCAGATTCGATGCATCGAGAAACCAGATCTCGTCTGGACGCATGCGAAAGACCGTGTCGCCATCGGAATGCAGACAGATACGATTCGTCAGTAACGGTACATGCACACGAGTCCATGGCGCAGCCGCGAATTCCACAAAATCTCTGTGGGGAACCAACACGCCGTCGCCAAGCGAATGAATTCGAACAAGTCGAAGCAACGACGTGTCGAACGTCGCGCTTATCCAATCGTTGAGCGCAGGGAGAAGATTCCCGCGTGATGTCGGCCTGACCGATGACCCGCGTTCTAGCACGACGCCATCGTCGTCGCTTCCTGTTTGATTCCAGATAACGAAGCTCTTCCAGTCTCCGAAGTGAAACTCGCTGTAGTGCTTGTTGTCATCGGTAAAAGCAAGAACTGCGTTGAGTTCGCACGGAGCCATAATAAAGTGCGACTTACCAATTATTCGCGAATTCATCGATTGTTTAGGCCGAGTTGAGCCAGCAGTCGAGCATGAAAACTCGACCGCAACGAGCGTTTGAATGGAGCTGCGCGAGCGCCCTTGTCGCAAGAATCTTTGCTGCGATAAGCGCGCGAGCGTGGGCGGGACTTTTTGAAGAACTGCCGGGTCAGTGGCTTTTAACGGACATCATCTCGCGGGCGACCGCATTCCAAAAGCGCTCGAAAAGTTGCAGGTGCGTGTTGAAGCCTGCGGTTAATCTCGTGAGCGCGTCTGTATCCGACACGAATTGCTTCGCCGCGCTGAGGGACTCGACTTTGTGTTCTTTCTCTGTAGCGCCGATGTGTGCGTAAAAGTACTCGCAGGACTCGTGAAACTCGTCCTCTTCTTCCCATAAATCCTTGTAGACCAAAGCTCCATCATAGAGTTTTCGGAGCATCGTGTACGCCTGCCATTCGAGCGCCAGTTGTGCTCCAGCGGCAGTTGCATTGTCATCGCCATAAAGACGCTTTTCTCCTTCGATGAGCGCCTGCGTTTCCGGCAGAACCTTCAAGTCATGTTGAACCGAAGCCCAATCGAGACGAGAACCTTCTCCAATCTTGCGACCGAGATCGCTCAACCAAGCGTCGAAGAGAATCGAGTGGACCTTCTCCGGATTGCCGTATCCCATCTCCGAATACAACGTCTTCGCGTATTCCGCTTGCGCGACCACGTTGCGCGTGCTGCTTATCATCACCGCCAAGACTTCTGGGAACGCGCGATTGAATTCGCCGTAGTTTCTCGCAAAGATTGCGATCTGCCGTGCGTTCAAGCGCTCACGGGTCCATAGAGAGTAGAAGTCGTTATCGAGCGCTCCACTCGACATGGCGGATCGGGCTAATGCTTCTAGTTCGTCGGAGAAGTTCTTTGTCGACAGACGTGCCGACCCGTCCCGAACGCTCGTGCGATCAAGCATCTCAGTTTCCTTTTAAATCAAATAAATTCGTTTACTTTCAATGACTTAGACGACACGCGCAGTTTCCACCGCCAACCTCTCATAGCGCCAACAAAAGTTATTGATAAGGTTGATGACGGTTTCTGATGACCGTGAAGACGCCTTGATGATGGGAGTGCTCGAACGTTGCTGCGTGACTCGGATTCACGGCGCGCGAAACCCGGCGCATTCGAATGGCAATGGAGACCTGCGAGCTTAAACACGATCCAGACGGGAGTAGCATGGCCGAGCATCGACGCGCCGAGAGCGGAGCACTGTGCATGCGACCTTGCGCGATCGATGTGAGCGGGAACCGACTCTTCCTGACCTGCATGGAGTGACGAATGGCCTATCACAACTATCACAAGCGCAAGATCGCCAATCAGGATCTGCATCCCGAAACGCAAATGATGTCGTATGGCTACGACCCGTTTCTTTCGGAGGGTTCAGTCAAGCCACCCGTGTTTCTCACATCGACATTCGCGTTCCGCACGGCCGAAGACGGTGCGGCGTTTTTCGATATGGTCGCCGGGCGCAAGCCTTCGCCCGATGGAGAGAGCGCCGGTCTCGTCTACAGTCGTTTCAATCACCCCAATCTCGAGATTGTCGAGGATCGTCTCGCGCTGCTGGACGGCTCAGAAGCCGCCGCCGTCACGTCTAGCGGCATGGCGGCGATTGCCGCGATCCTGTTCGCGTTCCTCCGACCCGGCGATTGCGTCGTGCAGTCCGCGCCGCTTTATGGCGGCACCGAAACTTTGATCTCCAAATTCCTTCCTGACTGGGGTATTCGTTCGCACGTGATTGCCGATGGCCTTTCCCGTGAAGCGATTTCCACCGCACTGGAAGCGGCAGCGAAGAAAGGCCGTGTCGGCATGTGTTACGTCGAAACGCCGGCCAATCCGACCAACGCGTTGTTCGATCTCGACGGTCTGCGTCAGGAAATCGATGCGTTTGAATCGCGGCATGGCTATCGCCCTCTTTCCGTATGCGACAACACTTTGCTCGGGCCGTTGTTTCAGCAACCGGTAAATCAAGGCATCGACCTGAGTGTGTATTCGCTGACCAAGTACATCGGGGGGCATAGCGATCTCGTTGCGGGAGGCGTCACCGGCAGCAAACCTCTGATCATGCGAGTTCGCGCGATTCGCGGCACGCTAGGATCACAACTCGACCCTCACTCCTGCTGGATGATCACGCGTTCGATGGAGACCCTCGTTTTGCGGATGGAGCGCGCAGCACGGAGCGGCACGGCCGTCGCGCAATGGCTCGCAAACAACCCTTTCACACCGATCAAGGTGCTGCATTCCGAACTCATCGACGACCCGGTTTATCAGACGGTGTATCGACGTCAATGCAGCGGGCCGGGATCGACATTCGCATTCGTTCTCGACGGCGGGCGCGAACAAGCATTCAAGCTCATCAACGGGCTCGGCTTGTTTAAATCGGCCGTGAGTCTCGGTGGCACGGAGTCGCTTATTTGTCACCCGGCATCGACGACACACTCTGGTGTTCCCGTTGAAGTTCGCGCTGCTGCGGGCGTGTCAGAAGGACTCGTTCGAATGTCGGTGGGGCTGGAGCATCCTGACGATTTGATCGCCGATCTGTCGAATGCTTTAGGGCAATGCTGAGGGCTCGTTGTTCTTCATGATCCATTTGAACTTGGGCGCCTCGATCCAATTTGTGCCGGAGACGGTGTAGGCGGACAATGCCAGTTTTGTTGGCTCACGAAATACGACGTAATTCACGAGAAACCTGTCTTCTAAGTCTAGTCGATTGGACATTATTTTTATAATGTCGCTAGGGTGGCTCAACCGTCATCGGAGGCGTTGCTTCTGTCTGTCGCCAGCTATGAAAGCTGGCGATAGTCAACGCGCCCTCTAATGCGCACCTGCAAACATTCAAGCAAAATGCGATGGCACATCCCCGATGCTGTGGATCGCCGCGTTTGCTTCGGTCGTCGACTCCTTGAAGCGTTGCGCAATACCGTTTGTTGGAAGCGACGTGACGCAGAAAGAGCGACCTTTTGTGGATCGTCAACATCAGAATCGCAACACGCATCGAACTATCGTCCATGCAGAAACCATGCTTATCGAACCTTCCGCTCCATCGCGATGTCCCTGACGACGTCTACATGTGGCTAGTTGAAATCGACGTAACCGCGTCGCTGACGGAAGCGGCCGCCGGCGTCTTGAACGCCCAAGAACTCGCACGCGCGAGTCGCTATCGGCATCCGGCCGATGCCGCGCGCTTCGTCACCGTACGCGCCGCCTTGCGACACGTGTTGTCCCTCACGCTGGATGCCGACCCCGCAGGCCTAATCCTCGAACCCGACGCGAATGGCCGCCCCTTTCTCGCGATGCCTCACGCGCCGGATTTCAACGTCTCGCATTCGGGTGCTTATGGGCTGATCGCCTTATCGGCATCGCGGCGTGTGGGCGTGGATATCGAAGAGACGCGGTCTTCGCTCGACTGGCTCGGACTGCAGTCCGCCGTTTTTGCCGATGCCGACTGGCGCGCTCTCGATGCACTGCCCGAACTTGCTCGCAGCGCAAGCTTCTTCGCTTGCTGGAGCGGCAAGGAAGCGGTGTTGAAGGCACGCGGCGAAGGCCTGGTTAGCGCACAGTTCGGTCTCACCAGCTTCTCGGTGCTGCCTTGTCTGGAGGGCCGCTTCGCCGTATCGAGCGCAGCGGGCGATATTCGCGCCGCGGCGCTCGATGCGCCGGCAGGCTACGTCGCCGCCGTCGCGTGGTCTTCAGCATCGATCGTGTCATAGCACAACCTCAATCAGCGCCCCCCATAACCGTCTCGACCACCCCGGGCGACTTATCGATATCCTGTTCCGTGAATGCAAAACGCGTCCACTCCTTGCGCGCGTAACGCTTCGTGCCATCGCGATAACGCGGAGATGCCGGATCGTCCGATTCGGAATGCGCGAGTAAGGTGTCAGCCTGCGGTCCATTTGCGCCGAAGCCGACCACCTGCACATAGTTATTGCCCTGTGCATCGCGATCGAGCAGCAGGCCGTGCTTATCGAGGTCGTGCGACGGACACGCCACCGTGAAATAACCTTCGGGATCGCAACCGCCGTAGAGCGGGATTCTCGTGTTGTCATCGAGCGCATGAAGCGTTTCGCCGCGCTTCGAATCGAGCGCGAAACCATTCGTCTTCAGCGCCACCGCGATCGCCGGGTTATCCGTTCTGAAGCCAGCAGGCGTCGCGAGCGGACGCGCAGGATCGAATGCTTCGGCATAAAGCCGCGCGTCCGGAATATCGCTTGCACGACGTTTGTCGTAGGGTGGCAATCATCTTGACGTTGCCCTTCCAACAATGTTATCTATCATTTGTAGGGCCACCAAAACCGGTCGCGGCGCTGGTCGCTTCTCAGTGCCGGGGAACGCTTCCAGCGTGTGCGCGACCCTGATACGTGTCTGCTGTTTGTGAGGACGGCTGATGTGTGAGCGATATACGAGATCGTTGCTGGCCGGATGTCGATCCACAATCAGCACGATTGTCGCGGCCTCGCTTCTGCTTTTCGGTAACGCGTCGCGCGCCCAAAGTTCCGCGGATGACGCAAACAAAAGTAACAACCCGCTCAATCTCGCGGCGTCGTTCAACATTCAAGACTATTACGTGCCGAGCGTACATGGCGCGCACGCACATACCAACGACTTCCTGCTGAGACCAACCGTTCCCGTCGGTCCCAACAGCATCGTGCCGGTGCCTGAAATTTTTCGATTGACGGCACCGCTCAGCACGAGGCCAGATCCAACCGGCGGCTACAACGCCGGACTAGGCGACATCAATCTCTTCGACATTTTTCTGCTCAGTCAGGGACAGACGCAGATCGGCATTGGCCCGCTCATCACTATGCCGACCGCGACCGACCCGAGCCTCGGAAGCGGCAAGTGGCAGGCCGGGCTAGCGGCGGTCGTGGTGAACGCGAATAAAGCCCGGCTCATCGGTGCGTTGGTTCAGTGGCAGCATTCATTCGCCGGACAGAGCAGCCGGCCGACGGTTCAGTCGTTGACGGCGGAGCCGTTCGGCATTTTCAATCTCCCCGATGGTTGGTATATCCGGTCGACGGGAATCTGGACCTTCGATCTTCAGCACGGCAGCTACTATATCCCAGTTGGCCTGGGTGCCGGAAAGGCGTGGAAAGGCGGATCGACTATCTACAACGCGTTCGTCGAACCTCAATATTCCGTTGCTCACTCGGGCGCAGGTGTTCCGCGCTGGCAAATTTTCGCGGGACTCAATATGACCTTCGGAAGATAGACGGCAACGTCAAAGGACGAGACGCCATGCATCGAGTCATCACTCGTTTCGGGACGATAGCGCTGAGCCTGTGGTTTCTCGCGCCCGGCGCTTACTCGCAAGATACGGTTAGTCCGGAGGAGGCGCGTGGCATCGCCAAGGATGCGTTCATCTACGCCTACCCAATGCTGTTCAACTACAAAACGATGTATGAGCAAGCGGTCGATCCCAAGTCGAAGAGCTATGTAGGCGGCTTCGGCAAATTTCGCAATTACTCGCAGCCCTATAGTCCCGAGAACAAGGACATTGTCACGCCCAACAACGACACGCCTTATTCCTGGGCGTGGCTCGATTTGCGACGGGAACCTTGGGTGCTGACCGTGCCGCGTGTCCCTGACGAGCGCTACTACGTGTTCCAGTGGATCGACCTTTTCACGTACAACTTTGCATATGTCGGCTCGCGAACCACGGGCAATGGCGCGGGTCATTATCTTTTTGCAGGGCCGAACTGGCATGGCGAAACGCCAAAGGGTGTTGACAAGGTGTTTCGTTCGGAGACGGACTTTATCTTAACGCTCGGCCGTACCGCCCTGAACGGTCCTGAGGACGTTAAGAGCATGCAGGCCGTGCAGAAAGGATACCGGGTCACGCCGCTCTCTGCCTTTGAACACGATCATGCTCCCGCTGCAGCGCCTAAGCTGAACTTTCCGGTTTGGAACGAGGCGAAGGCAACGTCTATCGACTTCATCGCCTATCTGAATTTCTTGCTGCAGTTCACGCAACCGCCCGCACCGTCCGAAGCGGAACTCATGCGGCGCTTCGCCAAGATTGGCATTGCGCCGGGCCGGCGTTTCGACGCATCTGCCTTGTCGCCGGACATGAAGCAGAGCATCGTGGCGGGCGTCGCGGATGGAAAAGCCGCGCTCGACGATGCCATGAAGCACACGACCAGTTCTTATGATCTCTTCGGCACGCGGGACGACCTTAAGGGAAACTATCTGACGCGCGCCGTGGCTGCCGCGATGGGGATTTACGGCAACACCAAGGAAGAGGCGGTGTATGTCGGCACTCGACTGGGTGCCGATCACCAACAATTGATGGGCTCGCAACCTTACGTCGTTCATTTCGACAAGAAAGATCTGCCGCCTGCACGCTTCTTCTGGTCAATGACAATGTACGACTTGCCAGGCCGGCACCTCGTCGCGAATCCCATCGAGCGATACTCGATCGGCGACCGCACCAAAGGCATCAAATACGGTGCCGATGGCTCGCTCGATATCTATCTACAGCACGCTTCGCCTGGAGCAGACAAGGAATCGAACTGGCTGCCAGCCCCAAACGGCCCCTATGATGTCATCGCGCGAATCTACGGACCAGACCCTTCGGTCTTTGATGGAACATGGAAATTTCCCGTTCCGCAGAAGCGTTGAATTCGACTGATTGAACGGTTGATCAACGCTATGGGAGCGTGCTGTGAAGAAGCCCACGGCGGTGCGAGTGACACGCTCTCGGCATTGGCCCGATGGTCACACGATCGGGCACAGTCAGCCACGCCAGTGTCAGCGTCGCTTCGGCGGGTCGACGAATTTCAAGTAAGCCGTCTTCCGAAGCGAATCTCGTACAACTCTCGGTGAGCGCGACATTTCAGTAGGACATTCAGGTAAGCGACGTTGCCGTCTGCTGTGAATTAAACCGTACTTCAAAGAAAAAGGGCTTCGCGATGAAAAGAGCACGTAAGCTCGTCTCCCTTGTGACTGCCGTGACCAGTTTGCCGATGGAGTCGTGCTGCGCGCTGCAACGGCGCAGCGCGACTGCAAACAACAAACGAGCCATCGCGGCCGCACTGATTGCAGTGACACTAACCGCCTGCGACACGACTCACTCGATCAATTCGTCCCAGCCGCCAACGAAGCTTGCGATCACTGCCAGTACGAATGAAATTCGAGCCGTCGCCAAGGAAGCGTATATCTATGGAACACCCATGGTCGCGACCTACACGACGATGTACGCGTTCTCGATCGATTCAAGCAACCCGCAGTACAAAGGTCCTTTCAACACCATCCTGAATATCTCTCGGGTTTTCACGCCGGACGACACTGCCTTCGTCACACCGAACTCGGACACACCTTACTCGTTCGCCGGCCTCAACCTTCGCGCCGAGCCGGTTGTCATCACGATCCCGCCAATGGAGCCGAAACGCTATTTCGTGTTCCAACTGATGGACCTTTATACCTTCAACTTTGCCTATATCGGCACTCGCACCACTGGTAATGGTGGGGGCAATTTCTTGATTGCCGGACCCAACTGGAAGGAAGCGCCGCCGCCCGGTATCACGCAGATTATCCGCTCAGAAACCGAGCTCGTTAATGTCGTTGGCCGCACCCAGCTCTTCAACCCAGGCGATCTCGATAACGTCAAGACCATCCAGGAAGGCTATCGGGTGCAAACTCTTTCTTCGTTTGCTGGTAGCGCGGCCCCGCCCTCGGCACCCTCGATTCAATGGATCAAGCCATTACGACCTGACATGCAGCACACGTCGCTCGAGTTCTTCAACCAGCTCGCGTTCGCCTTGCAGTTCACGCCAGTCAACCCAACGGAGAGCGACTTGCGAAGCCGGTTCACGACGATTGGAATCGTTCCGGGACGACCGTTCGACGTCGGCGCGCTTTCCGAGGAACAGAAAGCGGCGTTGCTCTCCGGAATGGAAGACGGTCAGAAAGAGATCGACTTAAAGCGCGCGTCCCTTGGTGGGAAGACTGACACGTTATTCGGAACACGCGCGTACCTGAAGAACGACTATGTTGCACGGGCTACAGGTACGCAGGTTGGGATCGGCGCGAACTCGCGGGAGGAGGCGCTCTATCCGATCCTCGAAAAGGATTCGAGCGGCCAGCAACTTGACGGCAGCAAGCATCGGTACACGTTGCACTTCGAGAAAGGCCAACTGCCACCCGTCAATGCGTTCTGGTCGATGACCATGTATGCCTTGCCAAGCCAGTTGCTGGTGAAGAACTCCATCGATCGCTACTTGATCAATTCTCCGATGCTGCCTTCGTTGAAAACCGATCGCGATGGTGGTACGACGATCTACGTCCAAAGCACATCACCCGGCAAGGCCAAGGAGGCAAACTGGCTACCCTCGCCGGCCGGCCCTTTCATGGTGACAATGCGGTATTACTGGCCCAAGCCTGAGCTTCTAAATGATCAGTGGCACACACCAGAACTTCGGCAAGCACCCTAGAACAAAAGAATCTCATTTGCTTCGCCGTGACGCGCGACGGCGAAGCCGGTCTGAATTTTCCATGCGATGGGTAGTACAGGTTCCTTTCGCACGTCGCGCCTTATCTGCGCGTGCTGTCGGACCTGATTCGCGCCGGACGACCCGCGAGCGACATAGTGAAGGCGACGCTTCTGGAGGTGCAAAACGCTGACGCTCAACCCCGAAGCCACGCGTGACTATTCGCAGCACGCGTAGCGATGTCAGTGTTTCAACTCGACCACGTAAGGCTCGACATCGCACCGCAAGCGCTCAACCCCGAAGCCGCGGCAAAAACCGAACAATCTGTAAAGGCTACCGCAATGGCAATCCAATGACTTGAATTAAGCCCGGCGGCCTTGAAGGCTGCTGGGCTTTTGCGTTGACGCATGCCCGCTCGATGCTCCCACGAGTTCATCATCCACCAGTCGTTGGCGACATCCCAGCCACCGCTTTCACGGCCCCCCGAACCATCCGCTCGACCACCGCCTGTACGGCATCGGCACGCGCTGGCGCATAGTCGAACGGAGGCGTCTCGTCCATATACGTGCTCTGACACATCTCCAGCTGCACGGCATGAACGCCCTTCTCCGGCGCGCCGAAGTGCCGCGTGATGAAACCGCCCTTGAAGCGGCCATTGGCAATCCACGTATAGCCGCTCTCCGCAGCCCCGTCGGCGACCGCCTGCAACACCGGCGGCGCTGCCGTCCGCCCGTCCTGCGTACCGATGTTTAGATCCGGCAGCTTGCCCTCGAACAGACGCGGCAATACGCTTGCGATCGAATGCGCTTCCCACAACAGCACGTTTGCATGCTTCTCGCGCAGGCGCGCGAGTTCGCCGGCGATGGTGTCGTGATACGGCTTCCAGTAAGCCGCGACGCGGCGCTGCCTTTCGGCGGCGTCGGGCACGCAGCCTTCGCGATAAACCGGCTCGCCGCGAAACGTCAGGTCCGGGCACAAGCCCGTCGTGGTCTGCCCCGGATAGAGGCTTTCGTCCGAAGACGGCCGGTTCAGGTCGATCACATAACGCGACAGGCGCGCGCCGAGCACGGTCGCGCCGAGTTCACGCGCGAACGCGTAGAGGCGGTCGAGATGCCAGTCGGTATCGGCGACCGTCAGCGCAATGTCCGTGTATTGGCCGCGCAGGTCGTCGGGGATGATCGTGCCGAGGTGCGGAATCGACAGCAGGAGCGGCGCATCGTCGCGAGTCAGGGTGAAGATTTCGTTCATGGCGTGAGTAGCGAAGGGTAATCGAGGTTGAGAGCAGTACATTCAAAGCAACGCGTCGTCCTGCAATGTCGGCAAGGCACGCTTGAGCGCGGGACGAATCAGATGGTCGAGCACGCGGCGTGTGAGCACGGCGGTTTCATCGACGAAATCGCTCCATTCGCCTTGTCGATGCAGCAGAAAGAACTCGCGTCGCCCAAGCCGGCTCGCGGGCAGAGGCAGCACGGCGATTTCATCCAGATAATGCCGCGCTTGCCAGAGACACAGCGGTGTCGAGATGGCGAAGCCGAGTTTCGCGGCGACGAGGCTCAGGAGCGGATCGGTCGCATCGAACTCGTAGCGGCGCGGACTTTCGATACCCAGATGCCGCGCGAAGCGCTCCACCTGCTGGCCGATCACCGAGCGCGCCGTATAACGGATCAACGGCAGTTCCGTTGCAAGCTGCCGCCATGACGACGCTCCTTGGCGCTCATCGAGCCAGCGTCGCGACACGACGGCCACGAACGCTTCCGAAAACAACGGCATTTCGACGATACGGCTGTCGTTTAGCACCGTCTGCGTACAGACCGCGATATCGACCTCGCGCGCGTGCATCTGGTCGGACAGGCCCGGCGTGAGTCCCGACCACAAGGCAATCTGCCGCGCGGAACCGGACATCGCGCGAATGAGTTCGGGGCCGACCGTCGCCGCGAAGGAATCGACGCAGCCAAGCCGCAGAGGCAGCGCTCCCGCCAGCGACGCATCGCCGATACGCGTGCTCACCATTTGCGCATGGTCGAGCAGCGGCCCGGCGAGTTCGAGCAGCGCGCGTCCCGCCAGATTCGGACGCGGCGGGCGGCTGTCGCGATCGAACAAGCCAGCGCCCTGCTCGCGCTCGAGCGACGCAATCGACTGGCTCACCGCGCTCTGGCTCACGCCCAGATGTTTCGCGGCTGCCGTCATCGAACCGGTCTCGCAAACGGCGACGAAGGCCTGCAATGCGCGTAGGTCGATAGGTGGTGGGGTGCGTCTCATCGCGTTTCCGTGGTTTGCAGGCACGCGCCCGGCCAAGTCCCGCCGTGCGGCGCTCATGTTGCACGCACTGGGCTGGAAGCCGCGCGTCTCGCGCAAACGCCCGCATGGGCCATAAGTTTGCCTTATGCAAAATGATCGTGCGTCGTTTGTCGAGATCGGGGCCCGTGTCGCATTGATGACAGTAGACGTCGAGTTTGTGCCGGTTCCGGCGATTTTGGACCGGTACATTCATTCGTCACGGGCATCGAGGCGCGGGAGGCCGCAGTGGAGACACTGGTTTTTATCTGGAGCAACGCGGCGTCGATCGCTTCCATGCTGGTCGATCACGTGTTGCTGGTGCTTGCCGGCGTCGGCTGCGCCATCGTGACGGGCGTCGCGCTCGGCATCGTCATCACGCTCAACGAGCGGCTCGCGCGCGTGGTGTTGTACGCCGCCGCGATGCTCATGACGATCCCATCCATCGCGCTCTTCGGCTTGCTGATTCCGGTGCTCTCGCTGATCGGACAGGGCATCGGCTTTCTGCCTGCCGCCATCGCGCTCTTTCTGTATGCGCAATTGCCGATCGTGCGCAACACCTACGCCGCGATCCGCAATCTCGATCCCGCGCTGCGCGAAGCCGCCAACGGCATGGGGATGACCGCGTGGCAGCGGCTCTACCGCGTGGAGATGCCGATTGCCGTGCCGATCATCATGGCGGGTGTACGCATGGCGGTGGTCATGAATATAGGCATTGCGGCAATTGCCACGTATATCGGCGCGGGTGGGCTCGGGCGGCTGATCAGCCGGGGCATTTCGCAATCCGATCCGCGCCAGTTGATCGCGGGCGCGGTGATCGTCGCGCTGCTCGCGATCCTCGCCGACCTCGGCCTGGGCGCGCTGCAATGGCGCCTGACGCCGGAAGGCATGCGGCCGCGCCAGGCGCGCTTCTTCTGGCGCCGCAACGCGACGCGCGGGCCGCTGGTGACGGCCGCGACGGCCGCGACGCCGATTTCATCCACAGCGGAGGGACGATGATCGATCTTCGACATCTGACGAAGCGATTCGAAAAGCGCGGCGAAAAGCCGGTCGTCGACGACGTGTCGATGACGATCGGCGAAGGCGAACTCTGCGTGCTGCTCGGGCCGTCCGGTTGCGGCAAGACGACGACGCTCAAGATGATCAACCGGCTCGTGCAGCCCACGTCAGGGCAGATTCTGATCGGCGGCGCGGATACGGCGGGCTTCGATATCGTCGAGTTGCGGCGGCGCATCGGCTATGCGATTCAGCAAGTCGGCCTGTTCCCGAACATGACGGTCGCCGAGAACATCGGTATCGTGCCGAAGATGCTCGGCTGGGACAAAACGCGCATCCGCGAGCGCACCGAAAAGCTGTTGGAGATGGTCACGCTCGATCCGGCCATCTACATGCGATGTTATCCGCGCGACCTGTCGGGCGGGCAACAGCAGCGCGTGGGCGTGGCGCGCGCGCTCGCCGCCGATCCGCCGGTGATGCTGATGGACGAACCGTTCGGCGCCATCGATCCGATCAATCGCGCGTCGATTCAGGACGAATTCCGCCATATTCAGACGACCCTGAAGAAGACCGTGATGTTCGTCAGCCACGACATCGACGAAGCCATGAAAATGGGCGACAAGGTCGCGATCTTCCGCAACGGCAAGCTCGAACAACTGGCGAGCCCGGATGAACTGCTGGCGCGTCCCGCGAGCGCGTTCATCGCCGATTTCGTGGGCACTGACCGGGCGCTCAAGCGTCTGCGCCTGATGCGCGCCGTCGATGCGGCGCTGGAACCGGCGCGCGTCGCGCGGCTCGGCTACCCGAGCGCCGATGCCCGCGCGCTCTTGCGCGATCACGTGGCCGACGCACTGGTCGTGCTCGACGCCCACGGCAGACCGGCCGGCCACGTCGGCGCGGCCGAACTCGACGCCAGCGGCGCCACGCTCGAAGCGCCGAGTCTGCGCGCGCTGCCGGGCGTGGTGCGCGCGGGCGACGACCTGCGCGCGGTCATGTCGATGCTGCTCGCGCACGGCGCGTCGTGGCTGCCGGGCGTCGACGCGGACGGACGCTTCATCGGCTACGTGACGTATGAACGCATCGCGCTGATGGCGCGCGCGGCGTGCGTGTCCGGCGCGGCATTGCCCGAAGGCGGCCTGGCCTCGTCCGCTGGCGACGCGGCGAAAGCGGGCGATGCATCGCGCGATGACGGGGCGCATCCCGAACTCGCATTCGGAGGCGCGCGATGAACGATCGACGCGGCGGTTCGCGTATTGCGTTAGGCGCGATGATGGCGTTGGCCAGCGCATCGGCGCATGCAGACGACTGGCTCGCATCGATCGGGCAGTATCGCGCGGACATCGTCTATCAGTCCGGCCAGCAGATGCTGATGGTGCTGATCGCGGGCGTTGCGGCTATCGTGGTTGCGGTGCCCGCGGGCATCTGGCTGAGTCGCCCCGACAACGGCCGGGCCGCGCAGTTCGTGATGTTCACGCTCAACGCGGGCCAGGCCGTGCCCAAGCTCGCCATTCTCGCGCTCGCCATGAGCGTGCTCGGCATCGGCGCGAAGCCCGCGATTCTCGCGTTATGGCTCGCCACGCTGCTGCCCATCGCGATGAATACATACGAAGGCATACGCGCCGTGCCGCCCGCGCTGATCGAGGCCGCGAACGGCATCGGCATGACGCAACGGCAGATTCTCTTCAAGGTGGAATTGCCCAACGCCATGTTCGTGATTCTCGCGGGCGTGCGCACCGCGCTCGCCATCACAGTCGGCACCGCACCGCTCGCGTTCCTCGTCGGCGGCGGCGGTCTCGGCGAGCTTATTTTCACGGGCATCGACCTCAACGATTTCACGATGCTGCTTGCGGGCGCCATCCCGACCGCCCTGCTCGCGGTCGCAACCGACCTGTTCGTCGCGCAGATGCAGCACTGGCTCGTGCCGCGCGGCGTCAGTCCTCAACGCTGATCTTTCCTGGATAACGAAGCTCATGCTCAAGCCTTTGCTGTCATGCAAACTGTGGTCGCGTCTTTTCGGCGCATCCCTGTTCACGCTTGCCCTCGGAACGATGGCCCTGCAGGCCGCGCAGGCTGCGCCAACCGTCACGGTCGGCGGCAAGAACTTCACCGAACAAGTGCTGCTGGCGGAAATGACCACACAACTGCTCAAGGCGAAGGGTTTCACGGTCGTCAAGAAAGACGGCATGGGCAGCACGGTGCTGCGTCAGGCGCAGGAAAACGGTCAGGTGGACGTGTACTGGGAATACACCGGCACTTCGCTCATCACCTACAACAAGGTGACCGACAAGCTCGACCCGCAGCAAACTTATGCGCGCGTCAAGGAACTGGATGCCCAGAAAGGTCTCGTGTGGCTCGACCCGTCGAAGGCGAACGATACCTACGGCATCGCCATGAACCGCGATGTCGCCCAGAAGCTCGGCGTCACGACCATGAGCGACCTCGCCAAGGTGCTCAACAGCGGCAAGGAACTGACCTTCGCGTGTAACTCCGAGTTCTATGCGCGCCCGGACGGCCTGCGTCCGCTGCAAAAAGAATACGGCTTCAGCTTCGGTCCGTCGCAGATCAAGCGGATGGATTCGGGTCTCACCTATCAGGCGCTGAAGGACCGTCAGGTGGACACCGCGCTGGTTTTCACGACCGATGGCCGCGTGCCCGCTTTCAACTTCATCGTGCTGCGTGACGACAAGAGTTTCTTCCCCGCCTACGCGCTTACGCCGGTCGCACGCAAGGCGACGCTCGACGCGAATCCGAATCTCGCGGGCATCCTGAACGCGCTGTCGGCCAAACTCGACGACGCAACGATGGCGCGACTCAACGCCGAGGTCGACGTCCAGAAGAAGTCGCTCGACGAGGTGTCGGCTACTTTCCTCAAGTCCGCCGGACTGATCTGACGCGCGTCCGATGAAGCCTTTTATCGTCGCCGCCGCGCAAACCGAAACCGTCGCGGGCGATCTGGCCGCGAATCTGGCGGCGCATCGCCGGTTTATCGACGAAGCACGCGGGCGCGGCGTTCAGTTGCTCGTGTTTCCCGAGTTGTCGCTTGCCGGTCACAGTGCGGGCGCCGATGCCTTGAGGCTCGCCTTGCCGCGTAACGCCGCCGCGCTCCTCGAGCTGGCTGAAGCGTGCTCGCCGCTTGCCGCCGTGGTTGGCTTCGTCGAGGAAGCAGCGGGCGCGCAGTTCTACAACAGCGTCGCGACACTGTACGCGGGACGCGTGGTGCACGTGCATCGCAAGATCGCGCTCGCCACTTACGGCCGGCTCGACGACGGCAAGCACTACGGACACGGCGCGCGGCTCGACCAGTTCACGCTGCCCGCCGATCCGCGCTGGCAGATCGCCACGCCCGTGTGCGCGGATTTGTGGAGCCCGGCGGTGATGCATCGGCTTGCCTGCGACGGCGCGACGCTATGCGCGGCGCCGGTGAGTTCGGCGGTCGAAGCCGTGGGCGACGCCTTCGACAATCCGCGCGGTTGGGACACGGTGCTGCGCGCCCATGCACTCGTCTACGGTCTGCCTGTCGTGTTCGCCAATCGCGTCGGCCATGAAAACGGCCTGCGCTTTTGGGGCGGCTCGCGCGTCGTCGGGCCGCGCGGCGAAACGCTCGCGCAAAGCGAATCGGCACGTGAGGAACTGGTCGTGGCGACGCTCGACTACGAAGCCGTGCGCGCCGCGCGCTTCGACTTGCCGACCCTGCGCGATGCCCGCGGCATCCACGCGCTCGAAAGCGGCATCGTGTCGGTTTCGTGATCGCGTTGGTCGTGTGTCTGCCCGCACCGGTCATATCCGCGACCGACAATCGATTCAACTGATCGTTCGCATGGGAGTGTGACGATGATCGACCCGACGCGCGTGCGCGCCGCCCTGGCCGAGCGCCAGGACAACTTCTCGCTGCCGCAGCCTTTTTATACCGATGAAGCCTTTCATCGGCTCGACCTCGACGCCGTTTTCAACGACGAGTGGCTGTTCGCCTGCAACAGCTGCGAACTGCGCGAACCGGGCGATTATCTGACGCTGGAGGTCGGCGCGACATCGGTGCTCGTGCTGCGCGACATGGACGGCGAAATCCGCGCGTTCTTCAACACCTGCCGGCATCGCGGCTCGCGCATCTGTCTCGAAGAGAAAGGGCATGCGCATCGGCTTACTTGTCCGTATCACCAGTGGGTGTACGACCTCGACGGCGCGCTCCTGCATGCGCGGCAGATGCCGGCGGGCTTCGAGCGCGAGGGCTACGGTTTGCGCGCCGTGCATGTCGAGATCGTGTGCGGCATGGTCTATATCTGCCTCGCCGCGACGCCGCCCGACATCACGCGATTTCGCGACGCGGTCACGCCCTACCTTGCGCCGCATCAGCCGTGGCGCACCAAGGTCGCGGCCAGCGTGACGATGATCGAGGAAGCCAACTGGAAGCTCGTCATCGAGAACAATCGCGAGTGCTATCACTGCGCGGCCAATCACCCAGAGTTGCTCGCGACGCTCGTCGAATTCGCGTTGCCCGACGATCCCGCTGGCTCGCGCGACTTCCGTCTGTTGATGGAAGCCCAGGCTGCGAAGTGGGACCGTCACGGCTTGCCGCATTTGCCCGCCGATGGCGGCGACGAATTCCGTTGCATCCGGCTGCCGTTTCATCGCGGCGCGGTGTCCTTCACGCCGGATGGATCGCCCGCGTGCGGCAAGCTGCTCGGCGACCTCACCGATCCGGATCTCGGCTCGGTGCGCATGTTTCGCGTGCCGAACAACTGGAATCATTTTCTCGCCGACCACATCATCCACTTCCGCATTCTGCCGCTGTCGGCCACGCGCACGGTGTTGCGCACGACGTGGCTCGTACACGAGGATGCCGTCGAAGGCGTCGATTACGACGTCGATACGCTCACGTCCGTATGGAACGCGACCAACGTGCAGGACGCGCGGCTCGCGGCGAACAATCAGCTGGGCGTGGGCTCACTCGGCTATGCGCCGGGCCCGTATGCGCCGTCCGAGTTCATGCTGCGCAACTTCACGAACTGGTATGCAAGGAAGCTCGCGTCACATCTGGACGGCGCACACGGGCAGCGCTTAATCGCGCTGAAGGTGTCGAATGGCTGATGTGCCGACATCTTCCGATACGGCGTTCGACAGCACCCTCGCTTTCGCCTGCGACACGCCCGCATCGCGCACGCTCGAGTGCATCGGCGTGCGTGACGAAGCGCCGGGCGTCAAGACCTTTCGCCTGCGCGATCCGCACCCCGACGGCGCGCGCCGCTACGCGCCGGGCCAGGCCATGCTGCTGACGCTCGATATCGAGGGGCGGCGCTTCGACCGCACGTTTTCTATCGCCTCGACGCCGCTCGAAGCGGACGCGCTCGAACTGACGATCAAGGCGCAGTCCGGCGGCGTCGTCACCCGCTGGCTGCATGAGCGCTTCGCGCCGGGCATGCGCATCGACACGCGCTATCCGCTCGGACGCTTCACACTCGATGCATCGGCCAATACGCCTCTTGCGCTAGTGTCGGCGGGCTCGGGCGCATCGCCGCTGATGTCCATGCTGCGCACGCTGGCGCGCCGCACGCCGCACGCCGACATCGCTTGGCTTCATTGCGCGCGCGGCGTGGACGACATTCTTTTTGCCGATGAACTCGCGACGCTTCAGGCGCGCATGCCCAACCTGACAGTACATGTGTGGCTGAGCGCGCCCGCACCCGGCTGGTTCGGTCTGCGCGGGCGCATGTCGCGCGGCGCGCTCTGGGCAATGGCGCCGGACTTCGGACGCCGCACGGTCTATTGCTGCGGTCCAGCCGGTTTCATGCAGAGCGTGCGGCAGATTCATGCGGCCGAAGGCGCCCGCCGCGCGGCGTTTCATATAGAGCATTTCGGTCCCGTGATCGAGCCGATGGAAAGCGAAGCCGCGACGACCGGCGCACCTTCGTCCGACGAACAGCGCGATGCCATTTTCAACGCGTGGCTGAACGGCCGGCGCTTCGATGTGCGCGCGGGCGAAACGCTGCTCGTCGCGGCCACGCGTCAGCAAGTGGTGATTCCGTGCGGTTGCGCGAGCGGCCTGTGCGGCACGTGCAAAGTGCGCCACCTTTCGGGCGAAGTCGCGATGAAACATGCAGGCGGAATTTCCGCGGCCGAAGAAGCGCAAGGCTGGATTCTCGCGTGTTCGAGCCGTCCCTTGACCGATGTCGAAATCGCCTTCTGACATGCAAACGGCACCGACGCTTCATCACGACGCCAGCCGCTTCACGCGCACGCTTGGCTTCGACATGCTTCCCGCTGCCGTCGTGCGCGACGCGCAGCGCCGCATTCTCGACCTGCTCGGCGTCGCGGCGGCGGGCACGTCCACACGGCTTTCGACAATCGCGCGCGAGCATGCGCTCGATTGTTTCGCGGCCGGACGCACCCCCGCGCGCATGCTGTTCGACGGGCGCATCGTCAGTGCTCCGGGCGCGGCGTTCGCGGGCGCAACGACCATCGACAGTCTCGACGGCCATGACGGCCACGCGCTCACCAAGGGCCACGCGGGCGTCACCGTCTTGCCGGCCCTGCTCGCCATGACCGAGCGCGCGCCCGGCATGAGCGGACGCGAGTTCATCGTGCAGACGGTGCTCGGTTATGAAATAGGCACGCGTGCCGGCATCGCGCTGCATGCGACGAGCCGCGAATATCACACCTCGGGCGCGTGGAATGCGTTGGCGGCCGCCGCTATCGCGAGCCGCGCGCTCGGCTTCGACATACCGGCGACGCGCCACGCGCTCGGCATCGCCGAATATCACGGGCCGCGTTCGGACATGATGCGCTGCATCGATCATCCGACCATGCTGAAGGACGGCTCGGGTTGGGGCGCGCTGGCGGGCATCAGCGCCGCCCTGCTCGCCTCGCGCGGCTACACCGGCGCGCCCGCGACCACCGTCGAACGCGATGCGCCCGCCTGCTGGTCCGACCTCGGCGATCGCTGGCTGATCCTCGAACAGTATGTGAAGCCGTATCCAGTGTGCCGCTGGGCGCATCCGGCAATCGCCGCCGCGCTTGCAGTGCGCGCGCTCGATGGTTTCGATGCGGCCAACATCGAGCGCGTGGAGATCGAAACCTTCCACGAGGCGACGCGTCTCTGGTCCGCGCTGCCACGCACCACCGAGGAAGCGCAGTATGGCGTGCTGTTTCCCGTCGCGGTGGCGCTGGCGCATGGCCGTGTCGATGCCGGCACCATCGGCGATTCGGGCCTTGCCGATCCCGCCGCGTGCGCGTTGCTGCCGCGCCTTGTCGCAAAGGAGCACGCCGCGTTCAGCGCCGCGTTTCCCGCCGAGCGCTGGGCGCGCGTGACGGTCGAACTGCGCGATGGCCGCCGCCTCGATTCCGGTCCGATGCAGGCAAGCGGCGACCTCGCGCGCCCGATGACACCCGACGCCGAGCGCGACAAATTTCGTGAACTCTGCGGCGCGCGCTTCGGCGCACGGTTCGCGCGCGAACTCGAAGACGCGGTGGACGCGCTCGCCGAACCGCACGCCCGCGCCGGGCGCCTGTGCGAACTCGTGCTGGGCACGCCGCCCAGTGCGTCGCAAACATGAACACTCCGATCAGCCAACGAAACAACGAGCCATGCCAGTAAATCCCGACGCATTCTCAACGCCGTTCCACGATCCCGCGTCCGTGGCGGGCAAGGCGCCGCCCATCGGCGAATCGACCGATCTGCTGATCGTCGGAGCGGGGCCGGCCGGCATCGCGGCGGCACTCGAAGCGGCCGGTCGCGGTATACGCGTCACGCTCGTCGACGAAAACCCCGTGCCGCTCGAAACCATGGGCGAAGACGTGCCGCTGCACTTCGGCAGCCGCATGGGCGCGGAGGCAGGCAACGCCAACGCGATGCTCGAAGCCATGCTCGACGCCCGTCCCGAACTGGGCGACGCGCTCGAAGCGGGTATCGACGTGAAGCTGGGCACGGCAGTGTGGGGACTCTTCCCGCACGGGCCGGCGAACGCTTGGATCGGCACGCACGTGGCCGGTCTCGCGGACGCCGAACATACCTGGCTGCTGCAATTCAGTCAGGTGATCGTTGCGTCGGGGCGGCGCGACATGGGACTCGCCTTCGACGGCTGGCAACGCCCGGGCGTGATGGGTGCAAGCGCCGCGTGGCGGCTCGCGGTTCTCTACGGCGCGCTCGACGCGCGGCGCGCGGTGCTCGTCGGCAGCGACACGGATGCGCTGAACGTCGCGCTCGAACTCGTCTCGCGCGGCGTGCAGATCGTCGCGGTGATCGAACAGGCTGGCGAAATCGTCGGCGATGCGGCGCTCGCGGCGCAACTCGAAGCGAGCGGCGCGCACATTCTCACGCGTCATGTCGTGCGCCATGCACATGGCGATGCTTATGGCGTGACTTCCGTCGACGCAGCCACGCCCGACACGACCGCCCTGACGACATTCGATTGCGATACCGTGCTGCTCGGCATCGCCGCGTTGCCTGCAATCGAGCTGCTCGAAGCGGCAGGCTGCGCGACTGCGTTCGATGCCGCGCGCGGCGGTCATATCGCCCGTGTCGATGCGATGCAACGCACCTCGTTGCCGTTCGCCTACGCGGCAGGCGACTGCGCGGGCGTCTGGCCGGCGAAGAGCCGCGACGAAACGATCGCGCGTGAAGAAGGCCGCCTTGCGGCGCGCGCGGCTTTATCGTCGTTGGACGAAAGCGCTTCTCTCGCCGACGCGCCGCCCGCGCGCCAACCCGATGCGCCCGCGCAAGACATCGCGCTATCGCGTGTCGAATGGGTGCGGGCAAGCGTCATCGGCGCGGCGGGCGAGCCGTTCGTCTGCCAGTGCGAGGAAGTGACGGCGCGCGAAATCCTCGATGTGCGTCCGCCGCGCTACCTCGGCTGGCAGCCCGCCGACGCGCTTCACGACACACGCGGCGTCGCGGGTCTCGCGCAAAGCGGGCCGCCCAGTCCCGACGCGGTGAAGCGTCTCACGCGCGCATGCATGGGCCCGTGCCAGGGCCGCCGATGCCGCGAGCAAGTCGCCGCGCTGCTCGCGATAGGCTCCGGCTGCGCGCTGCCGCAGATTCCGCTCGCCACATTCCGCGCGCCCGTCCGGCCGCTCGCGCTGCGGCAGCTAGCCGAGGTGGCCGAAGCGCAGGCGACCGGCGCGCATTGGGACAGCTGGTTCGGCATGGCGTCGCAATGGGTGCCGTTTTGGCGTGTCGATCCGCTGTATCGCGCGGCCACACGCCGTCAGGGCGAACCGGTGGCGAGCGAATGAACGAAGCATCGACCGGCCGTCGCACTCGAATCGAATCTTCCGGACAGACAAGCATGAAAGCAGACACGCAACAGGACAGCGGCACGCCGAAGGGCGCTTCGGTGGTTATCGTCGGCGGCGGCGTAACGGGTTTGTCGGCGGGATGGTGGCTCGCGCGCGAGGGTGTCGACGTGCTGGTGCTCGAAGCGGGAATGATCGGCTGGGGCGCGTCGGGCCGCAACGGCGGCGGTTGCTCGCATCATCACAGCCCGCTCTTTCTCGAAGAACAGCGTCTCTGGCCGATGATGGACGACCTGCTCGGCTATCCGACCGAGTTCCGCGCCGAGCGTCTGCGCATTGCGCTCGATGAACAGCAGTTCGTGTTGTACCGGCGCGCGCTCGAAAACGGCGAACACCACGGCCTGCGCTCGGACGTGCTCGATGCCAAACAGGTGCGCGAACTGGTGCCGCTCGCCGGCGACAACGTCCATGCCGGCTACTTCTATCACTTCGGCGGACATGCGAATCCGCATCGCACGTTGCAGGCTTATGCGTGGGCGCTGGAGGATCACGGCGGGCGCATTCTCCAGCACACGCCGGTGACAGGATTCGTCCGGCAAGGCGGACGTGTGAGCGCGGTGAAAACGGCTCACGGCGAGATTGCCTGCGATCATCTCGTGATCGCGGCCGGGCCGCATACCGGCGTGCTCGCGGCGCAACTGGATATCGATGTGCCGCTCGCCGCCGCACGCGCCGAGATGATCGTCACCGAGCCGTTGCCGCCAATGGCCATCGGCGGCGTGGACGGCAATGGCCTCTATGGACGGCAGACGCTGCGCGGCAATCTCGCTTACGGCGGCGGTCCGCACGAATGGATCGGCCTCGACGATGTGCCGAAGGTGCGGCCACAATCGACTCCGCTTCAGTGCAGTATCGCGGCGCGCCTGGCTGCGTTGCTGCCCAAGGCGGCGCACGCGAAAGTCATCCGCAGTTGGGCGGGATATATCGAGAACACGCCGGATGGACGGCCCGTGATCGATCGTCCGGATGAACGAGGCAATGTGACGGTCGCGACGCTATCGAGCGTCGGCTTCGGCCTTTCGCCCGCAAGCGGTCACGCCATCCGCGACCTCGTGATGGACGGGCGCTGCGGTTTTGCGGATTTGTCGTCGCTGAGATTGGCGCGCTTCGCTCATCTCGAACCGGACTGGCGCGAGCTTCAGGGCTGGCTGCCGTTGCCGCTGCGCGCATCGGCGCCGGTGCTGGAAGCGGCCTGAGCGCATTGCGTCGCCTTTACGCCCGCCTGCTCACGACTGCGTCTGTGCCGCTCTCAACTCCGTCGGACTGATGCCGTAGGCGCGCCGGACCCAGCGCGCCAGATGCGAAGGCGACGCGAATCCCGTCGCCACCGCGACATCCGCGACCGGCACGCTCGAATACGTGAGCATTTCGTGCGCGCGCTCCAGCCGCAACTGCACGTAGTAGCGTGCGGGCGTCGCGTTCAGATGCCGCAGGAACAGGCGTTCCATCTGCCGCGACGTCATGCCGATAGCCGAGCCGATATCGTTGATCTGCAACGGCGTCTCGACATGCGCGCGCATCATCTCGATCGCCCGGCGGATGCCGCGCGGCAGACTCGCGTGATTCTGATCGCGCCAGCCGCGCTGGCTGTCGGCGGTGTCGCGCATGCGCTCGTGATGGAACTGGTTCGCCACGCGCACCGCGAGATCGCTGCCGTGCTGCATCTTGATGAGATGCAGCATCAGGTCCATCGAAGCGATACCGCCCGAGCACGTCATGCGGTCACGATCGATTTCATATAGCTTGCTGCTGCACAGCAGGTCGGGAAAAGCCTCCGTGAACGCCGGCAGATTTTCCCAGTGGATGGTGCACTGATAGCCATCGAGCAGGCCTGCTAGCGCGAGCAGATAGGTGCCCGTGGAAAGCGATCCGATGACCGCACCGGTGCGCGCCGCGCGTCGCAACGCGGCGACGAAGGCCGGTTCGAGCGCGGGCGCGAGCCGCAGGCCGCCGCAGACGAACACATAGTCCGCGCCGGCCAGCACGTCGTCGAACTTGCGCGCGGCAAGCGCGATGCCGTTCGATGCAGGCGCCGGCTCGCCGTCGAGGCTGGCGAGCGTCCACGCATACAATGTTTCGCCAGCGAGGCGGTTGGCCGAGCGCAACGGCTCGATGGCGGACGAGAGGCTCATCATGGACAAGCCATCGGCCAGCAAGAACACGAACTGGCGAGGCACGGCGGCGGACGAAGAAGCGGATTTGAGCAACGCGCGATTCGCAATGGACGATTCGAACCTCCGCATTCGCGAAGGCGGCTTAGGGCCAGCATGTGAGCGCTATTATGGTCGCTAAAACAAGCGTATGGCCAGAAGCGCCGCAACGGTATGGGATCTGAGCGGCGACACGCGCTGCATCTGCGGCGGAATCGGCCGAGGAGAAAGCATGCGAAATTCGTTCGTCGGGGTCGATCTGCGCGCGTTGCAGGCGTTCGTCGCGGTCTGCGAAACCCGCTCCATGACGGAAGCGGCGCGCGTACTCGGCGTCACGCAAAGCGCCGTGAGCCAACTCATCGCGGCGCTCGAGCGCGAACAAGGCGTGGCGCTCTTCGATCGCGAGTTCCGTCCGGTGCGGCCCAACGCGGCGGGCCGCATTCTCTTCGATCGCGCGGGCGCGCTGCTCGAACACGCGCAGGCGGTCTCGCACGACGTGCGTACGGCGACGAGCGAAGGCGTGCCGAGTCTGCGCATTGGTTGCGTGGATTCCTTCGCCGGAAGCGTCGGGCCGCATCTCGTGCAACGTCTTTCCGGGCGCATGAAAACCTTGTCGATGTGGTCCGGCCTCACGCCGACCCTCAGCGAACAGCTTACCAATCGCGAACTCGATCTCGCCATTTGCACGGAAGCCACGCTCGATCCACGACGCGTCGAACTACGGCCGCTTTTCTCCGAGACTTTCATTGCGGTCGCGCCGAGGCGCTTCAGCGGCAAGCGCGCGCCCGAGTCCTTTCATGAGGTGCTGCGCGAGTTGCCGCTCTTGCGTTATACGGGCCGCTCGCTCATCGGGCAGCAAGTGGAGCGGCTCATCAGGCACATGAATTTCAATGCCCCGAACCGCTATGAATTCGACGATACCGACCCGCTCCTAAGTCTGGTCGGCTCGGGATTCGGCTGCGCCATCACGTCGCCGCTGTGTCTCTGGCAATCGCGCGCGCATCTGGCGGATATCGCGGTCGTGCCGCTGGCCACGACGCGCATCGGGCATCGTCATTTCTACATTCTCACGCGTCAGGCCGAATGGTCGTCGATGGCCGAGGCCGTCGCGCGCGAGTCGGTGGCCGTGACGCGCGACGTAATTGCACCGGGCTTGCTTGCGGCTTTGCCCGGTGCGCCGCCCCATCTTTTCGATGCCTACACCGCCGCGTTCGCCGCGCAAAGCGCCGCGTGAAATTAGCGGAACTGCTTCAAAACATAAGAGTTTCTGATTCGGCCGCGCGGCTTAATGGCAGGGATGCGTTCGCCTCTACCATCCGTAGCTGACAGCGGATACACGCAGTTCAACCTAAGAGACAGGGCAGGACGATGACCACAAACCGCCGTAGTTTTCTGAAGCAGGCTTCACTCGTCGGCGTAGCCGCGGCCACCTCGGGCCTTGCGTCATTCGCGCGCGCCGCGACCGTCGTCAACTACGGCGGCTCGGCATGGCTCGGGCACTACGCGGCCTATGTCGCGATGAAGACGGACATCTTCACGAAGCTCGGCATCGACTGCCGCTGGCAATCGTTCTCCACTTCGTCGGCGCGCATGGGCGCGGTGATGGCGGGGAACATCGACATTGCGGGGACCGGCGTCGTCTCGGCGCTCGCGCTGATGGCAAGCGGCGCGAAGCAGTTTCAGCTCATCTCGACGCCGAACAACTTCGGCAAATCGGAAGGCCTTCTCGTGCGTGGCAATGTGAAGTCGCTCGCCGATCTCAAGGGCAAGAAGATCGGCGTCACGTATGCGTCGAGCTCGCATGTCCTGCTGCTCGACGTGCTGCGCCAGGCGAACTTGGACCCGGCGAAGGACGTGAGCATCATCAACTTGCCGGCGACGGAACTGCTGGCGGCGTATCGCGGTAATCAGATCGATGCCGCCGCCGCATGGACACCGACGTTCGACCGCATCAAGGCGCTGCCCGATACCAAACTGCTGCTCGACGATTCCTCGTTCTCGCTTTATAAGCAATATCAGTTGACGCCGGGCCCGGACGTGCTGCTGGTGCGCACCGCATTCGCCAGCGCCCATCCTGATGTGCCGAAAGCCTTTCTGCAAGGTGTCGCGCAAGCCAACGACATGATGACGCACGAGCCGGAGAAGGTCGCGCCCATTCTGATGACGCTCACGAATCTCACGCAGGACGAGCAGATGGCCGTGCTCAAGCAGACGCAGTGGTATTCCCACGCGCAGCAAAAGACGCTATTCGTCGGCAGCGGCGGAAAGCCGGGACCGTTCGTCGACGGCGTACAAAAGCTGAGCGACATGCTCGTCGATCTCAAGCAGATCGACCAGTCGCCGAAAGTGGCGGACTGGATCAACGCGTCGTATCTCTGAGCGCGCAGCATGGCATCCGACAACAAATGGACGAAGCGCGGCGGGCTTTTCGTCGTCAGCGCCTGCTCGCTGATCGGCTTTCTGCTGCTCTGGGAACTCGTGTGCCGCGCGGGTTTGGTCGATGCGGTGTTTCTGCCCGCGCCGTCGCAAGTGCTGAGCCGCGGCATCCGCATGTGGAATCAGCATACGTTGCTCGATAACGTGCTGGCCTCCATACGCCGGGTCATGGTGGGCTTTCTCGCCGCGGCGGTCGTGTCGATACCGCTCGGCATTGCGCTCGGCACCTCGCGCGTGGCGCGCGCCGTGTTCGACCCGCTGCTGTCCTTCCTGCGCCCGCTGCCGTCGATGAGTTGGATACCGCTGTCGCTGCTGTGGTTCGGCATCACCGAGACGCAGAAGTACAGCATCGTCTTCATGGGATCGTTCGCGCCTGCCCTTCTCTATGTGATCGACGCCACGCGCAACATCGACCCGATCTTCGTGCGCGCGGCGCGCAATCTCGGCGCGAACCGCTGGCAGGTCATGCGCGAAGTCATCCTGCCGGGCTGCATGCCGCAGATCCTGTCGGGCATGAAAGTGATTCTCGGCCTCTCGTGGACCTGCGTGATTTCCGCCGAACTCGTCGCCGCGCAGCAAGGGCTCGGCTTCATGATCATGAACGGCCGCGAATTCTTCCAGACCGATACGGTCGTGCTCGGCATGGTGCTCATCAGCATCACGGTGCTCATCACGGATGGCTTGTTCAGGCTCATCGAACGCGGAGTGCTCGCATGGCAACGATAGATGCCCCCATGATTCGCCTCGAAGGCGTGGCGAAGTCCTTCGGCGCGTTGCAAGTGCTCAAGGAAGTCGATCTCGAAGTCGCGAAGGGCGAGTTTCTCGTGCTGCTTGGCGCGTCGGGTTGCGGCAAATCGACGATGCTCAACATGATCTCCGGCTTCGAGCCGCCGACGCAGGGCCGCGTGCTCGTCAATGGCCGCGAAGTGAAGGATGTCGAGCCGGCGTGCGGCATGGTCTTTCAGCAATACGCGCTGTTTCCGTGGAAAACGGTCAGCGAGAACGTCGCGTTCGGGTTGAAGATGCGCGGCGTCGGCCGGGCCGAAAGGCGTGATGCCGCGCGTCGCTATATCGAAGCCGTGGGGCTGAAAGGCTTCGAGGACAGCTATCCCGGCGCGCTTTCGGGCGGCATGAAACAGCGCGTGTCGATTGCGCGCGTACTCGCCAACGACCCGGACGTGATGCTGCTCGACGAACCCTTCGCCGCGCTCGACGCCATGACGCGGCAAGTGCTGCAGGAACAGCTTCTGTCGATCTACGAGAAGAGCGGCAAGACGATCGTCTTCATCACACATTCGATCGACGAAGCGCTGCTGCTCTCCACGCGCATGATCGTGATGGGCGCGAAACCGGGGCGCATCGTGCAGGACATCCGCAACGACCTGCCCTTGCCGCGTACCGCCGAAGTGCAGCTATCGCCTGCGTATCTGGAGATGAAGAAGTCGATCTGGGAAACGGTGCAGGCCGAAGTCATGCGAGGCCTGGAAGGCGCTGGCTGACGTTCGAACGCGCCGGTACTGCTGCTATCCATCGCTTTTGCTTATGAAGCGCTCGCGATGGCGGCAACCCGGCACACTGCAAACATCATCCGCATGAGAAAGGAAGCGCGACAGTGAATACGTACGATGTAGTGGTGATCGGCGCGGGCGTGATCGGCAGTTCCGTTGCGTTTCATCTGCAAAAGCTTGGCGCCAAAAGCGTGCTCGTGCTCGATCGCGCGACCATCGGCGCGGGCACGACGTCGCAATCGTCGGGCATTTTGCGCACGCATTATTCGGTCAAGGAAAACGTCGAACTCGCACGCAAGTCGTGGGCCGTGTTCAACGATTTCGCGGGCTACGTCGGCGACGATGAAGCCTCGTGCGGACTCGTGAAGTGCGGCTACATGATCGTTGCGGCCGATGGCGACAAGGTCGAACCGCTGCGCGCATCGCTCGAACAGCAGAAGCAGCAAGGCATTCCGCTCGAATTGCTCGATGCTCGCCAGGCTCACGAGCTCATGCCCATCGCGCAGTTCGACGACGCCGCGTTGATCGGCTATGAACCCGAGGCGGGCTTCGCGGATGCGTATCTCACGGCGACCAGTTTCGCTCGCGCGGCGCGGCGCGGCGGCGTGACGATCCGCGAGAACGTCACCGTGAACCGCTTGCTGATCGAGCACGGCAAGGTGAGCGGCGTGTCGACGAGCATCGGAGATTTTTCAGCGGCAATGGTCGTGAGCACGCAAAACATCTGGACCCCGGAACTCGCCGGATGGACCGGCCGCACACTGCCCGTCTCGCCGGAGCGTCATGCGGTGCTTGCGCTCGAATGCGAGGGCGCGGCCTACACCTACACCATGCCGGTGTTCAAGGATCTGGCCTCGCCCGGCATGCTCTATTACCGCTGCTATGGCGGCAATCAGATGCTCGTCAGCGAAGGCACCGCCGGAGAGAAACTCGCCACGGCCGATACCGAACAGGGCGACATCTCGATGGACTATGTCGTCGAGGTCGGCGCTCAGGTCGCCGAACGGTTTCCCGCATACGGAGCGGCGGGCATTGCGTCGTCGTGGACGGGCGTGTACGACGTCACGCCCGACTGGAATCCGGTGCTCGGCGCGCTGCCCGGCATCGAAGGGCTCGTCGTCGGCTACGGCTTTTCGGGGCACGGCTTCAAGCTCTCGCCGACGGTCGGCAAGGTGCTTGCGCAAGCCGCACTCGGCTTGCAAACCGATGTCTCGCTCGCGCCTTACTCGATCGAACGCTTCGAGACCGGCGCGCTGCTCACTGGAAAGTACGGTGTCGGCGCCGTCTCCTGAAGCGCGCGCGCCCGAGGGCGTCGCCATTGCACCGCTCGCGTCTTTTGCGCCGCAGGCATGGCGCAACGGCGGCGGCACCACGCGCGCGCTCGCGGAAGATGCGGAGGGCGGCTGGCGCATCAGCCTGGCCGACGTGGAACGCGACGGTCCGTATTCGCGCTTTCCCGGCATGACGCGGCAATCGCTCGTCATGACCGGTGCGGGCGTCACGCTGCAAGACGACGCCGTGCAATGTCACTTGCGGCGCGGTATCGCCATGGAATACGACGGCGGCGTTGCGTGGCAAGCCACGTTGCACGACGGCCCTGTTGTCGCGCTCAATGTCATGGCGTTGCGCGGGCGCTATCGAGCACGCATCGAGCCATTGCGCGACGCCGCGTTCGTGCCCCTCGAATGTGTCGCGCTCGTGCTGACGATGAATGGCCGCTGCCTCGTGCACGCTGCCGACAGCGACGACGAGATCATGCTGGCGGAAGGTCACGTGTTGACGCGCATGCCGGGCGCGCCTGCGCTTCATCTCGCGCCTCGGTCGTCGGGAAGCGATGCATCGATTGCGCTCGTCCTCGTCGAGCCCGACAGTCGGCGCTGATCCGCGCGGCTCTTTTCGAATCATTCAAGCAAGGAGATATGCACCCATGAAAATTCTGGTGCCAGTCAAGCGCGTGGTCGACTACAACGTGAAGGTCCGGGTGAAGTCGGACAATACGGGTGTCGATATCGCCAACGTGAAGATGTCCATGAACCCGTTCGACGAGATTGCCGTGGAAGAGGCGGTGCGTCTGAAGGAAGCGGGCGTGGCAACCGAAGTGATCGCCGTGTCGTGCGGCGTCACGCA
>NZ_JALQDW010000022.1:0-62649 GCF_023631025.1 Caballeronia sp. GACF4
CAAGTCGCTCGGCGGCCCGCCACGGTTTGAGCAGTCCGTCGACCACTGACTGAATCACTTTGAATCGGTCCAACTCGTGCATCGACATGGTAATCGTGTCCGTTGCAGCCATCGCGGTCTCCTGCGCCGAAGCATCGGCGCGGGGTAAGCTTAGGCGGCTCGAAGCGGACATTTGAATCTGGCTAAAAGCAATGGGATGGACTCCTCCTCACCCCGCGGGAACAGGGCGCATGATTGCAGTTGTCTTCAACCGGTCAATCAGGAGGAACACAAGATGGACATCATTCGCGTCGGGATCGATCTCGCAAAAAATGTCTTTCAAGTTCACGGCGTGGATCGACGCGAGAAGACGGTCTGGCGTCGCAAGCTTGCACGCGATGAATGGCTGGATATCCTGCGCAAAACGGTTCCCCTGCATGCACAGATCGGAATGGAGGCGTGTGGCGGGGCTCACTATTGGGCACGGCGTCTCCAGATGCTTGGATATACGGTCAAGCTTATCGCTCCGCAGTTCGTGAAGCCGTACGTCAAGAGCAATAAGAACGACGCTAACGATGCTGAAGCTATCTGTGAAGCGATAAGTCGGCCTGGCATGCGTTTCGTCTCCGTCAAGACGGTCGGGCAACAAGACGTGCAGGCAGCTCACCGGGTGCGCACTGGACTGATGGAGCAACGAACCGCGAAAGCAAACCAGATTCGTGGCTTGGCCTCCGAGTACGGTCTCGTGGCTCCCAAACAGATACTTCAGCTACGACGCGCAGTTCCTGTTTGGCTCGAAGATACCAACTGCGGTCTGAGTGATCGTTTCCGTCGACTGCTCACGGGGATCTGGGAAGACCTGCGCTCACTGGACGATCGGATAGCACAACTAGACCGCGAAATCACTGCCATCGCGGCATCTGATCCCGTAGCGGTGCGTCTGCAGCAGTTGCGTGGCGTCGGTCCGATGGTCGCCACGGCCTTGTTGGCCGCAGTGGGCGATGCCAGGCAATTTGCCAATGGACGACAGATGGCTGCATCGCTGGGGTTGACGCCCAAGCAGAACAGTTCAGGCGGCAAGGAACGGCTTCTCGGAATCAGTAAGAGAGGCGATTCTTATGTGCGTTGCCTCTTGATTCACGGCGCTCGAGCGATGATCCAGATGGCCAAACGCAGGACTGATGCGCTAAGTCTCTGGGTCATGCGTATTGCGGCAAGCCGGCATCCCAACGTTGCCGCGGTCGCCTTGGCGAACAAGACTACGAGGATCGCGTGGGCGATGATCACACGGCAAACAGATTACCAGCCAAGGCTGGCTGCGCAGTAAAGTCGTTCGCGACTAGCGATACCTTCTTTAAGATTGCAAAACAAGCCGCATGATGGCCAACAGGTCGAACCGGCGCTGATCGAACCTGCTAATGTCCGGGGCTTCGAGCCCGTAAAAGCGATTGGGAATCAGCGCGCGAATAGCCCATCAGGGTCCGCTGCCTCATTGAGGCGCAGCTTCATGAGACCGGATATACGTGAGCGATCGATACTAGGGCTGACACGCGGAGTGTTTGCAAACGAGGAGGAGTCCATATACGGACATTACAATCTAGCCGCTACAATTCATATAATCGATAAATTGCCTTATGTAAAATTGACTCTCAATTGTTTTGGATGTGGCCGGTCAACGCAGCCGACCATCGCGGCTCTTCGCAATCTGCTCCCGCCTGCGAGCGAGCCGCTTATTCTCCTGACATCCGCCGTTCTGTGCTTCGGCAACGGTGACTACACCCGTAATTGCGCCGTTCAGATTCACGTGCACATTACCTTCCACGACACACGTCCAATAGCGTTGTCCCCGACACAACGGCCACCGACGATAACGTCGTGCGTGGAGCATCCGTTTTGCTGCTTTCGCCTTGCTTTAACTGCGCTTTGGGCGCAGCGAGCTGTTCGAATCCCATTGCGTGTGCCTTGCCTCAGTCTGGTAATTTTACCAGTCGCATTCAAAAATCGCCGCCGCCAGTCCGCGGCCTCACCACCGTCACCGCTTTGGCGACATCTCTCGGCACTTCATGCCTAACTCTCGATGCTCTCCGCTGCATCTCAAAAATTTATCGAGGTCCGGGTCCGGGTCATCGCGCTCGAGCAAGCCTCCACTGACGGCGACACTTCCACCAGATCTATCGCGCCGCGTGTGCCGCACCAAGATATGTACCGCCTGCAGCCCAGCCGGACCAAAGCTGGACAGATGTTGCAGATGTTGCATTACAACGAATCGAATCCGCGAGGTCTCTCCGCCTCCGATGAGGCAGATCCCTGGTGGCCGGAGGTTAAACACCGTCAATTAGACCGGCGCGGCAGTCTTTAGCGGCGAGGCTTGGACATGCACTGCCGCCCCCCGGCCTAAGGCGCGAGGGCGTCTTTTCAGCAGACGCGAGCCGCTAATCGAGGGGTGTTTAAGGCCCCGGACCGGACAAGGCCGACCCACTTCAACCTGAAACGGCGCGCATCGGTTGTGAAGGGTAAAAATGATCGCGCGTAGCGGTTTTGGGTGTGGAAGCGGATTTCTAACTCTTGACCTTTCACGCCCACCTTGCCTTCATACCTTTGCAGGGTTGGGGGGCGCGACTAGCCCCCGAAACATGAAGCGGCAAAGCCTCGGTTAGACGCACGGAATCGGCCTGGCTGACGGCACCATTCGTGCTAAATCAAATGGAAACAGCCAGGAGGTCATTATGTGCTACGGAGATCCGGCCGCAATGCTGTCAGCCTTGTTGGAGGCGCACCCGCTGGAGCCAAATCAGAACGGGCATACGCTTGAAGACGATTTCGAGCACTTTTGCGCGTATTCCGGGCTGAGCGAAAAGGCTGTCGGCCCGATCGCGTTTGCCTGGGCCAAACTGGCGTATTTCAACGGGACGGGGCCGCGCCCTGCCCTGCAACACGGGCTAACCTATGACGCCTTCATGTCCCAGCTGGGAATGCTGCTGCGTGACGAGCCAGCCGGCAGGGTGGCGCTGCTGACCGATTATGCAATCGCATGGTGGAGCGGGCGGGAAATCGTCTTTGCGTATCTCCGAGACGAAGATCCAGGCCAGGTCGACGAGGAATTCAACCTCGACGACTGCCATTGGGAGGAATGGAAACCACGCCTGATCGCTTGGCTGGCAAAGCCGGTCTTTGTCGACCGGCCGCAGGTCGCGGAATGGCGCAGCGATGCTCCGCCTTTCGACGCGCCGTGACGATACCGAACCTTGAGCAGGGGACCTTCGCCCTTTGTCCTAAGCGTAGGTTTCATTTCGTCGTTCCGTTTACTAATCTCCTTCTAGCGCCTGAAATATTGAAAATAAGACTTCCAGGAGCGGTCTGGGCAGTTTGGTCTCGACGGACGGCCGAAGCTCGACCGTCAAGGTGGAATGTGGAATCGCTACGGAAATCCTATGGCTAAGGAGAGTTCGAAGTCGACAATCTTGGTCGCCATCATCGGCGCCATTGCCACCATCGTGGCGGCCGTCATTGGATGGATGAGCCACTCCGCAGAGCCGTCTGCGCAGAACAGCGGGGCACACACCACAACGATTACTGGAAACAATAATTCGACCGTCACTGGGAATGACAACTCGACGATTTCCAACAGCCCGGGGGCCACCATCGGCGAAGTTCTCAGCCCTTTCGACACACAGAACGCCGTGATGATCGGGACGGGTTATGGGACTTATATCATGGGCGATCCGCCTTCCTGGATGCATAAAGACAATGTTGCCTGGTTCATGATTGGCTTCTCGAACTCCTCGCACAGAGAACTGAAAAACGTATCGTTTTCCATGTTCACCAATAAAAATCTGGATGAAAAGCCCGCCTTATATTTCACTGCCGACGCAGTCAATACTCACGATTACGAACAGAAGAAATTCATCTTTGACGAAAACCGTCCGTTACCTCAATCGGTGACTCTGTGCGTGAGTTTCGATGGCGAGACGCCACAGCAATATATCAATATTGTGCATTATGCCGTTCGGCGCGATTCGCCGCCCGGTCACCTACCCGCAGCCATAAACTACTCATATAAATTCGTCGGAAAATATACTATTTTCACGTCCGATCGCCCGAACGATTGTGCCCGCAAAGGTGAAACCCACGACGTGGACCTTTCGAAATCGAGGTTTTATTATTGAAGGGCGGCCCCTGTTTAGGCGCAAGGAACGGCTATTCAGGGATGATTTTCTTCACCTCGGTCTCCGCTACCTGATACAGCCCGGCCGCCTCGTATTGACGGACGGATGTCACCAGCTGCTTGGCCCGCTCTACTCGATCCTTTCGCCACTGCGCTTCCATATAGCCGACGCCCAGATTATTGATCATTGTGTACAGATAGCCGGCGACGTTGTACGCGCCGTAGTAGTTCAGGCCCGCGGCGTATTTCTCCAGGCTGAACGAGTCGAAGACATAGCCGTTCGTGGCGTTCCAAAATTTAAGCAGGCGGACCGCCGGCTTGAATCGATAGTGTTCGGCGGCATTCTTGGCCGTGATCGTCGCATTGAAATCGTACGGATCGGTGTCTTGCCACAGGTTCGGCCCGTTCGGGATCTGGAAGCCTCCCCATGGGTAGCGGGACAGTGCCGGAACCAGGTCGAATTTGATGTGGTTCAACTGCAAAACGATCGATGGCGACGACTGCTTGATGTCGGAGCTTGAGTAGTGGAAGTCGGCAAACCGCTTGAGCCGGTCGAGGTAGGTTTGCGGCGTATAACCGGAATCGGAAAACACCACCATATAGTCGATGTCGGAATGCTCATCCATCGATCGCGGCAGAATCGTCGCCCGCGTCGACGAGCCGAAGCGGAACTGCTTGCTGATGTTCGTTCCGAAATAGCTGGTCAGCCGGTTGCCGATCGTTTGGATCGAAATGTTGATCGAGGCTTCCTCCAGCGCCGATAGAACCGCTTGATTGGCGCGGCCGTCCAGATATGAGATGACGGACATTATTTGGCTTCTGCGTCGACGTTATGGGTGGCCTCACCATCTTCAATCCCTGCACGGGCGCGATCGAAATCGCGCCGGGCGCATAGCGGGCTGGCCTGGTTAAGCTCGTTCCTGCGTTTGGTGAATTCGTCCATGCTGGCGATCGCCGCCTGGTCGTCGCAGGCATAGTCCAGCCGGATTTGCCGGAACACACGCGCGTCGTTCCGCAGCGCCAGATATTGGTCGCCGGCGGCTTTGTGCGCTGCGGCCCGCTCCGATGGTTTGAGAAACGTCATCAGCGCCGTCAGGAGCGCGGCCAGCATCGCCAGACCGCCTGCAATGTCGCCATGGCTCTTCATGAACGTTGCGCCGGCGACGACACCGAGGATGGTCGACGGGACGCCCAGCCAGAAGTTATAGGTGCCCCACCGCTCGCCGGCGTTGTACTGCTTTTTGCCGGAGTGGGTGCAATCTTCTTCGATGCGCTGCAGCTCGGCGCGGATAGCTTCTTTCGTCTTGTTTTCAGGTGTCATGGCTTGCTCGCCGCGCGGTCCAGTATGGGACCGCTCCAGGCGAAGCAATCGTATGGGGAAAAACGCCCGGCATCAACTGCCAGACAGAAGAAGCCAGGCCGGACACGGTTCTAGTGCCCGCTGTGGATGGCGAAAGGATAAGTAAAAAGGCGATAGGAAATAAAAATGTTAAGCACGAGCGGCAAGACGACGAAAATCAAGAATTTTCCTCCTTTGTATTCCTTGCACTTTTTATCCAGCTGCTCAGCCGAACAATAGGTATATTTAATGCGACACGACGCCGGCAATGACAGCATGACATGAAAGTAGCCGTGGCGTCATCCGCGACGAAACACGAGCTCAACGTATATCTCGACCTTGCGGGTATCACCGATCTTCTCGATGCCTCGACTTCGTCCGATGACGCCGAAGCGTCCAAGCCGGCGCCTGATATCTTCAATGCCGTGTTGAAAAAGCTCGTTGTCGCAGGCTCCGACGCCATTGCTGTCGGCGACAGCCCTTACGATGCGCAGGCCGCGCGCGCGGCGGGGATGGGCTGCATCGGCTTCCTTTCGGGCGGTTTCACCGAGTCAAGCCTTCGCGATGCAGGCTGTCACGCGATCTATCCCGGCCCAGGCGCAATGCTCGCCTACTTCAAGCTAGCCGGCCCTTCGTCGAACCTGGCAGATCGCCCGCCAGAGCCGCCGAGTGAGCGTGTTCAATAAAATATCCACGGCAGGCGCGCCCGTCCCCCGGCCACGTTCATTGCTCGGCTCCGGGCAACTCGCTGCGGTCTCGGCCTCATTCCGATGCAGCGGCTGTCCGACTCTTGCTTGTCAAGCGTGTGGAGGCATGAAGCGCGGCGAAATAAATAATCGAATGTTCTTAGTGCTCATTGCCAGAGAAGGCGAGGTCCAATCGTGAGAAATCTTTGCTCTTTTCTCGTAGCGTGTTGCTGTTGCTTCGCTGTCAGCGTCTACGCAGAACAGGACGCGGCGCCCACAAATGCGGCGGCTAGCTCGGCAACTCCGTCGAGTCCGCATTCCGACCATGCGCTCGCTATCGCGGTTCGACGCGCTCTTGGCAAGTCACAAGGCTTCAACGTTTCGGGGGCGCTGGTAAAGGCGCGAAACGGCGTTGTGACGCTAAGCGGCTCAGTACGCAGCGGCGATCAAATCGCGCGCGCCGGCGAAATCGCGAAGTCAGTTCAAGGCGTCCGAGAGGTGAATAACAAACTAGTGCTCTTCCACGGTGGTAACGGCTAACACTGCCAGCTGCCGATGTGGCAGGGTCTTCTTTTCGCCGCCGGTGTTTCGCGACGGCGCCGACAGGCAGGGGGACCCTTGCTAAGGCTTGCCGTCCGCTGGGGCTGCCCGCTCGAGCTTACGCCGGCTGGTGCTGCGTCCCGCGCGCGGTCGAAATTCCGGAGTCGGCCAAAACGAGACACTCGCAGACAGGCACAGCGGGACAAACAAACGTCTGAATTTCCGCTAAAGCGGTCATGGAGACTACCGCACTGCTTGCTACTCATCTGTCTACGCCGCCGATACTCGCATGATCGAAATATGCAGTGGTTGAGCGAGGAATAATGCACCGGCCGACGATCAAAGTGCGGAGAAAGCGCTCATGGCAGGCCTTCGCGAAGCGGCGGCGTCATGGCGTCGCGATGCTGAAAGCGCAGTGCCGCGATAAGCTCACGGAGTAAGGCGAGTGCGGCCAAATAAACAAAGGACTCACGCCGCGTCAGGCTACAAAGTCTTCAGAATGCGCGAACACGCACAACGCGTTCGCTTCAATTAAATACGATATTCAGCGAAGACACCGCTCAATCGAGCGTTGCTGCTGGACGCGTTCTTTCGCGCGTCTGATGGCTTCGTCGAAGGACGGTTCGGTCGCCACGTGGCGGTTGTCGACGGTGACGAACCATCGGTCGTGCGCCTGGCACCAGCGCACGCGCCGGTCCTGCATGAGCAGTGAGAACCAGCGCCAGACTTCGGCGTCATCGGCGTTCGCGCCGGCGGCCGCCATGACGCGTCGGCCATGCAACGATTGAGACATCGGCAACATACGGTTTTCTCTCAATTTGGATCGCATCAAGATCAATGCTTCGACGACCCAAGCGGTCGGCAATGGACATCAGAGCGGAGATGAACACGAACAGCTGCGTGAATAGACGCCGCCGTCGTTACGCACCACATGCGCTTGTTCGCCGCGCGCGGGCGTCCATACGAAGGCGAGCGCCGAGATCACCGCGCCCGCGAGCGCATGCTTCAGGACGGCACGTCGGCTGTACTGAAGAGGTTCGTCGCTACGCGGTTTGTCGTCTTCCAATCCTTCTCCTTTGCATGATGCAGGGCCCCGGAACACGCTCGGGGATCGCAAGGGTTGTAGGGGACTTAGAAACGATGACGCAGCGACAGCCGCAGCGCGAACTGGTGGTTGCTCGCCGAGGGCGTCTGCCCGTTGATGGCCGCGACGGCGGACTGGCCGTACGAATCGATGCCGCTTGCGCGCTGGTACACGCCGATCGCATAGAGATCGGTGCGCTTTGACAGCAGGTAATCGGCGCCTATGCCGACCTGATTGTAATGCGCTGCGACGCGATCATTGGCGCCGCTGGAACGCACATACTCGTACACCGCGCCACCGAGCAGCGAGGGCGTTGCCTGAAGCGTATAGCTCGCCTCGACCGTGTCGAACTTGCCGGTGCCGCCATAGCGAAGCGTGTTCGGGCCGTCGCCGGCTTCGAGATGCTTGAACTGCACATTGTTGTAGTTCAGCGCGACCGACGATGCTCCGAACTTGTACGATGCGCCTGTCGCGATGACTTGATAGGTCTGCGCCGAGCTATAGCCGCCGAAGATCGGATTCGACTGTGCGGCCGTCGCCGAGCCGAATGAGCCCATGTTGTTGCTGGTCGCTGCGGTGCCGGACGAGGGATTGGTGCCAAAGAACGAATAGTTCGGATCCCGCGCGTTCAGGTAAGCCGCGCCGATCGACAACGGTCCGCGCGAGAAGCCGACGCCTAGCGAGTAGACCTGATTGCGTCCGGCGCTGCCCGCCACGCCGCCCAGGCTGTAGACGCCGCCGAACGAGAAGCCGCCGTAGTCCTTGCTGCGGAACTTGACCGAGTTGTTGACGCGCCGGGTGTTGCCCTGATTGTCGATGTCGCCCGGCTGGCTGGCCGGATAGCCGCCCCACATCGCGACGGTCGAGTACGGCTGCACGAAGTCCACCACCGAGTCGTACTGGCGGCCGGCGGTCGCTGTGCCGTAGGGCGTGGTCAGTCCGACGAACGCCTGCCTTCCAAATTCCGCGCCGCCCTGGCCGAGCGTGCCGCTCTGGATGTTGAAGCCGTTTTCCAGCGTGGCGATGGCCCCATATCCGCCGCCCAGATCTTCCTTCACGCGCATGCCCCAGCGGCTGCCGCTGATGCCGCCCGAGCCGCCGTCCTGCATGCTGAACTGCGACGCGCCCTTGAGCGCGCCATTCGCGCGTCCGGTCTGCGCGTTGCTGGTGTAGTTGATGCCGACATCGATGACGCCATAGAGCGTGACACTGCTTTGCGCGGCGCAGGGAACCGCGACGGCGAACGAAGAGAGGGTTGCCCCTGCTAACAAGCATCTTTTCATTATGTATGTCTATCCGGTTGCTTTTCGATGATCGCGGGGAACGAGAATGAAGCGAGAGGTGAGTGTCGTGTTTCTCGTTGGTCCCGCGCGCTAAGCCGGCCGGCTGACCGGGCTGGAAGCGACTATCCGGAAACGCGAAACCAGCGTCAAACTACGAATAATCACTAAGTCTTGTGGTTTCTTCATCCTGAGGCGCGGACGAACGAAGGCGCCGGGGCATCCTGTCCCGGCGCCTTCGATTACCACTAACGCTGGCTTTCGCCCAGCAGCGCCTCGCGCGCACGCGCAAGCCGCGCCGCCGCTTCGCCTATCTCCCCTATATCCGGCGCAGCGAACGAAAGACGGAATGCGGCGGCATCGGTTTGATCGGCATAGAAGGCCTTGCCCGGCACGAACAGCACCTTCTGCTCGATCGCATGCTTCAGCAGTTCCGATGAATCCGTCCCGTCCATGCGCGCCCAGACAAACATGCCGCCTTCCGGCCGCTGGAATTGCAGCGCGCCCGCGAGCTGCACATCGAGTGCATCGCACAAGGCCTCGCACTTACGCCGATACTGCTCCGCGATGCCCGGCAGGTGTTCCCTCAGCGCGCCCTGTGCGAGATACGTGGCGGCAATCGCCTGCATCCACGGCGCGCTGCACAGATCGGCAGTCTGCTTGGCGACGGTGCAGCGCCGCACGATGTCCGCGGGCGCGACGGTCCAGCCAATCCGAATCCCCGGCGCCACCACCTTCGACAGACTGCCGAAGTACACGACGCGCTCACGTCCGCCGTCGATGTCCTGCGCCACCTTCAGCAGCGAAGGCAAGGCTTCCCCTGCAAAACGCAGGTCGGCATAAGGTTCATCTTCAACGATGATGAAGCCATGCTTCACCGCCAGTTCGACAAGCGCCTTGCGACGTTCGAGCGACAGCGTCGCGCCTGTCGGATTGGCGAACGTTGGCACGGTGTAGAGCAGCTTCGGACGTCCCGTCTCGCCGCTTTCGAGCATCGCCGCGAGCCGTGCGACATCCAGCCCTTGCGCATCCACCGGCACCGTCACGATGCGCGCCTGCTGCATCTTCAGCGCCTGCAACGTGGCGGGATACGCGGGCTGCTCGGTGAGCACGGCATCGCCGGGGGCGACCAGCACGCGCAGCAACAGATCGAAGCCCTGTTGCGAGCCGGTCGTGACCATCAATTGATCCGCAGGCACCGTCACGCCGCGTTGCTGCATGAGCTGCGCGAGTGCGTCCTTGAGCTCGGGCAGGCCATCGGTGGGACCGTATTGCAGGCAGCGCGCAGGCTGCGTCCACGCCTGAGCGGCGGCGCGCTGCAAGCCGTCGGTATCGAACAGATCGCTCGCCGGATAGCCGCCCGCGAGCGAGATCATCCCCGGCTCGCCGAGATACTTGAACAACTCGCGGATCGGCGAGCCGCCGGGGTTCCGGAACGGCTCAGTGAAGTCGTACATCATGATGGCTCCGGAACGCGCGCCTTACTCGATCGAAAAGTCGATGCCCTGAGCCAGCGGCAACGCGGACGAATAGTTGACCGTGTTGGTGGCGCGGCGCATGTAGCCCTTCCATGCGTCGGAGCCGGACTCGCGGCCGCCGCCGGTTTCCTTCTCGCCGCCGAACGCGCCGCCGATCTCCGCGCCGCTCGGCCCGATGTTCACGTTGGCAATGCCGCAATCGCTGCCCGAATCCGAGAGGAAACGCTCGGCCTCGCGCAGATCGGTCGTGAACACGCACGACGAAAGACCATGCGACGCCGCATTGTTCGCTTCGATCGCCTCGCTGAATTCGCGGTACTTCATCACGTAGAGAATCGGCGCGAAGGTTTCCTTCAGCATCACCGCGGTCTGCAACGGCATCTCGACGATGGCCGGACGCACGTAGTAACCGTTCTCGCGGCCCGCCACGACATGACGCTCGCCGCCCGTCACCGTGCCGCCTTCGTCCTTCGCCTGTGCAAGCGCGGCCTGCATGCGCTCGAACGATTGCGCGTCGATCAGCGGGCCCATCAGCGTGCCGGCCATGAGCGGATCGCCGATGGCGACCTTGCTGTAAAGCGTCTTCAGACGCGCGACGGTCTGCTCATACACGCTTTCGTGCACGAACAGGCGGCGCAGCGTCGTGCAGCGCTGGCCCGCTGTGCCGACCGCCGAGAACAGGATCCCGCGCAGCGCGAGTTCGCTGTCGGCGGTGCCGGTCACGATGCCCGCGTTGTTGCCGCCGAGTTCGAGGATCGAGCGGCCGAAGCGCTTCGCCACTTCGATGCCAACCGTGCGGCCCATCTCCGTGCTGCCCGTCGCGCTGACGACCGACGAGCGCGGGTCCGCGACGAGTTGCGCACCGATCTCGCGGCCGCCGTTGATGACGCAGGTGAGGCCCTTGGGTGCATCGCCGAATTCGGCGAGCGCGTCTTCGAGAATGCGGTCCACGGCAAGCGCCGTCAGCGGCGTCTTCTCCGACGGCTTCCAGATCACGGCATTGCCGCACACGAGCGCGAGCGCCGCGTTCCACGACCACACGGCCGCCGGGAAGTTGAACGCCGAGATCACGGTGCAGACGCCGAGCGGATGCCACGATTCCGCCATGCGATGGCCGGGACGCTCCGACGCGATGGTCAGGCCGTACAGCTGCCGCGAGAGACCGACCGCGAAGTCGCAGATGTCGATCATTTCCTGCACTTCGCCCATGCCTTCCTGAAGAATCTTGCCGGTCTCCAGGGTGATGATGCGTCCGAGCGCTTCCTTCTTCTCGCGCAGCTTGTCGCCGAGCAGGCGCACGAGTTCGCCGCGGCGCGGCGCGGGCACGTTGCGCCAGGCTTCGCTGGCGGTCTTCGCGGCGGCGAGCGCGGCATCGGCTTGCGCTTGCGTGTGGCTCTTCACATGGCCGACAACGGCGCCGTCGATCGGCGAGCGCACGACGATATCGCCTTCTTCGGCCAGACGCGCGATGCCCAGATCGGAAAGAATGGTGGAAGCTTTCAAGGATGGATCTCCAGTGGAACTGGCCCGATTGTGCGAGTGCGCGCAACCGGGCTCAAGCGAGTTAATTGCATGACTTGATGCGCTTCACGCATCAAGCGAAGTGAGTTCGCGCTGTGGCGCGGGCTTGCGCGTGCCGTGTTGCAGCGCGCGTTGCAGCAGTTGCGCGACATGCAGCGTGTGCCGTTGCGCGCCGTGCGCGATCTGCTCGCGGCAACTGAAGCCGTTGGTGACGATCAGCGTGTCCTGCTGCGCCGCGCGCACGAGCGGCAACAGCTTGTCTTCGCCGATCTTCATCGAAAGCTCGTAATGGTCCGCGTTGAAGCCGAACGAACCGGCCATGCCGCAGCAGCCGGTATCGAGCAGCTTCCAGCGCACGCCGAGTCGACCGAGCAGCGCGGTTTCCTTCTTCATGCCGAACAGCGCCTTCTGGTGACAATGACCGTGCAGCAGCACGTCGGCGTCGAGTGTCGGCCAGTCGAAGTCGGCATCGGCGACGAAGTCCGAGAACATGAAGGTCTGGCGCGCCAGTTGATGCGCGAGCGGATCATCGGGAAGCTGCTTGACCAGTTCGTCACGGAACACCGACAGGCAGCCCGGCTCCAGACCGACCAGCGGCGTGCCCGCGCGGATCTCGTCGGCGAAGGTGTCGAGCACTTCGCGCAGCATCGCGCGCGCTTCGTCGAGCAAGCCGTAGTCGTACAGCGGACGGCCGCAGCACAGACGCTTCTTCGGCAGCACGACCTCATAGCCCAGCGCGGCCAGCACGTCGCTTGCGGCGTGCGCCACATCCGGCGTGAAGTGGTCGTTGAAGGTATCGACCCAGAAGAGCACCTTGCGCGTCGGCTTCGCGGCATTGCGATGGCCCTGCGCCGCCGCCGTCGCACGGAAGGTGCGCGGCGCGAACACCGGCAACGCGCGATCCTTCGCCACGCCGGCGATCCATTTGCTCACCGGCGCAAGCGGCCGGAACGAAGCCGCGAGATTGGCGAGCCACGGCGCGCGCGCGGCAAACGGCGCCCACTGCCCGATGCGCCCCATGAACCACGCCTGACGCGGACGCCGCCTGCGGGCATAGTGATGCGACAGGAATTCGGCCTTGTACGAGGCCATGTCGGTATGCGTCGGACAGTCGCTGCGGCAGCCCTTGCACGCAAGACACGTGTCCAGCGCTTCCTTGACTTCGACGCTGTCCCAGCCGTCCTTGATGACGTCGCCCTGCAGCATCTCCCACAGCAGATGCGCACGACCGCGCGTCGACTGGCGTTCCTCGCGGCTGCCGCGAAAGCTCGGGCACATGGTGCCGCCATCGAGCGAGCGGCACTTGCCCATGCCGATGCACCGCTCCACCGCGCGCTGCATGCCGTCGCCTTCGGGACTGCGGAAGGTGAGCTTCGTCTGCAACTGCACGGGCTTGTACGCGGGGCCCATGCGCAGGTTTTCGTCGGCGCGATAGGCGTTCACGACCTTGCCCGGATTCAGGCGCTGCGCCGGGTCCCAGATGGCCTTGAACTGCTCCATCGCCGAGATGATGTCGGGGCTGTACATGATCGGCAGGAACTCGGCCTTGGCCTGGCCGTCGCCATGTTCGCCCGACAGCGAGCCGCCGAATTCCACGACCAGTTCCGCCGCCTCGCGCAGGAAACGCCGCCACACCAGCACGCCTTCCGCGCTGCGCAGATTGAAGGTGATGCGCGCGTGCACGCAGCCATCGCCGAAATGGCCGTACAGGCAGGTCTCGTAGCCATGACGGTCCACAAGCGCCTGGAAGCGCCGCAGATAATCGCCGAGGCGCAGCGGATCCACCGCCGCATCCTCCCAGCCGATGATCGGGTCTGGCTTCGACGGATCCACCGACAACGCCACCGCCGACGCACCCGTCTCGCGGATCGACCAGATCAGCGCCTGCTTCGCCTTCTCCTCGACGACGAAACCGGTCACACCCTCGCCACCCGCGCCGGACAGGAAGAACGCGCGCGCTTCTTCGGCCTGCGCGCGAGCTTCGGCGGGCGTATCGGCGCCGAATTCGAGCACGACCCACGCGTCGCCTTCCGGCAGCAGCGCGATTTCATCGGTCTTGAGCCCACGCGCCTGCAGGCCGCGAATGATGCCGCGATCCAGCCCTTCGATAGCGATGGGACCAAAGCGCTCGAAATGCGCGACGCCATCCGCCGCGACGAAGATATCCGCGAAGCCGAGCACGAGGATCACGCGGCTCGCCGGACTGTGCACGAGCCGCACCTTCGCGCGCAGCGTCACCGCGCACGTGCCTTCCGTGCCCACTAGCGCCCGCGCGACGTTGAAGCCGTTCTCCGGCAGCAGTTGATCGAGATTGAAGCCGGACACGCGGCGGCGGATCTGCGGAAACTCGCGGCGAACTGCGTCGGCATAGCGGTCGCGCAGATCGCGCAACTGCCGATAGATCTCGCCCTGCCGCCCGCCATCCGCGATGATGCGGTCGAGTTCATCGGGCGACGTCGGACCGGTCCAGAAGCGCGCGCCGTCATACGTGAGCACTTCCAGCGCTACGACGTTCTCGGCGGTCTTGCCCGCCATCACCGAATGCGCGCCGCACGAGTTGTTGGCGATCATGCCGCCGAGCGTGCAGCGGCTGTGTGTCGCCGGGTCAGGGCCGAACGTCAGGCCATGCGCGCCCGCCGCATCGCGCAGGGTGTCGCAGATCACGCCCGGCTCGACGATCGCCGTGCGCGCTTCGGGATCGATCGACACGACCCGGTTCACGTACTTGCTCGCGTCGGCCACCACCGCGACGTTCACGCACTGTCCGTTCTGCGACGTGCCGCCGCCGCGCGTCAGGAACGGCACGTCATGCTGACGGCACAGTTCGAGCGCGCGCGCGAGGTCATCGACATCGCGCGGCACCACGACGCCCAGCGGCACCTGCCGGTAATTGGACGCATCCGACGCATAGAGCGCCTTCGCGCCGGCACCGAAGCGCACTTCGCCGCGCAACGCGGCCGCGAGGCCGCGCTGCAGCGACTGCAACTGGGCGGCATCCGCCGCATACGGTTGCGCGCTCACCTTACTTCGCCGCGCCGGCCGTCATCTTGAAGATGCCTTGCGCATTGCCGGCATCGAAGCGCAGGTCGGTGACCCAGGCGCGGGCCGCACGGTCGAACTCGCGCTTGCGCGTGATGAATTCGTAGAACGAGCCCGGCACCTTGCGCGTGACCGTGTCGCCATTGGCGGTGCGGAACATGCGCTCGACCGTGTCCGCGCGATACGCCGTCTGGAACACGCGTCCGGAACGCGAGCGTTCGACTTCGGGCTTCATCGGACGGCCCTTGGCCTTTTCGTCGTCGGAGAGCTGGAACACGTCGGCGACGCGGTCTGTGGCGTGATTGAAGCCGTTGCCCTCGGTGGCGATCCACGCCATTTCCGCCGATTCCGCCAGCAGCAGTTCATAGTCGGTCAGCATGGGCAGGTCGTGCTGACGCTCGAATGCGCCGACGATCACCGGCAGCAGCTGGTGCGCCGCGTCGAGCGGCAGCGAGCCGTCGCGCTCTAGTTCCGACAGTTGCGCCACCGCCAGCGGCGTGAGCGGATCGCGCGATGCGCCCACCACGTTCGTCACGGCCTGCTGGAAGGTCTCCGAGAAACGCTCGGGGTGCAGTTCGCTCACGAAGAACTGCGCGATCTCGTCGGGCGCGTCTTCATGGGCATAGGAACGGCCGGTCATGCCGAGCTTGTCGAGCGGATAGCGCCCGTTCAGCCGGAAGCCGAGCGGCCGGAGAATGCGGGTGAACGCGGCTTCGCCCGGCGGCAGGCCGCCGTTCTGCGGCCAGCGCACGGTGCGCAGCGCCCCGTGGTCGAAATATACGGAGCCGCCGTTGGCGATGGTTTCATCGGTATAAGTACGGCCGTTCGGCGAACGCGCGAGCAGGCCTTCGAAGAGCGCCATGTTCATCGCCTGGGCGAGTTCGGCGCGCGTGACGGTGCCGGGTTCCCAGTCGTTCAGGATCGAGGGGGCGTTCAGGGTCTTGAAGAGCAAGCCCGTCTTCTCGGAGCCGAGCAGACGCTCAAGCAGGCTTTCGATATTCGTATTTCGCATGGTCGCCTGGTGTCGCGGTTGGACGTTGGCTGCCGGCCTTCACGCACGGTGGCGGAGCCGCAACGGCAAGGTCGCATTATTTTTAATCGTTGTGCCGCGCGTAAAGCGAGATTAAATTGTGACTTGATGAGTGTTTGGAATCACCATGCGCAAGTTCAAGATCCCCAACATGGGCGCGCTGCTCGCCTTCGAAGCCGCCGCGCGCCATGAGAGCTTCACGCACGCGGCCAAGGAACTGTTCCTCACGGAGAGCGCGATCTCCCGTCAGATCGCCACGCTCGAATCCAATCTCGGCGTGCGCCTGTTCGTGCGCGCCAAGCAGCGCGTGGTGCTGACGCGCGCGGGCCGCATCTACGGCACGCAGGTGCGGCGTTCGCTCGAACAGCTGGACCGCGACACGCTCTCCATCATCGCGCACGGAAGCGGCGGCGGTTATCTGGAGCTGGCCGTGCTGCCTACGTTCGCATCGCAGTGGCTGATTCCGCGCATCGGCCATTTCTACGCATGCACGCCGGACGTGCGCGTCAACATGGGCGTGCGCACGGATGCGTTCTCTTTTGCCGAGTCGCACTTCGAAGCCGCCATTCACTATGGCAAGCCCACCTGGCCCGGCACCACGGCGGACTATCTGTTCGGCGAGGAAGTGGTGCCGGTGTGCAAGGCGTCGCTGCTGGAGCGGCCGATCGGGCACGTGCATGAACTGCTCGCGTATCCGCTGCTGCACTCCACCACGCGGCCGGACGACTGGACCCGCTGGTTCGCGAGCCTCGGCGTGGAAGACGCGAGCACCATGCACGGCATGCGCTACGAGCTGCACACCATGGCGATCAGCGCGGCCGCGGCAGGCCTGGGCGTCGCGCTCGTGCCGAAGTTCCTGGTGAGCGGGCAGCTCGAACAGTTCGGGCTGATCGTGCCGTTCGAGGCGAGCATCAAGGCCGACTCTGCTTACTACCTCGTCTATCCGACCGAACTCAGCCATGGCAAGCCGCTGGAGAAGTTCCGCGAATGGCTGCTGAAGCAGGCCAGCGATTACACCGCCGACGACGACTGCAAGCCCGCGAGGTCTTGAGCATTTCGCATCATGTGGTGCTTTTATCTCGTTTGGCGAAGCGTCACGTCTGACCGATCATGAGCGCACGCTGGCAAGGCGCGTCGAATGCGTTGAATGCGTCGATGAGGCGCGGCGAGCCGCCAGACCATTGCTCCTGCGGCGCCGCGCGTGCTCTGCCTGTCCGCGCGGCGCCCGTTTTCGCACCGCGGGGACCCACATGGCAAACGACCAAAAGAAACCTTCCACCGCTTCGCGCCGCGACTTCATTCGACTCGGCGTAGCCGGCGCGGCCGGACTTGCGATGCCCGCCATCTGGACCTCCGCGAAAGCCGCTTCGAAGCGCCTCGTGGTGCGCGACTCGGGCGGCGTCTACACCGACATCTACACCCGCACGCTGTACAAGCCGTTCCAGCAGGCGACAGGCATTGAAGTCGTGGGCGTCGCCTCGGGCGCTGAACCGACCGCGCAGATCAAGAGCATCGTCGAGACGGGCGCGAAGACGTGGGACATGGCCGAGCTGAGCTTCCCGGCCGTGTATCTTCTGTCGCGCAAGGACAAGGTCTATCTGGAGCCTGTCAATCTCGACGGCAACGCAGCCGTCGCGAAGATTCCCGCGCAGTTCCGCGACCAGTATGCGATCGGCCACAACGTCTACACGACGGTGATGACCTATCGCTCGGACGCCTTCAAGGGCGGCAAGACGCCCGCTTCCTGGGCCGACCTGTGGGATGCCAAGGCGTTCCCGGGCCGCCGCGCGCTGCGCAAGTTCCCGTTCGACACCATCGAAGAAGCGCTGATGGCCGCCGGCACGCCGCCAAGCAGCGTCTATCCGTGCGATCTGGACAAGGCGTTCAAGAGCCTCGACCGCGTGAAGCCGAACATCGACATCTGGTGGACCACGGGCGCGCAGTGCGAGCAGTTGCTCAAGTCGGGCGAAGTGGCGATGGCATCGAGCTGGCTGGCGCGCGTGCTGCCCGCCATCGATGCAGGCGCGCCGCTCGCGATTGCCTGGGACGGTCACATCTACGGTCCGCAAGGGTTCGGCATAATGAAGGGCGGCGACAATGTCGATGCCTGCCGCCAGTTCGTCGCGTTCTGCGCGGACCCGAAGCGCCAGGCGGAAGTCGCGAGCGCGCTGGCGGTCGGGCCGACGCATCCGGACGCGTTCCAGTACATTGATGCGAAGCGCGCGAAGAACCTGCCGACCTTCCCGGACAATCTGAAGCGCGGCGTGCGTATCGACCCGTCGTACTGGCCGGCGCATCAGGATGTCGCGATCGAGCGTTTCAACGACTGGGTGCTGCGCTAACCCTCGTCGAACCATCACGATGCAATGAGTCTTTTCTATTCTTCAACGCAGGGCTTCGCCAACGTCGCCGACTACCGTGAGGCCGCGCGACGGCGGCTGGCGAAGATCGCCTTCGACTATCTCGACGGCGGCGCCGAAGACGGCCATACGCTGGCGCGCAACCGCGCCGCGTTCACCGATGTGCATTTCGCCCCGCGCGCGATGGTGGACGTCTCGCACGTCTCGCCGGCCGCACAGTTGTTCGGCTACGCGTCCGCCGCGCCGATGGTCGTCGGGCCGACCGGACTGAACGGCATGTTCTGGCCCAAGGCCGATGAAACGCTGGCCCGCGCTGCTGCCGCGCGCGGCGTGCCGTTCGCGCTGTCGAGCGCGTCCACGTCGTTGCTCGAAGACGTGCGCGCCGCTGCGCCGGACGGCGAGCTGTGGATGCAGCTGTACGTGCAGAAGGATCGCCGGATCGCCGAGAGCATCATGCGGCGCGCGTCGGAAGCCGGCTACACGACGCTGCTCGTCACGGTGGACACGCCCGTGCATGGCCGCCGCGATCACGATATTCACAACAACTACCGCCTGCCGCTGCCGATCACGCCAAAGCTGATCCTCGATCTGCTGCGGCATCCGCACTGGGCGTTGCAGATGGCGCGCCAGGGCACGCCGCAACTCGTCAACCTCGCGCGCAGTCTCGGCGAAGCGCCCGATTTGCAACGTCAGGCGGCCGCGCTGGCGCGCCAGATGGATCTGTCGCTGGCGTGGTCGGACATCGCGTGGCTGCGCAAGCACTGGAACGGGCCGCTGCTCGTCAAGGGCATCCTGACCGTCGATGACGCGCGTCTCGCGCAGCAGCACGGCGCGGATGGCATCGTGCTGTCGAATCACGGCGGCCGCCAGCTGGAAGGCGCGCATGCGCCGCTCGACGTGCTGCCCGCCGTGGCCGATGCGGTCGGCGATGCGCTGCATGTCTACCTCGATTCGGGCGTGCGGCGCGGCGCCGACGTGGTCAAGGCCGTGGCGCTCGGCGCGCGCGGCGTGCTGCTCGGCCGCGCGCCGCTGTATGGCCTCGCGGCACGCGGCGATGCGGGCGTCGCGCACGTGCTGTCGCTGCTGTTCGATGAAATCGTGACGACCATGACGCTGCTCGGCAGCCCCGGCATCGACACGCTGCCCGAGCGCATCTCGGGCGCGCGGCCCGGCACTGCGGCTGCGACCGGCAAACCCAACGTCACTGTCATACCCAAGCTGGTCCAATCATGAATCTGATCGAATCGCTGCTGCATATCGTGGGGCCGAAGGGCCTCGTGGACCTCGCCGACGCCGAACCGATGCTCACCGACTGGCGCGGCCGCTATCACGGGAAGGCGCACGCCGTGGTCAAGCCCGCGGACACCGCGCAGGTCGCGCAGGTGATGCAACTGTGCGCGGAGCTTGGCGTGAGCGTGGTGCCGCAAGGCGGCAACACCGGCCTCGTGGGCGGCGCGACGCCGTCCGAAGCGGGCGACAGCATCATCATCAGCCTCGCGCGCATGAGCAAGATCCGCGAGATCGACACGCGCAACGACACGCTCACCGTCGAAGCCGGCTGCACGCTGCAACAGATCCAGGAAACGGCGGCGTCGGTGGACCGGCTGTTTCCGCTGTCGCTCGCGAGCGAAGGCTCGTGCCAGATCGGCGGCAATATCTCGACCAACGCGGGCGGCACCGCCGTGCTGCGCTACGGCAACATGCGCGCGCTGGTGCTCGGCCTCGAAGCGGTACTGCCGGACGGCCGCGTCTGGGACGGCCTGCGCGGCCTGCGCAAGGACAACACCGGCTACGACATGAAGCAGATGTTCATCGGCGCAGAAGGCACGCTCGGCGTGGTGACCGCTGCCGTGCTCAAGCTGTTCCCCGCGCTGCGTTCGCATGCCACGGCATGGGTCGCGCTCGATTCCGCCGATGCCGCAATCGAACTGCTGTCGCGTTGCCGCGCCACCTGCGGCGACGCGCTGACTTCGTTTGAACTGATGTCGCGCAGCCAGCTCGACGTGGTCTATCAGGAAGTGCCCGACACGCGCGATCCGCTCGACGGCCAGTCGCCGTGGGTGCTGATGATCGAACTCGCCGATGCCGCGCACGACGCGCCGTTGCAGGCGATGCTCGAAGACGTGATCGGCGCGGCGCTCGAGGAAGGCATCGCGCTGGATGCCGCGCTGCCCGCGAGCGAAGCGCAGGCCGCGGCGTTGTGGCATATCCGGCATATCGTGTCCGAGGCCAACGTGCGCTTCGGTACGAGCGTCACGCACGATATTTCGTTGCCCATCTCGCGGATTCCCGCGTGCCTCGCGCAGACCGAAGTCAGGCTGAACGAAGCGGGACTGGTGGAAGGCGCGCGCTTTCTCTATGTCGGGCACGTGGGCGACGGCAACATTCACTCGATCGTGCTGTTCCCGCATTCGGTATGGGCGAAGGTCGAGGACCGCGACGCTCGCGTCGATGCGATCGGCAAGATCGTCAACGACGCCGCCGTGGAGTTCGGCGGCAGCATCAGCGCGGAGCATGGCATCGGCCGCGCGCATCGCGATGAACTCTCGCACTACAAGAGCGTGGTTGAACTTGACATGATGCGCGCCGTGAAGCGCGCGCTCGATCCGGATGGCCGGATGAATCCCGGCAAGCTGCTCTGACGCGCGCTGCTGTTCAAGGCTTTCACAGGACTCTCACCGATGACACTCGAAGTCTCCGCCCTCAAGGGCATGTACCCCGCTTTCCCGACGCCGTTCACGGCGGATGGCGCAATCGATACGGAACGTCTGCATGCACTGGTCGATACGCTGATCGCCGATGGCGCGACCGGCCTCGTGCCGGTGGGCGGCACCGGCGAATATACGGCGCTCTCGCCGGCTGAACGCACGCTGGTCGTGCGCGCGACCGTGGAAGCGGCGCGTGGCCGCGTGCCGGTGGTCGCGGGCGTGGTGTCGCCGGGCTATGCGGAAGCGCTCGATGCCGGCCAGGCTTTCGTCGATGCGGGCGCGGCGGCGCTGCTGCTGGTTACGCCGTTCTACGTCACGCCGAGCGACGCCGGCGTGAGAGCATATTTCCAGCGCTATCGCGATGCGGCGGGCGTGCCGCTGCTGCTGTACGACATCCCGGCGCGCACGCGTTATGCAACGCCGCCCGCCACCATCGCCTCGATGGCGAAGGAAGATGGCACGATCATCGGCATGAAGGCGTGCAACACGGATCTCAATGCGTTCGCGCGGACGGTTGCGCTGGCGGGCAAGGACATGGCGATCCTCAGCGGCGACGACCTGCTGTACGTGCATCACGTGCTGCTGGGCGCGGTGGGCGGCATTCTGACGTCGGCGAGTTTGTTGCCGAAGGCGTGGGCGCGGATTCATGCGAGTGCCGCAAATGGTGATGCGGCGACCGCGCTGCGTGAACATGCAATGCTTGCACCGATGCTCGATGCGATCTTCAGCGAGACCAATCCGGGTCCGGCGAAGAAGGCGTTTGAACTGCTCGGCGATGGCTTGGGGCCGGTGAGGTTGCCGCTCGTGGAACCGGCGGCGGCGACGGTGGCGCGGATGAAGGAGGCGCTGGCGGGGTTGCCGAAAGGGTGGTTGCCGTAAGCGCATCAATCTGACACGCTCCAAATAAAACGGGCCCGGTTCATCGAACCGGGCCCGTTGCCTTTACTGCTGGTGCAAGACGCGGCGCTCAAGCCGCCCGCTTCTTCCCCGCCTCCAGCGCCGGAAACTCCGCCACGAGTTCCGCGAACACCGCATGCACGATCTCCACGCCCGCCGCGACATCCCCGCGCGCCGCCAGACGCTCGAACATCTGATGCTTCAAAAAGAAGCGCCAGCCGATCGACACCGACTCCAGGTATTCGCACAGCACCGCATAGCGCTCGCGCGTCCACACGGCTTCATGCGCGCGACGGTTCGGACCGTAGTCGAAGAAGCCATCGTCAAGCTTCCGCTCCGTGCCCATCCCGGCACGCAGCGCAGCGGTAGCCTGCACATCCAGGGCGCCATTCGCGATCACCACGCCATACAACTCACGAGCCTGCTGCGCCGACACATGACCACGTCGGACATCGCGTTCCACTGCTTCGGCCGCACGCAGCGTCGGCGCGCCGTAACCGCCGCCGCCATTGCCTTCGAGCCGGATCACATCGCCCGGCTCGCAGGCCACCAGGTCCGTATTGCCGAGCACTTGCTCGCGCGCCGTGCCCGGATTGCGCTTGAACACCGACGTGCGCCCCGCCATGCCGCCCTTGATGCCCCACGAGCCAAACAGCGTGCGGTCGCGATTGCGCGCCGTGATCAGCGTGTTCGGTGCGAAGACCTTGAACTCCATCGCGATGGCCAACCCGCCGCGATACTGACCCGCCCCGCCGCTGTCGCCGACGAGGCCGTATTCGAGAATACGGATCGGCACTTCGGCTTCGTTGATCTCCACCGGCGTGTTGCGCAGGAACGCCATGTTCGCGCCTGACGCATCCGAGCCGTCGCCGGCCGATGCACCGCCCGCACCGCCCATCACCGGACCCAGCGAAGCCATGATGGTGCGGCCCGCCGTGTCGGTGGTCTTGACGTTGAGCAGACACACGCTCGACGCCGGACACGCCGGCATGCGCTCCGGCAGCGCCTGCGCGAACGCGCCGAACACCGCCGCCTGCACGACCACGCACGTCAGCGTACGCATGCCCACTGCGGCGGGCGGCACCGGATTCAGCACGCTGCCGAGCGGCATCTCGCAGGTCGCGATACGCAACATCCCCGCGTTGAGCAGGATGTCCGGGTTCAGCGAATACAGCACGTAATTGAGCGCGACCAGCAACAACGCGTGGCGCGGATGATTCCCGGTCGGCACATTCATCGACGACGTCAGTTGCGGATCGCTGCCGGAAAAGTCGAAGCCGAGCAGGCCGTCATCGACCGTCAGCGTCAGTGCAATGCGCATCGGCTTGCCGCCGACGGCGTCTTCATCGACGTAATCGGCGAAGAAGTACTTGCCATCCGGAATCGTGCGCGCCACCGCGCGCGCCTGACTCTCCGAGTAATCGAGCAACTGGCCAATGCCCGCCTTGAACGCCTCGACGCCAAAGCGCTCGACGATCTCGAGCACGCGCCGCTCGCCCGTCGTCAGACACGCGATCTGCGCCTTCAAGTCGCCGATGTTCTGATCCGGCGCGCGCACGTTTGCCATCATCCACGACAGCAGCGTCTCGTTGACCACGCCGCCGTCCACCACGCGCGTCGGCGGAAAGCGGATGCCTTCCTGATGGATCTCCGTCAGCGTGCGCGACAGCGATGCCGGCACGGCGCCGCCCATGTCGGTGTTATGAATGTGCCCCGACACGAAGCAGATGATCTCGCCTTCGTAGAACACCGGCTTCCACATTACCACGTCCGGCGTGTGCGTCGCCACGTAACCGCTGTACGGATCGTTGGTCATGCACACGTCGCCGGGCTTGTAGTCCGTGAACGAACGGATCACCGGACCGTAATCCAGACCGACATACCACGTCGCGCCAAAGGTGCGCGGCGACGCGAAGGTCAGGCCGTCCACGCTCGCCAGTGCACACGAGAAGTCCTCGGTTTCCTTCACGAAGGTCGAGTGCGCGGTACGCACCAGCGTATAAGCCATGCTCTCGGCCGCCGCGACGCAGTAGTTCGCGAAGATCTGCAGTTCCGATTTATCGAATTTCATGATCGGTCTTCAAAGTTGAGTTGCGCGATTCGTCAGAACCAGATTGCCGAACGGATCGACGGTGACCGAGAAGCCCGGCAGCACGCAGGTGGTTGCATCGTCTTGCGAGACCACTGCCGGGCCTTCGAACGCCTGGCCCGCGCGGAGATCGGCACGGCGATACAGCGGAATGCGGCGCGCTTCGTCGTCCATCCACACATCGATCTCGCGCACCGGCACCGGCGCCGCATCGCTCATCGCGATGCGTTCGAGCTCGGGCTTCGGCGTCGGCGATGAAATCACCAGCCGCAGCGCCACCAGCTGAATGCCCGCGTGATCGTCGCTGTGGCCATACAGGCGACGATGTTCGCGATGGAACGCTTCGCGCACTGCGGCGAGATCGCCGGACGCGATCGTGGCGGCATCGAGCGCCGTCTCGATCTCGAACGATTGCCCGCGATAGCGCATGTCCGCCGTCATGACGATCGACACGCCCTCCGAGTGACCGATCTGAGCCGTCATCCAGTCGCGCGCCTGCTTCTCCAGTTCGCGGGCATCGTTCGCGAGGAGCGCGAGCGTCGCCTCGTTCAGCTCGTAGTAGGTCGTCTTGACGAAGTCGTTCTTGATGTCCGCGATCAGTCCGCCCAGCGCGCTCAGCACGCCCGGCGTGACCGGCACGGTGACGTCCGGCATGTTCAGCGCGCGCGCCAGATAGCACGCGAGCATCGGGCCGGCGCCGCCGAACGGCAGCAGCGTGAAGGTGCGCGGGTCGATGCCGAAGCGCGACACGAGCCGGCTCGTGCCCGCATACATGCTCGACGTGGATACGCGGATGATGGCTTCCGCCGTCTGCTCGACGCTCTTGCCGAGCCGCCCGGCGAGCGTGCCGATTGCACGGCGCGCAGCCTCGCGGTCCAGCGACACCGAGTTGTAGCCGAGGTCCGATTGCCCGAGCACGCCCATCACGGCGAAGGCGTCGGTGATGGTGGGCTGTTCGCCGCCGCGTCCGTAGCAGACCGGACCCGGATTCGAACCCGCGCTGTGCGGGCCGACCTTCAACACGCCGAAGTCGTCCACCCACGCGATGGACCCGCCGCCGTCACCAATCGACGACACCGACACCGACGGAATATGAATCTGGAATTCGCCGATGTATTCGCCGGTCGCGTACTGCGGCTTGCCGTCGACGATCAGCGCGACGTCCGCCGTCGTGCCGCCGATATCGAGGCTCATGCAGTTGCGAATGCCGCACTGGTTCGCGATATACGCCGCGCCGATCACGCCCGACGCCGTGCCCGACAGGATCATCTGCGCGCAGTTGCTCTTGCCGTTCTCGGCGCTCATCACGCCGCCGTTCGACTTGGTCACCTTCAGTTCGGCGGGCACGCCGGCTTCAGCGAGCGCAGCTTGCAGGCGCGTCAGATAGTCCGCGACCTTCGGCTGCACATAGCCGCTGATGATCGCGGTGGAGGTGCGCTCGTATTCGCGGATGATTGGCCACACTTCATGCGAGCACGACACGAACAGCTCCGGATAGTGCTTCGCGATCAGCGCCTTCACGTCCTTTTCGTGCTGCGGATTGCGATACGAATGCAGCAGCGACACCACGACACCTTCGCAATCCGAGCGGCGAATGCCTTCGATGGCAGCAAGCACGCTGGCTTTGTCGATCGGCGCTTCCTCCCTGCCGTCCGCCGCAAGCCGGCCCTTCACGCCGAACACGCGGTCGCGCGGAATCAGCGGATCCGGCCGGCGCGACAGCAGGTGATACATGTCGGGGATCTTCAGGCGCGCAATGTCCAGTACGTCCTCGAACTTCTCCGTGGTGATGAGGGCGAGACGCAGGCCGCGCCGCTGCACCACCGCGTTGACGCCCACCGTCGTGCCGTGCGTGAAGTACGCGACATCGCGCGCCTCGATGCCATAGCGCTCGATCAACCCTGCCATGCCCGCCAGCACTTCGCTGCCGGGACTGTCGGGACGCGAGAACACCTTCAGCGTGCGGATACTGCGCGTGTCGTCGTCCAGCACCGCGAAATCGGTGAAGGAACCGCCGATATCGACTCCAATTCTCAGGCTCATGAACTCAATCCTCTGTTGCGGTCAGCGACCGATCTGCTTGTTCCACATCTCGACCCATTGCGGCGTCTTCTGCGAGATCACGTCGAACGGCAGCCACATCGAGTCGTTGTCCTGCGGCACGCGCGGCGCCACCTTCTCCGAGTACTTGGCGTTCTTGTTCGACGCCGAGTACTGGATCAGGTTGGCGAAGCAGCTCTGCCCTTCCGCTGATGCCACCACGTTCATGAACTGGAAGCCGAGCGGCGAGCCGTTCTTGACCTTCTGCACCATGGTCGGGAACGCTACCGCGCCCGGCTTCGGATTCAGATAGCCGATGTCCGGATTGCTCGCGTCATGCTCGGCCCAGGCGCGGCCGTCGAAGTACATGGCCATGTCAATATCGCCCGACTTGAGCGCCACCAGCGGCGAATTCGGTTCGCTGTAGAAGGTCACGTTGCCGCTCTTCTGCATCTTCTTGATCTCGTCGAGACCCGGCTGCACGTTGTCGAGACTGCCGCCGTACACCATCGCGAACAAGCCGATCAAGCCCTGCGCCGTGCCCACGTAGGCGATGCCGGGCAGCGCCGCGTGCCACTTGCCGGCGTTGGTGCCATCGACGAATTCCTTCCACGTCTTCGGCGGATTCGGCACCGCCTTCTTGCTGTACATCAGGCCAAAGTCGCCGAACGCGATCGGGAAGCCATAGCCCTTGCCGTACGCGAGCATGTTCGGCTTGATGTCCTTCAGGTTCGGCACGTTCTTCTCGTCGATCGGCTCCACCAGGCCTTTCTGGCGCGCGATCTCGCCGCTGTCCACGAGGCCGATCATCACGTCGATGGGCGGATGCGCCGTGTTCGCCGCGATCTGGTTGATCCACTGCATCGGGCTGCCGAGAATCACGTCGACCGACTTGCCGGTCTGCTTCTCGAACGGCTGCACGAAGCACTTGCGATAAGCCTGTTCCCATGCACCGCCGTAAGCGGTGACGGTCAGGTCGGCGGCGTGCGAGGTCAGCGCGGCGGCGGAAAGCGAGATCGCCAGCCCAGTGGCGCGCACAGCATGTGAGACGTTCATTCAGGCTCCGTAGCAGGTGAGGTGGTGTGGCGCTGGCTTCATTGCGTCGTCAACGCGCGCAGGCCGTAGGTTTTTTCGACGATCAACAGCAGGACAATGGTGATCGCCATCTGCACCGTGCTGATCGCGGCGATGGCGGGATCGAACTGGTTTTGCAGGTACGACAACATCACGACAGGCAGCGTCGTGACGTTCGCCGTACCGAAAAAGTACGACACGCCGAGGTTGTCGAGCGACACGAGAATCGAGAACAGCGCGCCCGCGAAGATGCCCGGCGCGATTAGCGGCAAGGTCACGTGGCGGAAGGTCTGCCAGCGGTCCGCGCCAAGCACCGAGGCCGCTTCCAGATAGGATGCATGCGTGTTCTTGTACGTTGCGAGCGTGGTGCGCATCACGTAGGGCACGGACACGACCGTATGCGCGATCAGCAGCGCCAGGAACGACACGCCAATGCCGATGTTCGACAGGAAGTACAGCAGCGACAGCCCGATCACCAGCGCGGGAATGGCGATGGGCGCGAGCAGGAAGGTCGTCAAGGCCGTCGCCACACGGCCGCTGCTGCGGCCCACGCCGATCGCCGCGGGCACGGCGATCAGGATCGCGATGAACGACGAGCTGAGCGCGAGATAAAGGCTCGTCAACAGCGAATCGACGAACGGGCGGTAATCCCACAAGCGGTGATACCAGCGCAGCGACAAGCCGCCGAGCGGCACGGCAAGCGATTCGTCCGGCGAGAACGACACCAGTACCACCACCACGATCGGCGCGATGAGCGCGATGAAGAACAGCGCGGTGAAGACCGCGAGCGAACCGGCGCCGGCGCGCGCGGCCATTCTGTCGAGGGTTCCGGCGCGCATCATCGTGCGTCTCCCTTACGTCCGGCGACGCGCAACTGGACATACAGGCACGCAAGCACGATGACGAGCAGCAGGTTGCCCATCGCGCTGGCGAAGCCGAGATCCTGGGTGAGCGAGAACTGCTGGAAGATCAGCAGCGGCAATGTGACCACGCTGCCGTCGCCGAGCAGCAGTTGTGTGACGAAGCTGCCGCTCGTGAGCATGAAGACCAGCACGCAGCCCGTAAGAATGCCTTCCATCGCGAGCGGCAAGGTGACGAGCAGGAACGTGCGCGCCGCGCCCGCGCCGAGAATGCGCGCCGACTCTTCGAGCCGCCGGTCCACGCCGCGCAGCACCGGCACGATGGAAAGCACCATGAACGGCACCATCACGTGCACGATGCCGATATACACGCCAAGCGGTCCGCCCAGCACGCGCAGCGGCCGTTCGATCAGGTGCAGCCACATCAGCAGGTCGTTGAACGGACCGTGCCGCGCGAACAGCACGCGCCAGCCGAACGTGCGCATGATGATCGACGTGAGCAGCGGCGCGATCAGCAGGAACAGCATCGGCATGGCGAGGCGTCCCGCGCGGCGCACCATGAAGTGCGCGATCGGATAGCCGAGCGCGATACACAGCAGCGTCGCGATGAAGCTCACCTTGATGGTCTCGACGATCACACCGCGGTAGTACGGATCGACGAACAGCTTCTCGTAGTTCGACCATGGACTCGTCTGCGACGGCGCAGCCTGCGCGTCAAGTCCGAGGCTGCGCAGCGCGTTGCCGATCAGCGGAAACGCAAAGAACACGATCAGCAGCACGAGCGCGGGCGCGCACAGCAGCGTGATGCGCAGCGCGGCCTCGCGGGCGCGCCGCCGTCCTTGCGGCGCGGCGGCAGATGCGGTGGCGGCGGGCGTGGACATCAGCGCGCTCCTTCGCTCGCCAGCGGCCCGGTCTGCGTGACCGGCGCGATGCTCGCATCCGGCGCGGCGGCGGGCGCGCCGTCCGGTTCGAGCACGACCACGTCGTGCGGGGCGAAGGACACCGTCACCGCCTGGCCGCGCGCATGGCCCGCGTGATCGGTGGAGAACGCTTGTTCGTAGGCGTAGATGCGCGGGCCGAGGCCCGGCACGTCGATCTCATAGGAATGTTGCGAGCCGCGAAACACGTGCTGCACGATCTGTCCGCGCAGGCGGATATGGCCTTCCTTGGGCGCATCGATGGCGATCTTCTCCGGCCGCAGCGCCACTTCCAGCGTGCCGGGCAAGTCGCCCTGCAACGCGCGCGGCAGGTCCAGCGTCATCTCGACCGGAGCGTTGCCGGATTCGGGCAGCGTGACCACGGTCATCGACTGCACGCTGCGCGCGCTGACGCGGCACGAGAACACATTCGCCGTGCCCAGAAACTCCGCGACGAAGCGGTTGTGCGGCCGGTCATACACTTCACGCGGCGCGCCGCTTTGCAGGATCCGCCCGTGACTCATGACGACGACGCGATCGCTCATCGTCATCGCTTCTTCCTGATCGTGCGTGACCATCACGCTCGTGATGCCGAGTTCCTGCTGCATGCGGCGGATCTCGAACTGCATGCCTTCGCGGAGGTTCTTGTCGAGCGCGCCGAGCGGTTCGTCGAGCAGCAGCACCGAAGGATCATTGACGATGGCGCGCGCCAGCGCGACGCGCTGCTGCTGGCCGCCCGACAATTGGCCGATGCGGCGATCGCCATACTGCGGCAGACGAATCAGATCGAGCATGCGGGTCACGTGCGCCGCGATCTGCGCCTTCTTCACGCCCGCCATGCGCAGCCCGAAGCCGATGTTCTCGCCCACCGTCATGTGCGGAAACAGGCTGTAGTTCTGGAACACCATGCCGAGACCGCGCTTGTTCGGCGGCAACGCGGAGACGTCGGCGCCGTCGATGCGCACACTGCCCGTATCGGGAAACTCGAAGCCCGCGATCAGCCGCAGCGTGGTCGTCTTGCCGCACCCCGACGGCCCGAGCAGCGAAACCAGTTCGCCCGGTTCCACGGCGAGCGTCAGCGTGTCGAGTGCCTGAACGCCGCCGTAGCGCTTGCTGACGCCTTCGAGGACGAGGCTCTTCGAACCGGTTCTCGCGGCGCCTGCCGCCGGATGCGCCGTAGCGCGACTAGGGTGATTCATGCGAGCTCCCAGGTGCCTGATCGGGGTGATGCGATTCAAATAAGGGCATTGCGCGGGATGTTGCGGTTCGGCTAGGCGGACAGCGCCTTCATCTCCTGATCGAGCGCATGGATCAGCCGCTCGAGCTGGCGATTCAGCCATTCGGCTTCATGGCCGGCGAAGAACGTGTCGAGGAAGATGCCGCGCATCGACGAGAGCAGAAACGGCAGCAGTTCGGTCAGTGCGCGCTTCGTGTCGGCCCTGAGCGACGGATTCGCCTCGACGACGCGGTACATGCGTTCGCGCGTGCGCGTCCGGTGCTCGATGAGCGCCTCATGCAGCGCCTGATCTGGCCGCAATCCGATGTTGATTTCCCAGACCGCCCAATAGCGGCGGCTGCCGTACAGCGCCCACAGCGACGTGACGATGCCGCGCGCCGCGCCGTCGCCACGGCTCGCCGGATCGCGCAACTGGCGAAACAGCGCGAGCGCTTCTTCGGTGAGTTCGTCGAGCACCGCGAACAGCAGGCTCTCCTTGGTGGGGAAGTGGTGATGCAGCGCGCCGGTGGTCACGCCCGCATGCTCGGCGATGGCCGAGGTCGTTGCGCGGGCAAAGCCGAGGTCGCTCAGGATCGCGATGGCCGAGCGCACCAGCGCAGCCCGCGCGAGCGCGGTGCGGTCGGCCTGCGTGCGCCTTTTCGCGACGGTCGTCGTCATGGCCGGTCTCCGTTCTGGCGTCGTGCAGATACCATCTGCTCGGTATGTAAGTGGGGGTGGCTTCGCGCGAACGAGCGCGCGCAGCCGGCGCCGGCAGGCCCTGGCGGGCTCCGGCGGCGTCGTGGTGAAAGTATTCTGGCGAGGAAAGAAACGCGTGTAGCGTGAGAAATAATCAAGACTTCATGCCCGAGGGGCATCAAGTCGCGACCATTGCTGCAGGAGTCAGTGGTCGAGTGCTGCGACCAGCTCCGGCACGACCGTGAACAGATCGCCAAGGAGACCGTAATCGGCCACGCTGAAGATCGGCGCTTCCGCGTCCTTATTGATCGCGACGATCACCTTGCTGTCCTTCATGCCGGCCAAGTGCTGGATCGCGCCCGAGATACCGACCGCCACGTACAGCTGCGGCGCGACGATCTTGCCCGTCTGGCCCACCTGGAAGTCGTTCGGCACATAACCGGCATCGACCGCCGCGCGCGATGCGCCCAGCGCCGCGCCCAGCTTGTCCGCCAGCGGCTCGAGCGTCTTCGTGTAGTTTTCGCCGCTGCCCAAGCCACGGCCACCCGACACGATGATGTGCGCGCTCGTCAGTTCCGGACGGTCCAGCTTCGTGACTTCACGGCTCACGAACTGCGAGATGCCTGCATTGGCGGCGGCTTCGATCTTCTCGACTGCTGCACTGCCGCCTTCCGCTGCGACCGGATCGAAGCCGGTTGCGCGCACCGTGATGACCTTGATCGGATCGCTCGACTGCACCGTCGCGATGGCATTGCCCGCGTAGATTGGACGCTCGAAGGTGTCGGCGCTGTCGACGGCCGTGATGTCGCTGATCTGCGCGACGTCGAGATGCGCGGCGATCCGCGGCGCGATGGTCTTGCCGTAAGCCGTAGCCGGCGCGAGGATGTGCGAATAGTCCTTCGCGATGTTCAGCACCGTGCCTTCGACGTTTTCCGCGAGGCCGTCGGCAAGTTGAGGCGCATCGGCGAGCAGGACTGTGGCCACGCCTGCAATCTTCGCGGCGGCATCCGCTGCACCTTGCGCGTTAGAGCCTGCGACCAGCACATGCACGTCGCCGCCGATCGTTGTGGCCGCTGCAACCGTATTCAGCGTGGCTGCCTTGATCGACGCGTTGTCGTGTTCCGCAATTACCAGAATCGTCATGTTCAGATCACCTTCGCTTCGTTCTTCAGCTTCTCGACCAGAGTCTTTACGTCGGGCACCGCGATACCGGCGCTGCGCTTCGGCGGCTCGACGACCTTCAGCGTCTTCAACCGCGGCGCAACATCGACGCCGAGTTCGGCAGGCGTCATCGTGCTCAACGGCTTCTTCTTCGCCTTCATGATGTTTGGCAGCGTGACGTAACGCGGCTCGTTCAGGCGCAAGTCCGTCGTGATGACTGCCGGCAGCTTCAGCGACAGCGTTTCCGCACCGCCATCCACTTCGCGCGAGACAGAAGCGCGGCCATCGGCAATCACTACTTTCGAGGCGAACGTCGCTTGCGGCAATCCCGCCAAGGCAGCGAGCATCTGACCGGTCTGATTCGAATCGTCATCGATAGCCTGCTTGCCGAGAATGACGAGCTCAGGCTTTTCCTGATCGACCAACGCCTTCAGGATCTTCGCGACGGCGAGCGGCTGAAGCTCTTCCGCCGTCTCCACCAGCACCGCGCGATCCGCACCGATGGCAAGCGCCGTGCGCAAGGTTTCCTGACATTGCGTCACACCGCACGACACGGCGATCACTTCAGTCGCGATGCCCGCTTCCTTCAGACGCACTGCTTCCTCAACGGCGATTTCATCGAACGGGTTCATCGACATCTTCACGTTGGCGAGTTCCACGCCCGTGTTGTCCGACTTCACGCGCACCTTCACGTTGTAATCCACCACGCGTTTGACGGTTACGATAACTTTCATAAGCTTGAGATGAGAGTGAAATTATCTTTACTTCGCGCCCAGTTCGCGGGCCAGTTCATCCGAGCGCGCCTGTGCCGCACGCACGCCGCGCCCGATTTCTTCCTTGATGCCGGACTGTTCGAACGAGGCCAGCGCGGCCGCCGTCGTGCCGCCCTTCGACGTCACCCGCTCGCGCAACACTGCCGCCGTTTCATCCGACTGCCGCGCCAGCGCCGATGCACCGAAAAACGTCTCCAGCGCCAGCGTGCGCGCCTGCCCGGCATCGAGCCCGGCGCTTTCGCCCGCAGCGATCAATGATTCGATGAAATAGAACACGTAGGCCGGCCCGCTTCCCGACACTGCCGTGACCGCATCGAGTTGTGCTTCGTGCTCGACCCACAGCGTAGCGCCCACCGAACTCATGACGGCATTCGCCTGCTCGCGCATGTCGGGCGTCACGTCTGGCGCTGCGTGCAGTCCCGTCATGCCCATGCCGATCAACGCGGGCGTGTTCGGCATCGACCGGACGATGGCCGCGTAGCCGCCGAGCCAACGCGAGACATCCGCGATGCGCACGCCTGCCGCGACGCTGATGACGAGTTGCCGCTTGAGCAACGGAGCAAGCGCGGCGCACACCTTCTCCAGGATTTGCGGCTTCACGGCGAGCACGACTGCATCGACGCCTTCCGCCGATGCAAGGCGCTCCGCCGTAGCGACACACAGTTCCTGCGCGGCTGCTTGCCGCTTGCTTTCGTCGGGATCGACGGCCAGCAGGTCATGCGGGGTTGCGCCTCGTCGAATGAGTCCGCCCATCAGAGCCGAAGCGAGATTACCTGCGCCGATGAAGGCGATTTTCATATCGTTTTCCTGAGTTAAGCATCTTTGATTGAACTACAATCGAAGCCATCGGAATACAATCATTGGCCCCATGCCCAAGGCATCATCCACGTCTGCGCGCAGCACGCGCGAAGCATCCGGCGAGCGCTCTTCGCTGTTCGTCGGTTCCGCTGAAAAGACCTTCCGTGTGCTGCACGCCTTCGACGGTCCGAACCGGCAGATGACGCTTGCAGATCTCGCCAAGGCTTCGTCGCTGGACCGCAGCGCCGCGCAACGCATCGTTCATACGCTCGAAGCGCTCGGCTATCTGGCGCGTGTGCCTGAAACGCGCGACTACCGTCTCACGACCAAGGTCCTGCAGTTTTCGTATAACTACATCCGCGCCAACGAGCTGATCGATAAAGCCTCGCCTTATTTGCTCGACATCAGCCGTCATCTCGGCGAAACCACGAACCTGCACGAGATCGACGGCAATGAGATCGTGTTTGTCGCGCGCTTTCCCGGCCGCCATCTCTTCAACGTGGATATCGCGCTGGGCGCGCGTCTTCCCGCGCTTTATACGGCGTCCGGCATCGCCATTCTTTCGCGTCTTCCCGAGAAGCAGCTGAAGGCCGTCATGTCGCGCACACCGCTCGAACGCATGACGCCCTATACCGAAACCGATCAGAAGAAGCTGCTCGAACGCGTGCATCAGGCATCGCGCCGGGGCTATAGCGTCATCGAGAATGAAACCGTGCTGGGCGACATCGCCGTGGCCGCTCCGATCACCGATCATGACGGCACCGCTGTGGCCGCCGTCAACATCTCGGTGCCCACCACGCGCTGGACCATCGAGCGTGTCGAGGCGGAACTGGTCAAGCACGTACAGGTCGCCGCGACCTCCATCTCGAAGTCGCGGCTGCCGATGTCGCGCCGCTGATCAGCGTCCTTCGAAGATCGCCAGCTGCTTCTTCAGCTCGGCGCGCAGGTTGCCCGACAGCGTGTCGTCGGCACGAACCAGCGGCGCGAGCATGTCCGGCGCATTCACGCCGATCAGGTCCATGACCGACTTCATCGGGCCCGGATTGGTTTCGGCGAACGCGAGGTTCATCAGCGGGATCAGCGAGCGATGCATCGCGAGCGCTTCCTGCGTCTTGCCTGCGCTGGCGAGTTCGAAGATACGGCGCCATGCCGTCGGCAACAGCGACGCCGTCACGACGATACCGCCCCGCGCCCCCGCCGCCACGTGGAGCGGGAACAAGGTGTCTTCACCGCTCAACACCGCGAAGGAATCATCGACGCCCGCGACTACGCGCAGGAAGTGATACATGTCGGTGTTGCACGCCTTCATGCCGATGATGCGTTCATGCTTCGACAACTCATGAATGACCTCGGGCGCAATCGCGATACGCGTGCGGTACGGGATTTCGTACAGCAGGATGGGCACCGGGGATTCGTCGGCGTAGCGCAGGAAGTAATCGCGGATGCCGGCCTGCGTCGGGTTCGTGTAATACGGCGTCAGCACGAGCAAGGCGTCGGCGCCGGCGGCGGCGAAGTCCTTCGCGGCTTTCATTGCATCGTGATATCCCGGATCGAGCACGCCGGCGATCACCGGAATGCGGCCCGCTGCTTCGCGCGCGGTCAGGTCGACCATGCGCACGCGCTGCTCGCTCGACAGCGCGCCGTATTCGCCCGTGCCGCCCAGCGGCAGTACGCCGTCAATGCCCTGTTCGAGCAGATAGCGCAGCAAGGCGCGGGTGGCATCGACGTTGATGGTATCGTCCGGATTCACCGGCGTGGGAATCGCGGGCAGGATGCCATGCAAGGATTGAGACGTCAGCGACATACGATTCTCTTTAAATTTGAATGGCTCAGGATGCCGTGCTTCGACGACGCAAGCGGTCGGCAATGGAAATCAGAATGGAGATGAACACGAACAGCAGCGTGGATACGGCGGCGATCACCGGCGAGATCTGCATCGTGGTCTCGTCCCAGAACTGCTTGGGCAGCGTCGTGCTCAATCCGCCTGACGAGAACAGCGCGATGGTCAACTCATCGAACGAAGTCGCAAACGCGAACAGGAACGAGGAGAGCATGCCTGCGCTCAGGATCGGGAAGGTTACGCGTCTGAGTGTCGTGAAGGTGCGGGCGCCCATGCTCTGTGCGGCGAGGTCGAGGCGCGTGTCGTAGTTGCGCAGCACCGCCATCATCGTGATCACCACGTACGGCACCGCGACCACCGTGTGCGCCAGCACCAGTCCCAGCGACGAACCCACCAGGCCAATCTTCGCGAAGAAATAGAACACGCCCACCGCCAGGATCATGCGCGGCACGACGATCGGGGCGAGCACGAACGCGAGCATCGCCGCATTCCAGCGCAAGCCGCCGCGCACCAGCAGGAACGCCGCGGGCGTGCCGATCGCCATCGACAGCACACCGGTGCCCACGCCTACCACCAGCGAACGGGTCGCGGCCTGCATCCACAGCGGCGAGTCCATCACCTGCTGGTACCACTGCAACGACACGCCGTGCGGCGGCCAGGCAAGGCCCGAGGCGGAATCGAACGACAGTGGGATCATCAGGAACGCAGGCGCGCTCAGGAACACCAGGATCAGTGTGACGACGGTGCGCAGCGTCATGCCGTTGCCGTCGCCTGCGCGCTTCTTGCGCTTCGGGAGTACGGCGATCAGCGTGTCGGTTGCGTTTGCCAGCAGCGTAAGCAGCGCGTCGCCGACCTTGCGGCCCATGCCACCGTGCTGCTTCGGGTTGTTCGCCGTGCTGCCACCGGTCATCGTCGAGAGACCGACCATCCGGTCATACACCACGAACACCACCAGCACCACCGCCAGCAGCAGCACCGAGATCGCACCCGCGAAGCCCCAGTTCAACGCCTGCAACACCTGATCGATGATCAACTGCGTAATCATCGTCTCGTGGCGTCCGCCCAGCAGCGTCGGCGTGATGAAGAAGCCGATTGCGGTGACGAACACCATCAACGCCGATGCAAACACCCCCGGCAGCGACAGCGGGAAATACACCTTCCAGAACGCCGTGCCCGGACGCGCACCGAGCGTCGATGCCGCGCTCGGCAACCTCCGGTCAATGTTCTCCATCACCGAGAGCATCGTCATGATGGCGATCGGCATCAACGCGTGCGTCATGCCTACGATCACTGCCGGCAGGTTGTACAGCAGGCCCAGCGGCGAATCCACAAGACCGAGGTGCTTCAGCAGCCAGTTGAGCACGCCGTTGCGCCCGAGCAGCACGACCCACGCAAACGTACGCACCAGAAAGCTCGTCCAGAACGACAGCAGCACCCAGTACAGCAAGCGGTTCTTGCGCTCGCGCGTGGCGGCCGAGATCAGGTACGCAACGGGATAGCCCACCAGCACCGAGAAGAAGGTCGTGAGCAGCGATACCTTCATCGTCACCCACAGCACTTCCACATACACCGACGAGGCGAACAGCCGCTTGTACTCGGCCATCGTGAAGCCGCTCTGATTGTGAATACTCAGCAGCAGCAATTGTCCGACCGGATAGATCAGGAACACCGTGAGCAGCACGATCACGGGTGCGGCCATCGCGGCCACGCGCAGCTTGCGGCTCAGGCGCGGGTTGCGTGTTTTGCGCGGCGCGGCGCGATCGTTCTGCGCGGTCATGGCGGAAGGGTTCATCGGCTCACCCCGCGATGGCGACAGCATCGGCGGGCGACCACGACAGCGTCAGCGTCTGGCCGATCTCATAGCGCGCCCCGAGCCGGTCGGTGGGGAACGACGCCACCAGTTCAGCGGCCTCCGCGTTCTGCTGCTGGCGCTGCATGTACAGCTTGGTCATGCCGCCGGTCACCATGATGTCGGTGAGCCTGGCGGACATGGTCTCCGCGCTTGAATCGTTGTGACCGTTCACGCGCAAATTCTGCGGACGCAGCATCAGCTTCACCGGCTTGCCTGATTGCACCTGTGCGTCGTAGACCATCGCGCGGCCCTTGTCGATGCCTTGCATCGCGAGGCGCACCTGATCGCCTTCACGCGACGTGACCTGTGCATCGAGCAGATTCGATTCACCGAGGAAATCCGCCACGAACACATTCTTCGGACGGAAGTACAGATCAGCAGGCGTACCCAGCTGCGCGATCTTGCCCGCATCCATCAAGCAGATGCGGTCCGACATCGTCATCGCTTCTTCCTGATCGTGCGTCACGTAGATGATCGTGGTGCCAAGATCGCGGTGAATGCGCTTGATCTCCAGCTGCATGTGATCGCGCAGCTTCTTGTCGAGTGCGCCGAGCGGCTCGTCCATCAGGATGATCGACGGCCGGTACACCATGCAGCGCGCCAGCGCGATACGCTGCTGCTGCCCGCCCGACAACTCGCGCGGATAGCGACCCGCGACGTGCGGCAGATGCACCATCTCCAGCGCCTCGGCGACGCGCTTCTTCGCGCTGGCCGCATCGACCTTGCGCATCTGCAGGGGAAACGCGATGTTCTCCGCCACCGTCATGTGCGGAAACAGCGCGTAGTTCTGAAACACCATGCCGATGTCGCGGTCGTACGGCGCGCCGTCGGTGACGTCGACGCCGTTGATGCGGATCGAGCCGCCGTCCGCCTGCGCAAGCCCCGCGATGAGGCTCAGCAGCGTGGTCTTGCCCGAGCCGCTCGGGCCCAGCAGCGTCAGGAACTCGCCCTGTGCGACGTCAAGATCGGTCGGCGCGAGCGCGACGAAGTCGCCGTAACGCTTGCACAGACCGCTGATCTGGAGATTGATGGTTGCCATGCGGATCTCTTCCTTGATGAACGATGCCAGGCCTTAAGTGAGAATCCAGCGGTTGAAGCGCTCGAGCGCCACGCTCTGATTCTCCTGCCAGTACTTTGCATCGATATGCACGCCGGTCTTCATGTTGTCCGGGAACGTCGGGCAGTTCTTCGCCTGTTCCGGCTTCACGTAGTTAAAGGATTCCGGATGCGTGAGACCCGCCGGGAAGTACTCGACGAGCGCGGCCTGACGCTTCGGGTCGCTGGCGAACCTGATGAACTCGCGGCAGGCATCGGCGTTCGGCGTGCCCTTCAGGATCGCCCAGTTGTCGCAGCCCCAGATGTTCTGGTTCCACACGATGCCCACCGGCGCGCCCGAGGCCATCGCCGATTGCGCACGCGAGGCCCACGTCGCGACCATCGCGACTTCGCCCGAGTTGAGCATCTGCTCGACTTGCGCGCCCGTCGTCCACCACACATCCACTTGCTTCGAGATCTTGTCGAGACTTGCAAACGCGCGATCGAAGTTGATCGGATAGACCTGGCTCGTCGATGCGCCATCGGCCATCATCGCTTCTTCCAGCGTATCGAACGGATACTTGCGGATCGAGCGGCGGCCCGGGAAGTCCTTCACGTTCCAGAGATCGGCCCACGAACTCGGCGCCTTGCGGCCCTTGAACGCATCGGTGCGATACGCGAGCACGGTCGAATAGACATTGGTGCCCACGCCATATGCCGACATGTATTGCTTGGGAATCTTGGCGATGGTCGGATCGGATTCGAGGCCGTGCTTCTCGAGATATTCCTTGCCACCCGAGGTCAGCAGAAGAATCGCGGGCTGGCTGATCTTCGCCATGTCCCACGCGTAGCTGCCTGCTTCGACCATGCTCTTGATCTGCGCGGTCGGCTCGGCATTCGCCTGCACGCCCACCACTTCGATGCCGGTCTTCTCGAAGAACGGCTTGTAGTACACCGCGCCGTACGCCTTGGTGTAGATACCACCGTCGTCACGCACGACGATGCGCTTGCTGGCCGCGCGCGAAGGCGTCCAGACAAACGGGAACGCGCCGGCCACGATGCCTGCGCCTACGGTCTTGATCGCCGAGCGGCGGGCGGGGTTGAGGATCGTTTTGTCATTATCGTGCTTGGGCTTCATATAAGTCTCCTGCGGTAAGCGAGGGGCGGTGGTGGCTTGATGAGGGGTGGATCAGAGCGGCGCGGCGGGAAAGAGACGCCCCGGGTTCATGAGGTTCGCGGGATCGAGCGCACTTTTCACGGCACGCATGATCGACAGTTCGGCCGCGGACTTGTAGTGCGCCATTTCCGGCAAGCCCGTCTGGCCGACGCCATGTTCCGCGCTGAACGTGCCGCCGAGCGCATGAGCGGCATCGTTCACGGCGCGACGCACGGCAGCGCCCGCGGCGGCCTGGTCGGGCAGCGCGCGCCAGGCATCGAAGGTGTACATCGGCACCAGATGGATGTTGCCGTCGCCCATATGGCCGACGATCACGATGCCGATCTGCGCGTTGAGCGCGAGCACAGCTTGCGTAGCCTGTTCGATGAACGCAGGCACCGCGGACAACGGCACCGCGCAATCCGTGGTCAACCCGATGCCGGCCTTCTTGTTAGCTTCCGTCACGCTGTGCCGCACTTCCCACAGTGCGGCGCGCTGACGGTCGCTGCTCGCGATGATCGCGTCTTCGAGCAAGCCTGCTTCGGCCGCTTCTTCGAGCGTGGCCTGCAACACGCTTTCCATGTCGGATGCGCCTTGCGTGTCGCCCAGCTCGACCAGCACGTGCCAGTCGTGCGCGCCTTCGAGCGGTGCGCGGCGATCCATCACGTGCTCGACGACCAGCTGCAATTGCCGTGCGTTCATCAGTTCGAACGCCGAGAGGCGCGAGCCGCAGTTGGCCTGGAACATCCCGAGTATCGTCAGCGCGGCTTGCGGGTCGGTCGGCGCAAACCAGGCGAGCGCGTGATGCGTCGGCAGCGGATGCAGCTTGAGGGTCGCCGCCGTGATGATGCCGAGCGCGCCTTCCGCGCCAATGAAAAGATGCTTGAGGTCGAGGCCGGTGTTGTCCTTGCGCAGCCCGCGCAGGCCGTTCCAGATGGTGCCGTCGGCCATGACCACTTCGAGGCCGAGCACGTTCTCGCGCGTATTGCCATAACGCAGCACGCCGGTGCCGCCGGCGTTGGTCGAAAGCGTGCCGCCGATCTGGCACGAACCCTCCGCGCCAAGACTCACGGGATAGAGTAGCGCGACATCGGCGGCTGCATCCTGCACAGTCTTGAGGACACAGCCCGCTTCCACTTCCATCGAACCGTTCGCGGCGTCGATGCCACGAATGCGGCGCATGCGCGCCAGGTTGACTATGACAGGCGGCACGCCTTGCGTCGCCGGCACGGAGCCGCCGCACAGGCTGGTGTTGCCGCCTTGGGCGAGCAAGGGCACCCTCGCCGCCGCGCACAGGCGGACGACACCCGCGACCTGCTCCGTCGACGACGGCTGCACCACGCACAGCGCCGCACCGCGATACCGCCCGCGGAAATCCTCGACGAAACCGCCCATGTCCTCCGCGACGGAGATGACTGCATCATCACCTATCAGACTGCGCAAACGGCCGATTAATTCAGTTTCATCAAACAAGGCAAGCTCCATTTCGACGAAGGTTCCACCCGTTGTTGAGAAAAGAATATGAGCACCAAAATTGAAATGAAATCACGGTGATTGCATAGCAATTACTTAGAGTGTGGCGCGATATATTTGGCTTTTGTGTCAAAGACTTACAAAGTAATAATCTGATGAGAGGCTGCGTTAGGGCCGCATCCGCCTTCGGACCGAGCGGCAGACAACGCGCACTGCTCCATCGTGTCGCTATGCTTTGCTGGGATAGCCCGTCGACGTCGTGTCCGATGGTTTGCGAGGCACGTGGAAGATGCGCGGTGAAGTCTTCGACGGGCATGCTCGGAACAGCGGCCTTGTTAAGCTTGGGGCAGACTGTCTTCCGTCGCGTGCGCAAAGGTTGCGGAGCGTGAGGTGGATGACTGTACTGCTTCCGTTATCTGCCCTTGGATCGCTGAGAATGCGACCGTCCGTTGTGGGTCGAACAGCGACCGCTGGCGTGAGCGCAAGATTGATCTCCCTTCATCGAAGAGGAGGTTGCCATGGAAGCGCTTAATTGTTCGCCCGCTCGTCGGGTGCCGTGGAATAAGGGGAGGCTGACCGGACAGAAGCCTCCGTTGAAGCTTCGTGAGATCTGGGCGATTCGGACAAGACTGCAGATGTCATCCAACGCTCGCGAGTTGGCGATGTTCAACCTTGCGATCGACAGTAAGCTTCGAGCGTGCGATTTGACGCGCTTGCAAGTGCAGGATATTTCCATGGGAGGTCATATCGTAGCTCGCGCGACTTTCATGCAGCAGAAAACGCATCGACCGGTTCAGTTTGAAATAACGGAGCAGACTCGTCAAAGTGTTTTGGCTTGGATTTGTGCTCGAGGATTGAAGCCTGCCGATTATTTGTTCCCAAGCCGGCTGCATGCCTCAGCGCATGTGTCGACGCGTCAGTATGCACGCATCGTTCATCGTTGGATCGCGTCGATCGGACTCGACGACAGCGCATACGGTACGCACACAATGCGACGAACAAAAGCGTCGTTGATCTATCGCCGCACTAAGAACCTGCGCGCGGTCCAACTGCTTTTGGGCCATACAAAGATCGAGAGCACGGTGCGGTACCTTGGGATCGAGGTAGACGACGCACTTGAGATGGCTGAGCAAACGGAAGTCTAGCTTCCGTGGCCGACGAGCGTGCGCTTGTCGGCCAATTTCTGCCGCTTGCCTAATTCACAGTGCGGCCACTCGAACGGCCGCTACTGGGACAGGACGGTCTCAAGAAGGACGACCCATGTGTCGCCGAATGCAGTGATCGACAGAGCAGACTCGTTGATCACTGCCGCTCCATCGCGGGCGGCGAGACGGACGTCGTTCACTTGAATGCCGCCTGCTGTGGGGACAAGATAAGCCATCGCACCCTTGGACAACGTGCAATCGAGGCATTGCCCGGCATGCATGTTTGCAGCCAAGAGACGGGCATCAGCATCTATCGGCAGGGCGCCGGCGTCAATGTCCGCTGACGCGCCGCTTGCAAAGACACCGAAGCCTTCGACATATCGATCCATATCGAAACGACATTGAGCCCAACGTGGCTCACCGTCGAACGTGCGCGGTGTCAGCCAGATCTGAAACAACTGCGCCGGCTCACTTCCCATGTTGCGCTCGGCATGTCGAATGCCGGTGCCGGCGCTCATCACCTGCACATCGCCCGCTTCGATGCGGCCGGTGTTGCCGAAGCTGTCTTCGTGCGTGAGGACGCCCGAGCGCACGAAGGTGACGATCTCCACGTTCTTGTGGGCGTGCATGCCAAATCCCGACTGCGGCGCGAACGTGTCGTCGTTCCAGATGTAGAGCGGGCCTACCGGTGCATGTTGGGGCTGACCGATCTCGCCGAAGCGAAAGTGCAGTCTCGCCTGAAGCCAGTCGCGCTCGATGCGGCCGAGCGTCTCGAATGGGCGATGCTCGATCATCTCGATCTCCATGTGCCGAGTGCGGCAGCGCAGCCTGGCGCTGCCACCCCGAGCAGCAGGCTCAGACTTGAGCCTGACCGCCATCGACGAACAACTCGGCGCCGTTCACGAAGCTCGCGTCGTCGGATGCCAGAAAGAGCGCTGCGGCCGCGATTTCGTTCGGATCGCCGACACGGCCCATCGGAATGCGCGACGCCAAATAATCCAGCAGCCCTTGCTGCTGCGTGGCGTCCGGTCCGGCAAGCTCGACCAAGCCGGGCGTCTTCGTCGCGCCGGGGCTGATCGTGTTGACGCGGATGCCGCGGTCCTTCAGATCGAGAATCCAGCTACGTGCAAAGTTGCGAATAGCGGCCTTCGAGGCAGAATAGACGCTGAAGGCCGCCGTTCCTTCGATGGTCACAGTCGAGCCGGCGAGGATCACCGATGCGCCCCGCGACAGCAGCGGCAGTGCTTTCTGGACCGTGAACAGCGTGCCCTTTACGTTGCGATCGAAGGTGTCGTGATAGTGCGCTTCGGTGATTTCGCCAAGCGGCACCATCGAGCCGCCGCCTGCATTGGCGAACAGCACATCAAGGCGACCCTTCTCGCCGCGGATCTGCTCATACAGTGCGTCGAGCTGATCAAGTTTCGACGAATCGACACGTACACCCGTCGCGTTGCCGACTTCCAATACGGCTGCATCCAGTTCGGCCTGACGGCGGCCGGTGATATACACATGCGCGCCTTCCGCCGCGAAGCGCTTGGCCGTTGCGAGGCCGATGCCGCTGCTGGCGCCGGTGACGAGAGCGATCTTTCCTTCGAGCTTACGTGCCATGGTGTTTCTCCTTGTTTGTTCGGTTGATGTGTCGTGAAGCGATGTGAGAAGAATATCGACGCACCGATCTTTTCGAAATAGAATCGCCTGCAAACAATCATTGCAAAAATGAAATGACGAAGTTTCCGGATTTTGAAGGACTGGCGATGTTCGCCAAGGTGGCCGAAGAGGGATCGTTCGCCGCGGCAGCGCGTGCGATGGGTGTGTCGGTTGCCACGGTCTCGCGCGGCGTGGCGAGACTCGAAGAGCGGCTCGGTGCGAGGCTCTTCAATCGCACCTCGCGCCAGCTTGCCCTGACAGAATTTGGCGGAACGATTGCGGAGAAAGCCGGGGACATCTACCGGCAGGCGGAGGAGGCGGAAAACGCCGCGCGAGAGATGTCGGTTCAGCCACGCGGCCTCGTACGTCTAGCCGTGCCAATGTCGTTTGGCTTGCTCTGGGTCGCGCCGCTCTTGCCGGGCTTCTTCGAAGCCTATCCCGAGGTGTCGATCGATCTGCATCTATCAGATGCGACTGTCGACATCGTCGCGCAGGGTTTCGATGCGGCGCTAAGAATCGCGGCGTTGCCGGATTCTTCGCTCGTGGCGAAGCGCCTGTGCCCAATCTCTCAACTGCTTGTCGCATCACCGAAGTATCTCGAGCGACACGGCCGTCCTACGCATCCTCGCGACCTCGTCGACAGGCCATGTTTGTCTTATGCGTACCGAGCGCGCAGCGATGTGTGGCGTTTCGTCAACGATGCAGGCGAGGAGGAGCCGGTCACGCCCGTCGGTCCGCTCCGGGTGACGAATTCCGATGCGCTGTTGCCCACGTTGCTGAAAGGGCTGGCCATCGCGGAGTTGCCCGAGTTCATCGCTGGCGAGTACTTAGCAGACGGACGGCTGGAGTCGATTCTGACGGACTGGCACCTGACAAAGGGCGGTCTCTACTTCGTGACGCCGTCAGCGCGCTCGCGTCCGGCGAAAGTCACGGCGCTCTCGGACTACTTCGCACAGCATCTCTCCGAACCGGTGTGGCTCGGTGCAAGGTGAAGCTGGCAGGCGTCGTTCGAATGACTTTTTGGTCTCTTATATTGCACCACTGCAACGGTGGTTTGCAGTAGCAGCTATTCTGCGTCGTTGCGCTTTTTCGTACGCTTCTCACGTCCGCAACAGCGCTGGATTACCGTGAACAACCCAGCATGGGGCTACGAAGACAGACACCGGGTTTAAGACAGCCAGCCATTGCCACTAAAAACTTTAGAAAGGAAATGATCATGCCGTACGTCACCACGAACGACAACGTCGATATCTTCTACAAGGACTGGGGCCCGAAAGACGCGCAGCCCATTGTCTTCCACCACGGCTGGCCGCTATCGTCCGACGACTGGGATGCGCAAATGCTGTTCTTCGTCCAAAAGGGCTATCGCGTCATTGCGCATGACCGGCGCGGTCACGGCCGTTCGTCGCAGGTGTCGGATGGTCACGACATGGACCACTATGCCGCCGATGCTTTCGCCGTGGCCGAAGCGCTCGACTTGCGCAATGCGGTGCACATCGGCCACTCGACGGGCGGCGGCGAAGTCGCGCGCTATGTGGCTAAACACGGCCAGCCGGCGGGTCGAGTGGCGAAAGCGGTGCTGGTGAGCGCCGTGCCGCCGATCATGGTGAAGACGGATGCGAATCCGGACGGTTTGCCCATCGAGGTCTTCGATGGTTTTCGCAAGGCACTCGCCGACAACCGTGCGCAGTTCTTTTTAGACGTACCGTCGGGTCCGTTCTACGGCTTTAACCGCCCTGATGCGACGGTCCACCAAGGCGTCATTCAGAACTGGTGGCGACAAGGCATGGTGGGTAGTGCAAAGGCACATTACGAGGGCATCAAGGCTTTTTCCGAAACGGACCAGACAGAAGATCTTCGCGCCATCACCGTACCCACGCTCGTTTTGCACGGTGAGGACGACCAGATTGTGCCAATCGGTGATTCGGCGAAGAAGTCGATCGAGTTACTCAAGAACGGAACTCTGAAGACGTATCCCGGCTATTCGCACGGTATGTTGACCGTAAACTCGGACGTGTTGAACGCTGAACTGCTGGCTTTCGTGCAGGCCTAAGCCGATGCCCGCTTCACAGCATAGTCGTGAAGCGGGCAGCCTTCCGAAGTCGGCCACTTCCAGACACTGGCCCGGTGCTTTGTGCCGATATTGGAACGTCCGCACTGCCACTGCTTTCAGCCGCCAAGCCTTAGATATTGGCCTGATTGACTCGCTTCATCAGTTCCTCTGCGCTCTCCTTGCGTTCGCTGTACCTATCTACAAGGTACGGACCGATGTCGCGTGTCAGCAACGTGAACTTGACTAACTCTTCCATAACATCAACAACGCGGTCGAAATACGCTGAAGGCTTCATGCGGCCGGCTTCGTCGAACTCCAGGAAGGCCTTGGCCACCGAAGACTGGTTGGGAATGGTCAGCATGCGCATCCAGCGTCCGAGCACGCGCATCTGGTTGACGGCGTTGAACGATTGCGATCCGCCGCTGACCTGCATCACGGCGAGCGTCTTACCCTGGGTCGGCCGCACCGCCCCGACCGAAAGCGGAATCCAGTCGATCTGCGCCTTCATGATGCCGGTCATCGCACCGTGCCGCTCCGGCGAGCACCAGACCATACCTTCCGACCACAGCACCAGCTCGCGCAGCTCGGCGACCTTGGGATGGCTGTCCGGTGCATCGTCCGGCAGCGGCAGGCCGCTCGGATTGAACGTACGCACTTCGGCATACATGGCCCTTAGCAGGCGCGCGGCTTCTTCGCTCAGGAGGCGGCTGAACGAGCGCTCGCGCAGCGAACCATAGAGCAGCAGAATGCGCGGCGGATGGGGCGACGCGTTCGCAGGCCGCAGGCGATTAATATCGGGCGGGCGAAACAGCTCGGGGTGCACCTGGGGGAGGTCAGTAGTAAGATTAGACACGTTCGCTCTCTGTGATCGTTTCCAAATTCGTCAGACGCACACATCCCAGTCCTTAGAGCGGTGCAAACCGCGCACACGCTCCGCATGACGGGCATCTCGATCAACACTCGCACGACCGTCGCGAGCGCGGCCCCGGAGCTGAAGTCCAACAATCCGATTGCCGTGGCGACAGCCAGTTCGAAGAAGTTCAGCGCGCCAGTCAAGCCGATGGTCACGCAATGTTGCAGATCTTATACATGGCCGCGTTCCATTTGCCAAACGTCGTAAGTTCGAATAGACGCCCAAATAGCGTCTAGGTTTGAGAGCTAGGCAAGCTGCGTCCACTGATTTTTTCTGTGGGACACACCGATGTCTCAGACCGGTTAAGATTCGGCGCTTCTCGCGGTTACACGTTGCCACGTTTGCTGATCCCGCCAAGCTTGACCTTTGCCGCCGAAACCGTCTGCTGCGGTACAAGTCCTAGATAGGCGGCAAGTTCTCGTCCAGAGCGGAAAGCCTGGGCCCGTCCGATTACCGACGCTGCTCCAGTAGTTGTTAGCACTATTTACTTCCTTCACGTGATTATCAGTGCACGCGCGCGCTGATGGGAATTTCGCACGATGCGAGCACAAGGCGGCCGAACCCGTCAACGGGTCGGCCAGCCGATGCGTCAGGGTGTCGAGTCTACTCAGTGGCGTTCATCGCAATGTTCGCCGTTGCGGCGCCCGACGTGCCGCCGATCTCATGCGCGATCTGGCTCACACAGCGCAGCAGCGCGGGCGCGACTGTTTCGATGAGCGTCTCTTCGGGACACTGATGTGCCGCGCCGCTGCAATTCACGGAGTAACGCTCTCCCGAAGGTCCGATGAAGCCCGCCGCAATTGCGTTGAGGCCTAACTGCAATTCATTGCCCGAAGTCGCAAAACCATTGCGATGCGTGTCTTCGATACCGCGCCGAAGTCCCATCGCGATGTGCGGCCAGTCGTCGCCGGATGCGATCTGCAGACTACCGATGAGCGACTCGCGATCCGCCTGTGACAGCACGGACAAGTACGCGCGCCCCACGGCGGTACGGGTCAGGTCCACCCTCTCGCCCATTTCGAGACGCGAGACGAGCACGGCCGAATGCGGACGGACGGCATCGATGACCACCATTTCCAACTGGTCCCGCACCGCCAGTTGCACCGACAGACCGGTCTCCTCGGCGAGCGCGATGAGGTGGGGGCGCGCCCGAGCACGAATATCGAAATTGCGAAAAAATCCGTTGCTGAATTCCAGAACCGAGGCGGTCAGCACGAAACGCTCGCTGTCGGGCATCCGCAGCAGCAAGCCCGCGCCCACGAGCGTCGCGGTGATGCGCGACACGGTAGGTTTGGGAATGCCAGTCCATTCGGTCAGCTCTCGGTTGCTGACAGGGGCGTCGGCGGCAGCGATACGGCGTAGAACGTCAAGACCGCGCGCAAGCGCCGTGACTTCTTCGCCCTCTTTCTCTCTCGGTTTTTCCCGGTCTGATAGCCGGCTTTTTGACATGTGCATTCTTCGGTAATCTCATCTTTGAACTTCTTCAACACCAGTTAATTGCCTGCCGAGACGGACGCCTCTAAAGTTAGATAACGTCATTCTGGTGGGCCGCGGATCAACTTAACAGCGTTTTCCCATCATCAGCTGCCTGGCGGTCCCGCTGCACGTTCAGCATAAGCTGTCCCCGCTTCGGTCAAACATAACTTCGGCGTGGTTCTGTTGCAACACGCTTGCGCCCAGATGCGCTTCCAGTTTCAAATTTGCCTGGTTGCGATCAACTTGCATATTTTTAACGCGTTCGCTACCGCTGTGAAGCTGCCCGTCCGAACCACATGCGGATCACGATCTTGATCGTTTAGGGTCTGCGGCGCAGACGTTATTGAGTCTATTAACCGTTCTGGACTGTTAAAACGTTCTGCAACAAGACAATGTCGACTGGTTTCACGAGATGGTGGTCGATCCCTGCGGCCCGCGATTTTTGTCGGTCGTCGTGCTGGCCCCAACCGGTAATGGCGATCAATGTTAATGCAGCTAACGCCTTAGTTGCACGGATACGTCGGGCAAGCTCGTAACCATCCATGTCCGGCATGCCGACGTCTAACAGGACAGCGTCAACTTGCACTGTCTTTAATGCGTCCAACGCCGCAAGCCCACCGTGTACAGTGCGCGTCTGCGCACCCAACATACTCAAAAGTAAGGCAAGGCTTTCCGCCGCATCAACGTTGTCGTCAACGATGAGAAGTCTCTTGCCCACAAGCTTATTTTGATCAAACGGGGCATTTTCCGCAGCGCACGTTTGCAAGGAGGTGGGTGCATCAATCAGGGGTAGATGCACTATCAGCTCGCTACCTTTATCCAAACCGTCGCTGCGGGCTAAGACAGTACTGCCGTGCAGTTGAACAAGGCTTCGAACCAAGGTCAATCCGATGCCAAGGCCTCCTTGCGCATGCTTGCGGAACTTCTCTTCTTGACTAAACATGTCAAAAATTCGTGGCAGCATGTTCGCGGAAATGCCAATACCGTTATCCCGTACGGAGACAATCGCATACTTATTGTCTCGTGCGGTGGTAAGTTCGATGTGGCCACCGGCGTTAGTGTACTTAGCGGCATTATTTAGCAGATTGGCGAAGATCTGTGTGAGCCGTACCGGGTCCCCATGGACGGTTAGCGGTTCAGCTGAAAATCTGACGGTAAGTCGGTGTTGACCTCTGTCGATGGCGGGTCGACTGATCTCGATAGCGTTCGAAAGGATCGCGGGTAGATTTAGCTGCTCCTTGCGCAGTTCGATCTTGCCGCTGGTGATGCGCGAAACCTCGAGTAAGTCATCAACTAGCCGGACAATGTGAGCCATCTGGCGATTGAACATACGATGAACGTGCGAACGCGTTTCGGCATCAAGCGTATGTTCTAGAATGTTTAAGCCAGTTCGTATCGGCGCCAACGGGTTTCGAAGCTCGTGGGCGAGCACAGCAAGGAACTCGTTCTTCCGATGATCCGCTTCCTTCAGCGCTTGCTCGGCATCCTTTAAGTCGCTGATGTCTTGTACCACCGAGCAGGTCCCAACCAAATTATGAGCTTCATCACGCAGCGGAGCCGCACTTACTCGCATCCAAATACGATGTCCTGGGACGCCAAGATAAAGCATCTCCTGGCCGGGTGTCACTGTCTCACCACGCAGCGCTCGTGCGCCAGGCCACTCGTGCGGTGGTATTGGGTCTCCATAGGCGTCCCATCCCTGCCAAAGTGTCGCCCGCTCCGGAAGCGTTGATGGGACGGCCGTCGGTATGTATTTTCGCATCAGCGCATTGCTGAGGATCCATCTTCCGGTGGCGTCGGTGAGGCCAACGCCGGCGGGCAATTGGTCAATAATGGCCTGCAGCCGGTCTTCGTCCAGACGCCGCGCAGCTTTCACCGCCTTCTGATCATGCGCGATGCGCTGTCGGGCCAGGACGATTTCCGTGGTTTCATTAAAGATGCACAAGGCCCCGGCTACCTCCCCGTCGCTATCATAGATAGGGCTGCAAGAAACCGCGAAATATATTTGCTCGCCTGTTGAGCCGCGAGTGAAAGGAAGCTCATCGTCGCGTGAGCGGACGAGGCTGCGCTGCCTAAGAGTCGCGTGGATAACCGGTAAGACAGTATCCCGACAGCTAGTCCAGACATTTGCCGAGAGTGTTCCTACGAGAACGGCGGCTTCCATTCCGAGACATTCGCATAGTTCCCGGTTGGGTATAACGGTCAGGTCCTCGCCCCACATCACACAAGCTGGAAAGGAACAACTGAGACAGCTTGTGACCGCCCCTTGTAAGCAAGCATCCCATTGCCCTATTGGACCCACAGAAGTTTGGGCCCAGTCAATGCCACGCAGGTGTTGCGCTACGCGGCACTCTTTACCTAACCAGATGGGCAAGGCCATGGCTAAAGAAGTCGGTGTTGGATGATTCAGGTTAACACGGATCAGGAACCAGCCATTGCCTTCGCGAAAAGCCGCGCGCTTCGACATACAAGCCAACGACTCTGATACATGGCCTGACTCGCAATTGATGGGGAAATCGAAAGCATGCGAGTGCCTATATGTGGGCATCCATCGAAGCTTAGACGTATGCAATCGCACCTTAACGAGCTGGAGAGATAAGGACTGCAGAAATGATTCGCATACGGTCGCTGCCACAGTCCGTGCCTTGGTATTGTTTCGCGTTGCCGTTTAATTTCCATCTTCAGGCGTACTTCCGTTACTGTGCTTGGCGAAGGCAGTTGCGCTTACTCGACAGAGAAGGAAAAGCCTTCAGCATGAACATCCGTCAACATGAAACGTCTTCCTCAAGGCACCCTGTGTTCCTTAACGACTTAAATCAGCATAGCGTCAGATCCAGCGGAATGGAGGCAGCCTTCACCGCCTGTCGCATCAAGTTTCCATGAAGGTTTGCAACCAGCGCGGGAGTCGAATAGACAATTTCAACCGAAGGATGTAGAAGTTTTGTCCTATCCTCGTCTGAAGGACATACGGTTCTAGGGGCGAGCTGCCTGACGGCAGGACACCGGCGCGTCGGCGGCGGCTATTGCCGCATCGCGTTCACCGCCGCTAGCGTTTGCTGGCGAAACTATAGGAGCTGGGTCATGAAAGCTGTTGTCTATCGTGGACCTCAACAAGTGGCAGTTGAAGACGTGCCAGAGCCTAAGATCGAGCGTCCCACCGACGCCATCGTCAAAATCACAAGCACCAACATCTGTGGCTCTGATCTTCACATGTACGAGGGCCGGACCGACTTCGAACAGGGCCGAATATTTGGTCACGAGAACCTGGGCGTGGTGCTGGAAGTGGGAGCGGCGGTTGAGCGCCTCAAGCCTGGAGACTGGGTCTGTCTTCCGTTCAATATCAGTTGCGGACACTGCAAGAACTGTGAGCGTGGACTTACCGCCTTTTGTCTGAGTGCAAACCAACCCGGCATTGCCGGCGGTGCTTTTGGCTTTGCGGACATGGGGCCGTGGCAAGGTGGACAGGCCGAGTATCTGCGAGTGCCTTGGGCGGACTTCATGGCCTTGAAGCTTCCGCCGGACGCGCAGGAGAAGCAAGTTGACTATGTGATGTGTGCGGACATCTTCCCGACCGGCTGGCACGCAACTGAACTAGCCGGGATGCGGCCCGGCGACGCTGTGGTCATCTATGGCTCGGGACCTGTTGGGCTGATGGCGGCCCATTCGGCAATGATCAAGGGCGCCTGCAGCGTGATGGTGGTCGACTGCCATCCCGACCGATTGAAACTAGCCGAATCGATCGGCGCAATTGCGATCGACTACTCGAAAGACGACCCGGTGCAGCGGGTGATGGACCTGACGCACGGAATGGGCGCAGACGTGGGATGCGAATGCGTCGGCTACCAGTGCCATGATCCCGCGCCAAAGCGCAAGGAGCGACCCAATCTCACCATGAACAATCTGGTCTCGTCGGTGAAGTTCACCGGTGGGATTGGCGTCGTGGGCGTGTTCGTGCCGGAAGACCCACACGCACAGGACGAACTAGAGAAAAAGGGGAAGATTGCGTTCGACTGGGGCAAGTGCTGGTTCAAGGGTCAGCACATCGCCACCGGTCAATGCAACGTTAAGGCCTACAACCGCCAGTTGCGGGACCTGATTTACGCGGGTCGCGCAAAACCTTCGTTTATTGTTTCGCACGAGCTGGGGCTGGACGAAGCACCTGAGGCCTATGCCAACTTTGACGTGCGCAACCACGGCTGGACCAAGGTGGTCCTTCACCCTAATACGTAACAGAGCAGCCAGCGGGACACGACACATTCCGTCCATAAGGTCGGCGATATGTTCGACTGGTAATTGAATTGCTTCGAGGTGCGCGCATTACCTTGACACTTCCACCTGTGCTCATCACGGCAACGGGCGGAGGCGGCAAGCGAGGCTCAGTCATGCGAATAGCTCAGGTTTCGACACTTTACGAAAGCGTCCCACCAAAGGCGTATGGAGGCACCGAGCGGGTCGTCTCGTATCTGACGGAGGAACTTGTCCAGCTTGGGCATGACGTCACGCTTTTCGCTAGCGCAGACTCGACCACCCGCGCGCGTCTGATCGCCTCTTGCCCGTGCGCACTGCGTCTCATTGAAGATACGACCGATCGGCAAGCTTGGCACTTCGCAATGTTGGAACAGGTGGTGCGCCAATCGCCCGATTTCGACTTGATTCACTATCATGTCGACTATTTACACTTCCCATTTTCCCGCCGTCTGGCTTGCCCTCACCTCACCACCTTGCACGGGCGGCTGGACACGCCTGGTCTCGAGCAGCTTTACCAGGAGTTTGCGGACATTCCGGTGATGTCGATCTCCGACGCACAACGTTGGCCCTTGCCTTGGTTGAACTGGCAGGCCACCGTCTACCACGGGCTGCCCCGCGATCTATACACATTCCGCGATCAGCCGGGCGACTATCTGGCCTTTCTTGGCCGGATTGCGACGGAAAAACGTCCCGACCGGGCAGTCGAGATCGCGCGCCGCGCCAACGTACCACTCGTCATTGCAGCCAAGGTCGATCGCGCTGATCAAGCCTATTTCGAGCAATCGATAAGAGAGCTGTTTTGCAGCCCACTGGTGAGTTTCCAAGGCGAGGTCACCGAGCTGGGAAAGGACGATTTCCTAGGTCATGCGCGCGCGTTGCTATTTCCTATCGACTGGCCTGAGCCATTTGGGCTAGTGATGGTCGAGGCGCTTGCCTGTGGCACGCCTGTCATCGCCTTCCGAAATGGCTCCGTTACCGAAATCATCGACGACGGAATAACCGGATTCATTGTTGACACCATCGAAGAGGCCGTCGATGCCGTGGGCCGCATAGCGCAGTTGAACCGTCGGCTCTGCCGTCAGGCCTTCGAAGAGCGCTTCACCGCAACGCGAATGGTGCGCAGGTATCTGGAGATTTATGAGAATGTCCTTGCAAGCCAACCTATATGACCCAGGAAGGTCCCCTCGCGCGCAATAAGCGGCCGTTTGCGGCTGACGGCGAACATACCGAGCGGACCGGTCATTCGATTACGAACTATGATGTTTTTGCGCTTTGAAATAACCCAAAGGGCTCGACCGGTCGACTCGATCACGACCTACACTTAGTTATACGAATATTGTTGAGATGTCATTCCATGTGCATTAACGCGGACTTTCGAGCCCTGTGAGCATCTCGAACGGCGCAAACATCACGAACACTTGCTTGCGCCGCATCGCATCGACTAATCCGCGTAACATGCCACCGGCCAACGAGGATTGATTATGACAAACGGCAACTTTGCTTCGAAACAAGGTGAACCATCGCAGAGCGGGCGCAGCTTGTCGGCCGCCTCGACCAGTGGGTCGTCGCAAGGCCTTGGCTGGTTTCCTTTGACGCTGGGCGCTGCCTCGATCGTGGTCGGGCTCGGCGGTCGGAACAAGGGCGCTTTGGCGCTTGCACTTACGGCGTTGGCGGGCGTGGCCGCGGTGCGCAGCGGCCACCTCGACCTTGTGAAGGTGGGCAGCGGCAGGCCGGCCGGCGCTTCCAGCGGCGAGCCGGAAGTGGAGCGCTCGATCACGATTGGCAAGACTGCCGACGAGCTTCGCGATTGTTGGCTCGACCCGCGCACGCTTCCTAAGATCATGGCAGGTTTCGCGAGCGTGCGCCCGACTGGAGACGGCCGCATGCACTGGAGGGTACGGGGTCCGCTCGGCCGCGCCTACGAATGGGACACCGAGACGGTGGACTTGCCTGGCAAGGGCATCGGTTGGCGCTCGTCGTCCAACGCCGCCATTTTTAGCGAGGGATCGGTCCGCTTGAGCCCCGCCCCGGCCGACCGTGGCACTGAAGCCACGCTGCGCTTTCGTTTCGACCCGCCTGGTGGTGACGTCGGTGAGGCTTTACTCAATCTCCTAGGAACCACACCGCTGGATTTAATCGCTGACAGGGCACTGCGGCGTTTCAAGAGCCTGATTGAAACCGGTGAGATTCCGACCACTGGGCGCCAGCCTGCCGCTCGCCCCGACACGCGCTAAGGAGGAAAGACATGCGAGCACTCTACTGGAACGGCGTGAACGACCTGCGTGTCGGCACAGTGAACGACCCCGAGATTGTGAACCCGCACGACGCGATCCTGCGCGTGAGCCTGTCGACAACTTGCGGCTCGGACCTCCACTTCATCGATGGTTATATCCCCACCATGAAGGCTGGCGACGTGATTGGCCACGAGTTCATGGGCGTCATCGAAGAGGTTGGGCCCGCTGTGAAGCGCGTGACAAAGGGCCAGCGCGTCGTCGTTCCTTCATTCATCGTGTGCGGCCAATGCTGGTATTGCCAACATTCCCTTTACTCGTTGTGTGACAACACGCATCCCAAGCCTGAGCTCCAGGCGCCGCTGTTTGGAGGACAGAGCACCGCCGGGATCTACGGCTACACCCACGCCTTCGGGGGCTACGCGGGCGCGCACGCGCAATACGTACGCGTACCGTTTGCCGACAATGACTGCTTCACGGTTCCCGACGGGGTTGCCGACGAGACGGCCCTGTTTCTCTCGGATGCCGCGCCCACGGGCTACATGGGCGCGGATTTCTGCGCGATCAGCCCGGGCGATACGGTCGCGGTCTGGGGTTGCGGCGGCGTGGGTCTGATGGCACAACAAAGCGCGCGGCTGATGGGCGCCGAGCGAGTAATCGCGATTGACCGATTTCCAGAGCGGCTGCAGATGGCCCGCGAGCACGCCGGCTCCGAGACGATTGATTACACCAGCGTCGACAGCGTGGTGGATGCGCTTAAGGAAATGACAGGCGGGCGAGGCCCTGATTCCTGCATCGACGCAGTTGGGATGGAGGCGCATGGCGTCGGACCGCAATATGCCTATGACCGAGTCAAGCAGGCGTTGCGCCTGCAGACAGATCGCGGTCAGGCACTGCGCGAGGCAATCATGGCCTGTCGTAAAGGCGGCACACTGTCAGTGCTCGGCGTCTACGGACTGATCGACAAGTTCCCGATGGGCGCCATCATGAACAAGGGCATGACGATGCGCAGCGCTCAGCAGCACGGGCAAGCTTATATGGACCGGTTGCTTGGGCACGCACAAAAAGGAGAACTCAATCCCGCCTACCTTGCCACCCATCGCTTCTCGCTTGAAGAGGCGCCACGTGGCTACGACATGTTCAAGCATAAAACGGATGGCTGCGTGCGTGCGGTGTTCGCGCCATGAAAGCCGCGTGTACCAAACCTGAGAGGCCCTTACACGGTGACGCACCGATGCTTTTTTGCCTGGGTGCAACCGTTTGGATCTAGAGTCGTGAACCCCGACAGTTTCTTACCAAGCGACACAATTCGCCAACAAGACGTCGGTGAGTTGAAGCTTATCGACGCCTTGCCACAGATGGTTTGGACCGCGCGCCCGGATGGATCAGTCGATTACTTCAATGAACAATTCGCGGCTTTCGCCGGCACAGCACCGATAGAGGACGGCCTTTGGGTCAGCTTCGTTCATCCCGCCGACAGGGACGATGCGCGAAGACAGTGGGCACGCGCTGTCGAGACAGGCGAGCCTTCCGAGGCGATTTTCCGCGCTCGCAACGCCGCAGGCGAGTATCGGTGGATACTCGCCCGTGCGAGGCCGCTTCGAAACGCGGAAAACATCATCATCAAATGGGTCGGAACCAATACGGATATTAACGACAGAGTAGTCGCGGAGGACGCATTAAGAAACGCCAACCGTCGCAAAGATGAGTTCCTTGCGATGCTGGCCCACGAACTGCGAAATCCACTTGTGCCAATCGGTGCCAGTGCTGAAATGCTGTCGTTGGACCCGGCGGTCGACGGCCGTGTGCTCAGAGCAAGCGAGATGATCGCACGTCAAGTCAAACACGTGACAGCGCTTGTGAACGATTTGCTTGATGTCTCACGCGTGACGCACGGCCGCGTTGCGCTCGAGTGGCGCACGTTGGATATGAAGGAGGTCGTCCATGACGCTGTAGAGCAAGTCAGGCCAACCTTTGCGAAGAAACGACACCAGCTGAACATTGTCTTCGGGGCCGATCCTGCGTGTGTTTGCGGCGACTACATTCGTTTGGTGCAAGTTGTTGGCAACTTGCTTAATAACGCGGCGAAATACACACCCGAGAACGGGCTCGTCAGCGTTGAGGTCGGGAGCACCAAGGATAACGTTGTCGTCCGAGTCATGGATAATGGTGTTGGAATGGAGCCCGAACTGCTGAGACGGGCCTTCGACCTTTTTGAGCAAGGCCAGCAAACTGCTGCGCGAAGCGAAGGCGGCTTGGGCATCGGTCTAGCTTTGGTGAAGAACCTTGTGCATCAACACAGAGGAACCGTGACCGCATCAAGCGAAGGTCTGGGTCGAGGTAGCGAGTTCGTCGTCCGGTTGCCCGCTGTCGCGGCAAGATCCGTGGACAAGCGCGTCGTGGATGACGAGACGTCGCGCCAACCTAGTTTCAAGCGACAGCGAATTCTCCTTGTCGACGACAACGTGGACGTTGCCGAATCGCTAGGCGCGGTGCTCCACATTTTGGGTCACGACGTAGCGATCGAGCATGAAGGAGCCGGCGCGATAGAGCGCGCTCGCAAGGAAAGTTTTGACACCTGCATTCTCGACATCGGGCTGCCGGGCATGGACGGCTACAGTCTTGCCCGTGAGCTTCATGTACTACCCGGCACCAGAAGCGCGGTATTTGTGGCTCACACGGGTTACGGTCAAAAAGAAGACCAGAAGTTGTCAGCCGAAGCCGGCTTTACGCATCATCTCGTCAAGCCTGCGCCTATTCATGAACTTGAGAGACTCCTTGCAGAGCATAAAGCGCATTGAGTTTTCCTCGCAGCCTAGCGCAGCCACGGAGAGATGTTGCAGTCGCTTGTTCAGACGTCATTCTCCGAACCGGTGCAGGCCAATACAATTGCCGGCATCAAGCGGCCATCGATGCAAAGCAAGGTTTCTAACCCGGACACCTCTTAAACTACCCTGCGATGCCCACCCCGCAAGCGAACAACGCTCTGCGTGTTTGTGCGCACCGAAGCCGGAGCTGGCTGGACGACTAATTACACGGCTTCTTATTTTGGAGACAATCAATGGAGCGCGCTGCTACGCTTCGCTTAAGCTTAATCCGCTCGCTCACGGATGATGAAATTTTCGGCTTTAACTATCAGCTAGAGCTGAAGCGGTTTTTTAGCTTGATACGCGCTAGTGGGATCCGAATGAATGCTGTCGCACTGACAGCGGCCGGTGCGGTGATCAACAGCGGGTTTACAGGAGAATTTGTTATCCCCCTGGCTCAACCTATCGGACCGGTACTGGGACGAGCTGCATGTGCGTGGCTGCAAGGTCGCGCCGGACGAACTGTACGCTTGACCATCGGTAATCTCGAGTTCAATGTCGGCGCGCCCGATGACCTTGATGCCCTCATTCAGCGGTTCGCGACTCGCACTTCCATAGCGGGTGATGACAATACATAGGCACTCGTATTAGCGAATCTCCATCTGAAGCGACAGCGCACGCCGGCGCTTCGGTTAGTCGGTCATGCGATGGAGCCGCAAACTCCATTACGCGACGATCAAGTCACAGACGGGTAGCCGCCGGCCTTGGGCTATCGATGACTACCGTAGAATCCTGTCCCGGTTATGCGCTGTTATGGGAATAAAACTTGCCTTCCTGGGACAGGCAGAGTTTGAATCCGGAGACGTTGATATGTCGACTGGGAAACGACCAAAGCTAGTTCTTTATCCGACAAAACCAATGCCACCGACGCCTGGTTTGTCGCAGTGCGATTTCGCCATCTACGCGTCCTATCGTGGCACTCGAGCAAGTGGCTTTTACGGGACGTTGAAGGTGGTCCGCAAAACAGACGCAAAACTGCTGTTCCCGTTTGACGGCGCTTTGCCGATTGGCCCCTACGCAAGCAAGGACGACGCGATCTCGGCTGCCCAGCAGATCGGGCGCAGCATTGTCGAGGGTGATCTTACGAACCCTGAGCTCTAGCGCCGGGCGATTGACTTAACAAGCAATGGAACTTCCAATCAATCAACCTCCACTTCGCCTGACCAAGCGCGGAGTCGAATTCTCGGTGATGAGGAACAACCAGTCCATCGCCTGCGTCATGAAGATCGAAGCCTTGCAACAGTTTTTCTGGCTCGAGCCTTCGGCCGCCGACCAACGCATTTTGCGATGTTTCCTAGATGGTCGCGCTCGCATCTTTGCCGTCGCCGAACGAAAAACTCCAATTTGCAGCGACAACTCAATTCTCCTAACGGCTAAGGATTTCAGGAGACATTGAGGTCCGAGCGTCCGGTCTTGGTAACTCTTATTGACCGTAGGGCGTACGTCAATATTTGCTGTTTTTACCTTCGGTACTTTGGAGCCGGATCGAAGCCTTCGCTGCGGAGCTGCGGCAGGAAGAAGGCACTGCAGTCGGTGCATCACCGTCGACCGTCACTTATCTTGTTTGCACCGGAACAAGGCGTACGGGCTGTTGCTGGTCTTCGTTTTCCGAGATGCCGCGCAGGCCTAAGAGAAGTGAAGTTAAGGAGTCAAGGACCAGGCCTTTCTGGCAATATGCGTCGAAATCGAAATCCTTAGAGTTCTTTTTGACGAATGCTTCATCAAGCGCGGTCAAGGCAATAACGATCGCAGAGGACGTTTGATGGGAACTTCTGATGACCTTCGCCACTGCGAATCCGTCTATGTGAGGCATCGAGATGTCCAGCAGCACCACGTCCGGCTTCCATACGCATGTTGCAGCGATAGCAGCAGCGCCGCCGTACACCGCGATGACCTTCTGCTGGTCTGACGCGAGGTAGGCGGCGAGTGCATCGGCCGCATTGCTGTTGTCATCGACCACAAGCACGCGCGTTGCTCTGCTCGTGACGGACACTGTGCGCGAGGTCCAGCGACGAGCTGTAGTTGAGCGCTGAAACATAAGGTATGCTTTCTTAACCTTCGAAGTCTTATGCTAAGTGAGCTGCATGTGCGGCGGGTGGTGCGCTGACGCAATTCGGCATCTCAGCATTTGAGCGCAGCAAGTTTACTTTTACCCACAGAACAGCTCTGCACCCGACTGCAGTATATGTTGCCTGCGGGCATGTGCGAAGCGAGATGTTATCTAAAAGGAAGGGGCGACGGTTACCGGGCAAGAGGCGAGCGTAAATCAAGAGCCTGGCGAATTGTCCGAGCTAGCTCATCTGCGCTATAGGGTTTGCTAAGCAACGTGACGCCCTCGTCCAAGCGGCCCTCATGAAAAATAATGTCACGCGTGTAACCTGATGCATAGACGACGGCGGCGCGGTGTGGGGGCTGACTGGCTAGTTGCGCCAGCTCGCTGCTTCGTATTGTACCGGGCATGACGACGTCGGTGAACAGAACGTCAATACGCGAGCATCGCTGGAGTACGGCCAATGCTGAGTCACCGTCATGGGCTGAAAGCACTTTGTAGCCAAGCTGCGCGAGCATGTCTATCGCGGCCAGACGGACATCCGGGTCGTCCTCTACAACCAGAATGGTCTCTCCACCGCGAGCGTGAGGACTTGCAATCACAGCCACGTCCTCTTCTGGGGCGTCGGTCGCCGGGAAATATAGCGACACGGTCGTTCCTTTGCCCACCGTACTCTCGACATCGATGAATCCAGCGCTTTGTGAGACAAACCCAAATACCATGCTTAGCCCTAGCCCCGTGCCCTGGCCCTCGGGCTTCGTTGAAAAGAAAGGTTCGAATATGCGGGTGCGAATCGTGTCTGACATGCCGCAGCCGTTGTCTGAGACGGAGAGCTTGACGAACATACCCTTCGGCAAGGGCGGCCCAGACTTAAGCGCACGTTCGCCATCTTCGTTACTGACCTGAAGAACAATTTTTCCGACGTCTCGGATGGCGTCACGCGAGTTGATTACTAGGTTAAGTAAGGCGTTCTCAAGCTGGTTCCTGTCTACGTAGATGTTGCGCACTGGCAAATCAACGGACGTTGTGACTTCAATCGACTCAGGAAGCGCGTGCGCGGTCAACTCCAGCATCACTTCGACGAGCTTCGATGGATTGACGACTCGCGGAGCAAGCGGTTGTCTCCGAGCGAAAGCAAGCATTTGCGTCGCGAGCTTTGCGCCACGATTCACAGCATTGGTGACTACTTCTAAGCGCGACGCTACTTTACTGTCGCCGTCGAGCGTCCGATTCAACAACTGCACATTTGCCGAGATAATCTGCAACACATTGTTGAAGTCGTGGGCGATTCCGCCAGTGAGGTTTCCAATTGCCTCAAGCTTCTGCACTTGACGGAATTTCTCTTCGGCCTGCACGCGAGCAGACACCGCATCAGCGACTCTCTCTTCGAGCGTCTGCGTCAGCCGAAGCAACTTATCCTCAGCGAGCTTCCGTTCGCGTTCAGCGAGGACTTTCCCGGTGGTTTCGAACACGATACAAATAACGCCCGCCGGAGCACCGTTGTCCTCTGCCACTGGGCTGTAATGCAGGTCCATCCAAACCTCTTCTGGCACGCCACTCCGGTGCAGCGTCAGCTGTTTGTCGTTGTATGAAAGCGTGCCGCCCTTCAGGCAAGTGTCGACGACGTTGCGATTAAAATCGGCAACCTCAGGCCAGCCTTCCTCGACTGGTTTGCCAAGCAAAAACGGATGCCGGCCGCCAGCAAAAACAGAGTAGGCATCGTTATATATCATGGTTCCGGGCTCGCCCCACAGCATCACGAGTGGCAGAGGGGACGCCAGCACAAAACGCACGGCTGACTGAAGACTATTTGACCAATCTTTGATAGGACCGAGCGCAGTGTTCGTCCAATCAAATTCAGCAATGCGCGCAGAAAGCTCACCCTGCCAACCTTCACAACCATGTGACAGCACGGGCCATTTCGTCGTGGCGTTCATAGTTCGCTTTGCTCTATGCATTATAAGTGAACAGCGCTTTCGGAAGAAGCTTACGTGTTTCCAGCCCAGCGCTGCACGGTTTGGCCCCGATTTTATCAGCGACGTGGACATCTCTGATGCAGGCGGAATTGTGCCAGCTTCGTCCCGTAATCTTTCTAGGTCGCAGCGAGCGCTATCGATCGTCCAAAATGCGCTCCTAATAAATGTTACTTACGGAAACGCTACTTATTCGCATCCATATGGCATGCATCGAATCGCCAATTTAGAAGACTACATCACGAGGCCAACCGTTCTCTTGATCGACGCTGGCTACTATTCGCCGATCACACGGAGTTTGAGCCGCTGGAGCCTGACGCCCCTCAACATAGACGCGCGACTAGGTTCATACACGGCACCAATAGGCTGAGCCGCCACCAATCTACTTGTGCTGCGCGCCCTCGACGCTGTTGCGTGTCACCTCAATTATGAGACGCCAGACTTTGCGGACTAGCTGCTGCAGCGGGTGGACGGGTTCTAGCTTCGACATCCTTGTTAGGACTACGCATCAATTTCCGAGGGCATTTTGTCGAATTCACAGCCGAGCGTATCGATGTGGGTATTTAATACGGCGGCGCAAGTTGGCCAGAGATTGTGTCGACATTTTTGCGACGCAGTGAGTGTTTCCAGTCTCCCGTCCAAGGCTGTCAAAGGGGTAGCGACGCTTGAAGACGCCGCTCGACTTAAAGCATTACCGGCTGTTTCACGATACATCTGCGCGTGGGTCACTCGAAGCTCCGACTTGGCGCTAGTCGGAGGCCGCACTGAACTGTTGTCTCTACACGGTGGTCTGGATGACCGGTCCGCTCCGCTACCAGCCCTTAGGTTCGCAATTGAACGACCGGCTGCTGTGGGTCGTCATGCGCCTTCCGACCTGCAGAAAACCTCAACAGAAGTTTCGACTGACGGCCGTAAGACCGCCCAAAAGGTGGGACATATCCACAAGCCGTTGCGCAACCA
>NZ_JALQDW010000023.1:0-268 GCF_023631025.1 Caballeronia sp. GACF4
GGCTTCGTCAGCGTCGAGTTGCTGTTCCTGCCGAGCGTCTACACGTCGTGCGCGACATGCCACGGATCGCGCTATAACCCGCAGACGCTGGAAATCGAATGGCATGGGAAGAACATTGCGGATGTGCTCGGCATGACCGTCGATAGCGCATGCGACTTCTTCGCCGATGAAGCCAGCGTCATGCGCGCGCTCGCCGTGTTGCGCGAAATCGGCCTCGGCTATCTGCGGCTCGGGCAGCCCGCGACGGAGCTATCAGGCGGAGAAGCGC
>NZ_JALQDW010000024.1:0-57911 GCF_023631025.1 Caballeronia sp. GACF4
GGGGTCTCCTCGTTTTCAGTGCAATAAGTGACGGTACGAAAAGCTAGCACTGGCGCGGAGGTGGTGTTGGTAGATCGTTGATTTCATTGACTTTCCTGTTCACTTTCAAATCTGCGATTCGTGGCGTCAAACCGTGGTCGGTTTCATCCATTGGTGCCAGTTATCGATGCATTTGGCCGCGAAGGCAGGATTTGGTCAGCATAGCGGTCAACCGGGAAGCGAAACACACCCCGCAAGTTGATGCTCTCCAGCCTGGTGGGCGCAATCTTCCCGATCAGTTCCGGTGGAATGACCTGGCGGCGGTTCGACCAGCGATCCAGGACCGCCTGCATCTGTGAGGTATTCCACGCCATCACGATGTTGGCCATCAGGCTCAACGCATCGGCCACAGCCTGCATTTCATCGACACGTTTGGCCTGCGCCGGGCTGATCCGGCCGGTATAAATGGCGCGCTTGAGGGCGTTAACAGCCTCGCCCCGATTGAGCACCCGGCGCAACTCGTTCCTGAAAGCGTCCTTGACAAAGTAGTCAGCCAAAAACGCCGTACGCAGCAACCGCCCCAATTGCACGCCAGCCTCATAGATTGGATCGCCCTGGGCGGCAGAACCGAACCGCGCAAGAGCTGCCACCGCACTGGCATGTCCGCTCATGACCGAGGCTGCCAGGTGCACCAGACTATCCCAATGCTTTTCGATCAAAGCGACGTCGACATTGGCTTCGCACACCGCAGCGATTTCTGCGGGCACTTTGGTGCCGCGTGGCACAAAGAGGTGGCGCTGTTTGAGTTCCTTCAACCGCGGGCAAAGATCAAAACCAAGCAAACGGGCATGTGACATGGCAAAGTCGGTGTAGCCATGGGTATCCACAGCAAGCTGGCTGGTCTCCAGCTTTTCTTGGCGGATGACACCTTCAATGGCCACGCCCGCCTGGCGCTCATTGAGCACAAAGGGCTGCGCATGGAAGATGCCCCACCGGTCTTTTACATGGGAGTAGATTCCAATGGAAGGTGTGTTGCGCCGAGGATCAAGCCGGGCTTGCCACACCCGTTTGGTGGTCTCCATGCTCATCATGTCAGAAGATGCCAAATCGGACCGCCCCCAGGTGGCGGCAATCGGGTGTCGCTGCATGAATTCCAGCACAGCCTGGCAGGCCTGGCTCAGACGCCGTTCGTCCCGCGCCCAGCGCATGGCCTGGCGAATGCTGGTGGCAGACAATTGCGGAATCATGCGCGCGCATTCGACCGCAGTCAGACTGGTGCCGTGGGCCATGATGCCGGCATAGACCATCAGCAGCTCGTCGGTAGAGCGCGGCTCACGTCCGAGCATGATCCAGCTAAAGCGCACCTGGGCGTCAACGGCCAGAATCACTTCCGGCAATTGAACCTCACCGATGCGGTGATCCAAAGCCGCGCGCAGCTTGGTCACTTCTGGGTCTTCGTCCTCTGCGGGCAATGGCGACAAATGGAGTTCATCATCCACGCGCAGTACGCCACTGCGGGCTGCAGCGGCCACCGCATCGACACCGGCAGTTACTCTGGCCAGCAAAGGCTTCAAGAAAGTGGCAGCCTTGCTGGGTAACGATAGACGGGCATAGTGTTTCTTGGACTCTGCCTGCCAACGCTCGTCCGTGAAGAACAAGCGCGCACGACCCCGAAAGCTCAGGCTGTGCTCAATCCAGACCGAGCCATTGCGCACCGCGCGGCGCAGGGCAAACAGGGTGGCCACCTCCAACGCCTGAAACGCCCGTTCCCGGTCTGGGCTGGAGATCGAAACCTGCCAGATCATTCCCAGACTTGGTGCCACCACTTCAACTGGCAGCTTTCTGGATCCTTTGAGATATAAAGCTTGCAGCTTGGCAAGGTACTCGATGGCAGGATGCTCGCCGGTGGCCTGCCAGGGCAGCTTTGCAATGGCGACGAGCAACGACCGCACGGGGCGAATTCCATCAATCAATCCCTCGCGGACCAGGGAGGCCCTGCTCGGTGGTTTGCGTTTCTGGGTTTCGGTGATCAAGGCTTCAAGACGGGCACGCAACTCAGCATCTGGCACCGCACCTTGCGCGCTCAAGGCAACAAGTTCGCCGAGCAGCGTTTTGTACATTGCGGCCCAATTGACGGTAGCGGGGACATCGGCGGCAGCCTGACGCCACAGATCGGCGATCCGGCGCTGCACCATAAGGATCAACTGGTCTGTGGTGGTGAACAGGCAATACCGAAGAAAGCATGCGACCTCCACGGTGCGCGCTGGCTCTTTGATCTTGGCTCCGGCTGAGGGCGGCCTGGAGACAAGTCGGCGCGCGTAGCGGCGCAAGATGAGATCGGGGATGTCTGCCAGGTGCTTATGAACGTCCAGCGTGTAAAGCAGGTCGATGCGCTCCAGTACCTCGCTGATTTGGCGGGTTGAGTGTTTCGCCGGTGCAGCCCATAGCCAACTCTGCTGGGTTTGTCCATCTGGGCGCAGCTCTGAAACTGAGGCTCGCCAGCGATCAAGTGTTGCTGGATCAACGCTGGCGGCGATGGCGGTGCCTGTTTCAACTTCAAGCTGGGCAAGTGCCGCCGCAATCAGTGTCCGAATTGCCCGCTCGTGCACGATCACCAGCTTGTTCTTGTACAGCCATTGACGCGCCCGCACGAGTAGCTGATCGCGGTCGGCGCAGCGCGCCACTTCGTCGCGCAGTTCACGTACCAGTGAGCGGCGCTGGTGCTCGCTCATCCACTGGAATCCAAGGACCGTGCAGGCTACTTGTTGGTGATCGAATAGCGTGCGCCCGCGTTCATACATGGCTCTCAGCGAGGCGACTTCTGGTGCTGCAATGCCAAGCTCGTTGCCAAGGTGGCGCCACAAGGCTACTGGAATTACCCGAAAGGCACCGAGCAAACGCCCACTCATGCGCAGGAAACCAATATGGAGCGCCAGACCAAGCTTGTGGGAATCACCTCGGCGTGCATTGATTGCGTCGCGCTCGGCACCATCGAAGGTGAAAAATGCCTTCATCTCGAAGTCGCTGATATCGCGGGGGAGCCCACGCATCCCCAAAAACGTTGTGTGCCAACCCTGCATCGTGAACCTCAAAAGTGGGAGGCCACCATACCCGTTTACAAAGCGAACAGGAAAGTCAATGAAATCAACGGTCTACCCAGACCACCCCCGCGCCAGTGCTAGCTTTGCGTACCGTCACTTATTGCACTGAAAACGAGGAGACCCCTAATCGGGCAGCACTTCAGGTGTTGCAGGCAGGAATAGCCGGTGCCGAAGTCATCGGCGGCGAAGCGCACACCGATCTGTCGCAAGGCTTCCAGGGCGGGGAAGATCGCCGGATTACCGAATGCGACCGATTCGGTCAGCTCGATTTCAAGAGACTCGGCGGGCAACTCGGCATCAGCCAGCATGTCCTTTACCCACCCGTCGAAACCCGGTCTCACTTGGCTCGCCGAAACATTGACGGCCAGCCGGAACGGTTGCCACGCCAGCTTCCGCCACTCGCGCATCTGGCGGCAGGCTGCGCCCAGCACCCAGGCACCGATTTCCGGCATCAGGCCGGACGATTCGACCACAGGCAGGAACTGGCCGGGCGGCAGCAGCCCGAGCGTCGGATGACGCCAGCGCAACAGGGCTTCCGCGCCGACAATCCCACCACTGCGCAGATCGACGACGGGCTGGTAGTGCAGTTCAAGCTGCCCGCGCTCGACCGCTTGGGCCAGTTCCGGCGTCGTCCATCCATCCGGCCGGAAAGCGCTCATTCTCTTTCCCTGAATGCCCGCAACGCCCGCGACAGGGACAGAAGGAACAGGCCGGTCAAACCGAGCGCCGCGATGACCCAATGCTCGCCGAGGAAAGCACCGGCGGTTGTGCCGGCCAGCACGACAGCGAGGATGGGCAGGTGGCAGGGGCAAGTCAGCACAGCCAGTCCGCCCCACAGGTAGCCGGTGATCGGTTTGTGCGTCTCGGACGGCAAGCGCTCGGGGTTGTTCATGGCAGACTCTCCGCGTGCTGTGCCGGCTCGGTCGGCAGGGTGGCCAACTGCACTTCCAGATCGGCCAACGCTTCGCGCCGACGCTCGACGAACTGACGCAGCAGGGCAAGCTGCGCGGCCGCTTCGTCGCCGTCCGCCGCATCCAGCGCCCGGCACAGCCGCGCCAGCGCGTCGAGGCCGATGCCCGCCTCGAAGGCCGCCCGCACGAAGCACAGCCGTTGCAAGGCGGCGTCATCGAACAAGCCGTAGCCGCCTGGTGTGCACGCCACCGGGCGCAGCAATCCGCGCAGCAGGTAGTCGCGCACGATATGCACGCTCACCCCGGCATCAAGAGCCAGCCGGGACACCGTGTAGGCGTTCATTGAACACCTCCTTTTTCTCACCCGGCGCAGCAGGAAAGCTGCTTCACATCCTTGTTGAAGGTCTGCGCCGCGAGCTTCAACCCCTCGACCATCGTCAGGTAGGGGAACAACTGGTCGGCCAGTTCCTGCACCGTCATGCGGTTGCGAATGGCCAGAGCCGCCGTCTGGATCAGTTCACCCGCTTCCGGCGCGACCGCCTGTACGCCGATCAGCCGATGGCTGCCTTCCTCGATAACCAACTTGATGAAGCCGCGTGTGTCGAAGTTGGCGAGCGCACGCGGCACGTTGTCCAAGGTCAAGGTGCGGCTGTCGGTCTCGATCCCGTCGTGGTGGGCTTCCGCCTCGCTGTAGCCCACGGTCGCCACTTGCGGATCGGTGAACACCACGGCCGGCATTGCGGTCAGGTCGAGCGCCGCATCGCCGCCGGTCATGTTGATCGCGGCACGGGTGCCGGCCGCTGCCGCCACATAGACGAACTGCGGCTGGTCGGTGCAGTCGCCGGCCGCGTAGATGTTCGGGTTGCTCGTGCGCATGCCTTGGTCGATGGCGATGGCACCTTGCGCATTGACAGTGACCCCCGCTGCGTCCAGCGCGAGGCTGCGCGTGTTCGGTGTCCGACCGGTGGCAACCAGCAGTTTGTCGGCGCGCAATTCACCGTGCGTGGTGGTCAGCACGAATTCACCGTCCATATGGGCGACCTGGCTGGCTTGCGTGTGCTCCAGCACCTCGATGCCCTCGGCACGGAAAGCGGCTGTCACCGCCTCGCCGATGGCCGGGTCTTCACGGAAGAACAAGGTATTGCGCGCCAGGACCGTGACCTTGCTGCCCAGCCGGGCAAAGGCTTGCGCCAGCTCCAGCGCCACCACCGACGAGCCGATTACGGCAAGGCGTTCGGGAATGGTGTCGCTCGCCAGGGCCTCGGTGGAAGTCCAGTAGGGTGACTCTTTCAAGCCCGGAATCGGCGGGACCGCCGGGCTGGCACCCGTGGCGACCAGGCAGCGGTCGAACATCACGACGCGCTCGCCACCCTCGTTCAAACGGACGGTAAGGCTCTGGTCGTCCTTGAAGCGCGCCTCACCGTGCACAACGGTGATGGCCGGATTACCGCCCAGGATGCCTTCGTACTTGGCGTGCCGCAGTTCGTCGACGCGGGCCTGCTGCTGGGCCAGCAGCTTACTGCGGTCAATCGTAGGCACAGTTGCCGCAATACCGCCATCGAACGGGCTTTCCCGGCGCAGATGGGCGATGTGGGCGGCGCGGATCATGATCTTGGACGGCACACAGCCGACATTGACGCAGGTGCCGCCGATGGTGCCGCGCTCGATCAGCGTGACCTGCGCGCCTTGCTCGACGGCTTTCAGCGCCGCCGCCATCGCGGCTCCACCGCTGCCAATGACCGCTACCTGCACCGGGGGCTCGTTGCCACTGTGCTTTTCGGCGGCGGCCATCCATCCCCGCACCTTGTCGAGCAGTCCGACGCGGTTGTCCGCCAGTGGCGCATCGGCTAGCGTTGCCTTGTAGCCCAGTCCGGCCACGGCGGCAGTCAGCGCGTCCGGCGATGTGCCCGGCACGATGGCGAGTTGCGCTGTGCCCTTCGGATAGGACACCAGCGCCGACTGCACGCCTGGCACTTTTTCCAGCGCTTCCTTGACGTGCGCCGCGCACGAGTCGCAAGTCATGCCGGTGATTTTTAGATGGGTCATGCAACAGATCCTTTATCGTTTGTGGCGCCAGACAATGACGTCCGTTGTGCTGCGGTGCCGTTTTCAGTGACTCACTGCTTGACGCTGGACGGATAGCCCGCGTCTGCGGTTGCCTTGGTCAGCTTCTGCACGCTGGTCTTGGCATCGTCGAAGGTGACGACCGCTTGGCGTGTCTCGAAAGTCACGTCAACTTTGCTGACGCCTTCGACCTTGGAAATCGCCTTCTTGACAGTGATCGGGCAGGCGGAGCAGGTCATGCCCGGTACGGACAGCGTGACGGTCTGGGTGGCGGCCCAGACGGGGGCAACAACGGCGGCGAGGGCGAGGGAGGCAAACAGTTTCTTCATGGTGAACTCCGATCAGTAGAAAAATGGCATGACGTAGGGAAATCCGAGCGCGACCAGAACCAGCGCGGCCACGATCCAGAAAATGAGCTTGTAAGTAGCTCGCACTTGGGGAATCGCGCAGACCTCACCCGGTTTGCAGGCCGCTGCCTGCCGGTAGATGCGCCGCCAGGCGAAGAACAACGCCACCAGCGCCACGCCGATAAAGATGGGGCGATAGGGTTCCAACACCGCCAAGTTGCCGATCCAAGCGCCGCTGAACCCCAAGGCGATCAGAACCAACGGCCCGAGGCAGCAAGCCGAGGCGAGGATGGCGGCAAGCCCTCCAGTGAAGAGCGCGCCGCGCCCGGTTTTTGGTTCAGACATGCGCTTGTCCTTTCGAATTGAAATTGGATAGCGTAACCTTACTTCCGTACTCATGTACGGAGTCAAGCGATATGGAAAACAATTTGGAGAACCTGACCATTGGCGTTTTCGCCAAGGCGGCCGGGGTCAATGTGGAGACCATCCGTTTCTATCAGCGCAAGGGCTTGTTGCTGGAGCCTGACAAGCCCTATGGCAGCATCCGCCGCTATGGCGAGGCGGATGTAACGCGGGTGCGCTTCGTGAAATCAGCCCAGCGGCTGGGCTTCAGCCTGGATGAGATCGCCGAGCTGCTGCGGCTGGAGGATGGCACCCATTGCGAGGAAGCCAGCAGTCTGGCCGAGCACAAGCTCAAGGACGTGCGCGAGAAAATGGCTGACCTGGCGCGCATGGAGGCCGTGCTGTCTGAGTTGGTGTGCGCCTGCCATGCGCGAAGGGGGAACGTTTCCTGCCCGCTGATCGCGTCACTACAGGGTGGAGCAAGCTTGGCAGGTTCGGCTATGCCTTAGCGTGCTTTATTTTCCGTTTTCTGAGACGACCCCTGCCTCGCCGGAAGTGGCGATGCTCGAGAAAAAAAGCCGCCTCGATCTCGGGCGGCTCCAGGGGAGGGCAGGGGGGCGATCACCGCTTGCAATGCACCAGGTCGTCGTTCACCCACGCACTTTCGACCAGGCCGTTTTCGCGCAGCTCGTCGCACGCTTCGCCTACCTGCTCGCGCCACTTCTTCGGCCGGGTGGAATCCGAGCCGCACATCAGCCGGAACGTCTCCAGCTTGAGCGGGTACGGCTCCTTGTGGGTGGCGAAGTAGTCGAACATGCGCCGCGCGGTGGGCGACAGCTTGCGGTACTTCTCCCACACGAATTTCGTGTAGTGGTCGCCGGCGAACAGCACCACGATTTCGGCGTCGATCTCGACCTGGCAGCGCGACGTGCGCTTGCCGCGATCCAGGACGCGGAAGCGCCGGATCAGCGACACCGATTCGAGCCGGCCGATGCGTTGGGATGAGAACTGCATGGCCGACGCCTGGAGCCGCGTCAGGCATTCCTCGGCCCTTGTGTAGTACCGACCGTTGATTGACCAGTCCAAGTCCTGGCAAAGCTCGTAGAACGTGAAGGAAACCGGCTCTCCGAGCGCGGTGCGCTTCGCGTACTCCAGCACCTGGGCGAATACCAGCTCGTCGTCGTCGGCGCGCAGCTCGATCCCGGTGTAGGTGATCTCCACGTCTTTGTTGACGTGGTAGATCGACTGGCCTTGCAGCGCGGCGCGCGGCACCTTCTTGTTGCGGACGGTGAAGATCGCCGACCGCCCGAAGTCGTTGGGCAGTGCCCGCATGTGATCCGGCCAGGGAGCCAGGTCGAACAGCGAGAGCTGCATGTCCTTGATCTGCTGCTTCGTGTGCTTGAGCAAGGCCGTCTGCTTGGCCTCGCTGACCTTCTCGGCCAGCTCACCGCCGGCCGTTCGCTTCTTGGTCGCCATCGCACTACTCCGTTTGTCCTGGGCCAGCGCGCCGATCTGCTCGGCCATCTTGTTCACGGCGGTGCGCGGTTCGGGCGGCAGGCCCATCGTGCGCGCAAGCTCGGCCGATTCCTGCGCCATGCGCTCGGATCGCTCGACGGCGGCACTTGCCGGCGTCGGTAGCTTCGGCGGCAAAGCCGCCTCGTTGTCGCCGGCCGTGGCCGGCAGCTCGAAGAGGGAACCGGCGGGGCGGAAGGCCCCGCCGGCGCTGCCCGAGTCCCTGCGAGCGGCGGCGGTACGGGCGGCAAGGTCGGTGGCGTCGGCTTCGCTAAGCCCGCCCTCGATGAGCTTGCGCCTGTATTCCTGCTCGTTGAACTCGTTCTGCATCTAATCTCCCTCCTAGCATACTGCCCGGCCGTGGCCGGGCCTGGCCTTACTGGCCGCCGCCTGGCGCTTTGGTGTCCAGGTATTCGATTTCCTCGGCGATGAAATCGAAGCCGTATTCGGTCTTGCCGTCCTTCTCGTACTTCGTCGGCTCGATGCGGCCCTGGACGAACACCTTGGAGCCTTTGCCCAGGTACTTGCCCGCGTTCTCGGCCAGGCCGCCGAACGACTTGATGCGGAAGAAGTCCGTCTGCTCCTGCTTCGCACCGGCTGCGTTGCGCCACACGCGATTGACAGCCAGGTCGAAAACGGCGCGGGCGCTGTTTTCGCTATGGCGAACGTCGGTATCGCGGGTAAGATTACCGATAAACTGGAACAGGTTGTGGCTCATTCGTCATGCTCCTTTCGCTAATGGAGTCGTCAGTTTAGCTAAACCTGCGTCCGTGGTCAAGAACTTTAGCGGCTAAAATTTTCTGCCGCCCGCACCGAGAAGGCATACGGGCCTTGTACAACTACATCTTCTTCACGAACGTGCTCCGGCTGCTCGATGAGCGGCACATGACGAAAAAGGAGCTATCGGACAGGTCGGGGGTTTCGATCTCCTTCCTGTCCGATCTCACTACTGGCAAAGCCAACCCCTCCCTAAAGGTGATGGAGGACATTGCGCAGGCCCTTGAAACTCCCCTGCCGCTCCTGCTTGAATCGACCGACCTGGACAAAGAAGCCCTTGACACCCTGGCCGGCGGCAAGGCACCCCGAAGCCTGCCGCCAGGCTTCGAGCGCGTGGCGGCCGTGCTGCCAGAACACCAGGCGTTCATCGTCAAGAAGTGGGGCGAAGCGACAAGGAAGAAACTTAGAGGGAGTTGACGCCAGGATGTGAGAAGGGAAGGGAAGCGGCGCGGAACTGAGCCACAAGAGCCAGCCAAGTTTTAGCCGCTAAAGCCCGCCGGGGTGGCTCAACCCCCGGACAACCCATAACGCAAACGCCACGGGTTCGGCGCGAGGGCGCACGGAGCATGCGCCGCGTTGTCGCCTCTTTCGCCCCTGCAATCCGCGATGCAACGTCGCGGCCGAAGTCACCCTTGTGCGCTTCGGTGTTGCGGTCGAAATTAGTTCGGTATATCGTATGAACCTGTGTAGAATGCGCGAAACGCAACGGCATACAGGGCATACGGAATGACCGACCAGAAACCAGAACACAACAGCATCAAGGAACGGGCGAAGAAGAAGCTCGAACGCGACATGGGGCCGGAGCTGCTGGCCGCCCTCAACGATCCCAAGACCGTTGAAATCATGCTCAACGCGGACGGCAAGCTCTGGCTCGAACGCCTGGGCGAGCCGATGAAGTGCATCGGCACGCTGCGCGTCGCGCAGGCGCAAGCCATCATCGAAACCATCGCGGGCTACCACGGCAAGGAAGTCACGCGCTCCAAGCCGATCCTGGAAGGCGAGCTGCCCCTTGATGGCAGTCGCTTCGCCGGCCAGCTCCCGCCGGTTGTGCCCGCACCCACCTTCGCCATTCGGAAGAAGGCCGTCGCCATCTTCACGCTCGATCAGTACGTCGAACGCGGAATCATGACCGCGCCGCAGCGCGAGGCATTGATTGCAGCGGTGCGCGCGCACCGGAACATCCTTGTGATCGGCGGCACCGGCTCGGGCAAGACCACGCTGGTGAACGCGATCATCAACGAGATGGTGATTCAAGACCCGACCGAGCGGGTTTTCATCATCGAGGACACCGGCGAAATCCAGTGCGCCGCCGAGAACTACGTCCAGTACCACACCAGCATCGACGTGAACATGACGGCGCTGCTGAAAACCACCCTCCGCATGCGCCCCGACCGAATCCTGGTCGGCGAGGTGCGCGGCCCCGAAGCCCTTGATCTGTTGATGGCCTGGAACACCGGGCACGAAGGAGGTGCTGCAACCCTGCACGCAAACAACGCCAAAGCTGGATTGGATCGGCTCGCCATGCTCATCAGCATGCACCCCGATTCCCCGAAACCCATTGAACCGCTTATCGGCGAGGCGGTTCACGTGGTTGTTCATATCGCCCGCGTCGAAGGCTCGCGGCGCATCCAGGAAATCTTGGAGGTTTCCGGGTTCGCCAACGGCCAGTACATCACCAAAACCCTCTGACTAGGAGTTACGACCAATGCAAGCAACCTTCCCGGCATTCCGCCTCAACCGCAACGCCCTGTTCTACATGGGCCTCTTCGCCCTCCTGGCGTTCTTCCTGCTGGCCCCCCAGCACGCATTCGCCTCCGAGGGCACCGGCGGCTCTCTGCCGTATGAGAGCTGGCTGACCAACCTCCGCAACTCCGTCACCGGCCCGGTGGCCTTCGCGCTGTCGATCATCGGCATCGTGGTCGCCGGCGGCATCCTGATCTTCGGCGGCGAACTCAACGGCTTCTTCCGCACGTTGATCTTCATCGTCCTGGTCATGGCCCTGCTGGTCGGCGCGCAGAACATGATGAGCACGTTCTTCGGCCGTGGCGCGGAAATCGCCGCCCTGACCGATGGCGCGCTGCACCAGGTCAAGGTCGCCGCGCTGGACGTGGCCGGCTTCCCCGGCGAAGCCGTCATGCGCTGGGCCGAGCGCGGCCACATCGCGGGGTAAGTCATGGCTCTGCGCGCGATCCCCATCCGTAGGGCCGGCAACCGAGAAAACCTGTTCATGGGCGGGGATCGTGAGCTGGTGATGTTCTCGGGCCTGCTGGCCGGCGCGCTGATTTTCAGCGCCCAAGAAGTGAGGGCAACGGTGTTCGGCATCGCCTTGTGGTTCGGCGCGCTCTTCGCGCTGCGCCTCATGGCGAAGGCCGATCCGAAGCTGCGACACGTGTACCTGCGGCACCGCCGGTACAAGCCGTACTACCCGGCTCGCAGCACGCCCTTCCGTGACAACACGCCGAGTCAAGGGAAGCAATACAAATGATCGAAGCAATCGCAATTGCCATTGCTGTGCTCGGTGCGGTTCTGTTGCTCATCCTCTTTGCCCGCATCCGGGCTGTCGATGCCGAGCTGAAGCTCAAGAAGCATCGCGCCAAGGATGCCGGCCTGGCCGATCTGCTCAATTACGCCGCCGTGGTCGATGACGGCGTGATCGTGGGCAAGAACGGCTCCTTTATGGCCGCCTGGCTGTACAAGGGTGATGACAACGCCAGCAGCACCGAGGAACAGCGGGAAATGGTGTCGTTCCGCATCAACCAGGCCCTGGCGGGCCTGGGGAACGGCTGGATGGTGCATGTCGATGCTGTGCGTCGGCCTGCGCCGAACTACTCGGAGCGGGGCGTGTCATCGTTCCCCGACTCCGTTTCCTTCGCCATTGACGAGGAACGCCGGCGCTTGTTCGAGGGCCTGGGCGCGATGTTCGAGGGCTACTTTGTCCTGACCGTCACGTGGTTCCCGCCAGTGCTGGCCCAGCGCAAGTTTGTCGAACTCATGTTCGATGACGATGCGGTGGCTCCCGACCATACGGCGCGCACTACGGGCCTGATTGCGCAGTTCAAGCGCGAGATCACCAGCCTGGAATCGCGCCTGTCCTCGGCGGTCAAGATGACGCGCCTGCGCGGCCAAAAAGTCGTGTCGGAAGAGGGCAGGGAAGTCACGCACGATGACTTCCTGAGCTGGTTGCAGTTCTGCGTGACGGGCCTCCATCACCCGGTCATGCTGCCCAGCAATCCGATGTACCTCGATGCGGTAATCGGCGGGCAAGAGCTGTGGGGCGGCGTCGTGCCCAAGATCGGGCGCAAGTTCATCCAGGTGGTCGCCATCGAAGGCTTCCCCTTGGAGTCAACGCCTGGGGTGCTCTCGGCCCTGGCCGAGCTGCCCAGCGAATACCGCTGGTCGAGCCGCTTCATCTTCATGGATCAGCACGAGTCCTTGAAGCACCTGGACAAGTTCCGCAAGAAGTGGAAGCAGAAGATTCGCGGCTTCTTCGATCAGGTGTTCAACACGAATACCGGCTCGATCAACCAGGACGCGGCCGCGATGGTCGGCGACGCCGAGGCGGCCATCGCCGAGGTCAACAGCGGCTTGGTGGCGGCCGGCTACTACACCAGCGTAGTCGTGCTGATGGACGAGGATCGGGAGCGCCTGGCGGCCTCCGCGCTCCTGGTCGAGAAGGCCGTCAACCGCCTGGCCTTCGCGGCCCGTATCGAGACGATCAACACGCTCGATGCGTACCTGGGCAGCTTGCCCGGCCACGGCGTCGAGAACGTGCGCCGGCCGCTCATCAACACGATGAACCTGGCCGACCTGCTGCCGACAAGCTCGATCTGGACGGGCAGCGCCACGGCTCCGTGCCCGATGTACCCGCCGCTGTCGCCGGCGCTCATGCACTGCGTGACGGTGGGCGCTACGCCGTTCCGCCTGAACCTGCACGTGCGCGACCTGGGCCACACCTTCATGTTCGGCCCGACCGGCGCAGGCAAATCGACGCACCTGGGCATCATCGCCGCGCAGCTCCGTCGCTACGCCGGCATGTCGATCTACGCCTTCGACAAGGGCATGTCGATGTACCCACTCGCGGCCGGCATCCGCGCGGCCACGAAGGGCAAGAGCGGCCTGCATTTCACGGTGGCCGCCGACGATGACCGCCTGGCGTTCTGCCCGCTCCAGTTCCTCGAAACGAAGGGGGATAGGGCCTGGGCGATGGAGTGGATCGACACCATCCTGGCGTTGAACGGCGTCAACACCACGCCGGCGCAGCGCAACGAGATCGGCAACGCGATCATGAGCATGCACGCCAGCGGCGCGCGCACGCTCTCCGAGTTCTCGGTGACGATTCAGGACGAGGCGATCCGCGAGGCCATCAAGCAGTACACGGTGGACGGCTCGATGGGCCACCTGCTCGACGCCGAAGAGGACGGCCTGTCGCTGTCCGACTTCACGGTGTTCGAGATCGAAGAGCTGATGAACCTGGGCGAGAAGTTCGCGCTGCCGGTGCTGCTCTACCTGTTCCGCCGCATCGAGCGCGCACTGAAAGGCCAGCCCTCCGTCATCATCCTGGACGAAGCCTGGTTGATGCTGGGCCACCCCGCGTTCCGCGCCAAGATCAGGGAATGGCTCAAGGTGCTGCGCAAGGCCAACTGCCTTGTGCTGATGGCGACGCAAAGCCTCTCCGACGCGGCCAACTCGGGCATCTTGGACGTGATCGTGGAATCGACCGCGACCAAGATTTTCCTGCCTAACGTCTACGCCAGGGATGAGGACACATCGGCGCTCTATCGCCGTATGGGCCTCAACGCGCGTCAGATCGAAATCCTGGCGACTGCCATTCCGAAGCGTCAGTACTACTACGTCTCGGAGAACGGCCGCCGTCTCTATGACCTTGCCCTGGGGCCGATGGCCCTGGCCTTCGTCGGTGCGTCCGACAAGGAATCGGTCGCCACCATCAAGAGCCTCGAAGCCAAGTTCGGCCACGAATGGGTGCATGAGTGGCTGGCCGGCCGTGGGCTGAATCTCAACGACTACCTGGAGGCCGCATGAGCATCGCCGACACCCTCAAGGGCTTGATCTTCAAGAAGCCCGCCAACTCCGCCGAGCCGCGCGATCCGCGCCGCTCGAAGGAACCGCTCGCCGGCGGCCGCCGTGCGGGCGAGGCCGAGAACCCCTACCTGGCCGCGCGCCGCACCTGGAACGATCACGTGGGCAGCGTCGTCTCGCAGCGCCAAACCTGGCAGGTGATAGGCATCCTGTCGCTGTTGATCGCGCTGGCCGGCGTGGGTGGCGTGATCCACATCGGCAGCCAGTCGAAGTTCATCCCCTACGTGGTCGAGGTGGACAAGCTGGGCCAGACGGTGGCCGCCGGCCCGGTGCAGGCCGCAGGGAAGGCCGATCCGCGTGTCATCCACGCCGCCGTTGCGGACTGGATGAGCTGCGCGCGCATGGTGTCGCCTGACGTGGCCTTGCAGCGCAAGTGCGTGTTCAAGGCGTACTCGATGCTCGCCCCCAACGATCCGGCGACGCCAAAGATGAACGAGTGGTTGAACGGCACGCCCGATTCCAGCCCGTTCAAGCGCGCCGAGAAGGAAATGGTCAGCGTCGAGATCAAGACCGTCATCCCGCAAACGCCCGACACCTGGCAAGTCGAGTGGGTGGAAACCACGCGCGACCGCCAAGGCACGCTGAAAGGTCAGCCCGTCACCTGGCGCGCGCTCGTGACTACCTACATCGCCGAGGTCACGCCCAACACCACCGATGAGCAACTGCGGAACAACCCGTTGAGCATCTACGTGCGTGATTACTCCTGGTCCCGCATCCAATGAATTCGAGGTCATCCACCATGAAGAAAACCCTCTCCGCTTTGATCGTGGGCGCTGCTGTGGCGGTGCCCTCCCTGGCTCTGGCCGCCCCTGGCGACGACATTGCCGACAAGTATTTCAACAAGACCAACCCGACGCTGACCGCTCAAGAGCGCGCGGCGCTCGCCATCGCCAAACGGTGGGAAGCGGGGTCGGCGACCGGCATCAAGCCGGTGGCCGGCTCGGGCGGTGCCATCAAGTTCGTGTACGGCGCGCAGCAGCCGAGCATCGTTTGCGCGGTGCTCCAGGTGTGCGACGTGGCCTTGCAGCCCGGCGAACAAGTGAACTCGATCAACCTGGGCGACACGGCCAGGTGGACGGTGGAACCGGCCATCACCGGCAGCGGCGCGACCGAGGTTCAGCACCTCATCATCAAGCCGATGGACGTGGGCCTCGAAACCAGCCTGGTTGTGACCACGAACCGCCGCAGCTACCACTTCCGCCTGCGCTCGCATCGCACCGAGTACATGCCGCAAGTCTCGTTCACGTACCCCGAGGAAGCGCAAGCCAAGTGGGACGCGATCCAGCGCCGCGAGAAGCAGGAACGCACCGACAACACCCTGCCGGCGACGGGCGAGTACCTGGGCGATCTCTCGTTCGACTATGAGCTGTCCGGGTCGGCGAGCTGGAAGCCTGTGCGCGTCTACAACGATGGCCGCAAGACCATCATCGAAATGCCCGGCACGATGCAGCAGACCGAAGCGCCGACGCTCCTGGTCGTGCGCAAAGAGGGCGGCTTGTTCACCGACGACGAAACGGTGCTGGTCAATTACCGCGTGCAGGGCAATCGCTACATCGTGGACACGGTGTTTGACCGCGCGATCCTGATTGCCGGTGTTGGCAGTAGCCAAGACCGCGTGACCATCAGCCGGAGGAAGTGACCATGCGCAAGATCGTCTCTCTCGCGCTGCTCGCCCTCGCCCTGGGCCTCGGCGGCTGCGCAACCACCAGCCAGTACGGCAACTTCGTCCAGTCGGCCGCGCTCGATCAGCAGAAGCTCGCCACCGACGCGGTGCAGCAGCTCGCCACGCTGTACGCGCCGGCGCGCACGCGCCTGGAGCTGCAACAGCCGACGCCCGATCCGTTCGGCCAGGCGCTCGTCAAGTCGCTGCGCGACAAGGGCTATGCCCTCCTGGAGTACGCCCCGGCCGGCGCTTCCACGCAGGCCCCGGCCTCGGCGGCATCGCAGGCGAGCGCACCGGCCACCACGGCCGCGTCGGGCGGCCTGCCGTTGCGCTACGTGCTCGACCAGGCTGGCGACTCGAACCTGTACCGCCTGACCTTGATGGTCGGCAATCAATCCATCACCCGCCCTTACCTGGCGCAAAACGGCACGTTCGCGCCGGCCGGGTACTGGGTGCGCAAGGAGTGACGCCATGACAGAAAACGCCGATCAGATGGCACCTGACGCTTCGCCTGGCGAAGTGTCCAAGAAGGCGGGCGTCCGTCGCGTCAACAACATGCCCATGTACATCCTCGGCGGCGTCCTGCTGTCGTTCGTGCTGGTCATGGCCCTGGTCGCGGCGGATCGCGCGGCCAAGCAGAACGCGCCGGCGGACGGCCCCAAGGAGAAGGCCGGCAACACGTCGATGTTCGCCAAGGAGATCGCAGGCGACAAGACCGGCGGCTTGATCGAGCCGGCAAGCCCGCTCAAGGTGCCCGACATGCCGACCGGCCCGGCGTCGGCTCCGCTGGAGATCGCGCGGCCGTCCAACCCGGACGCGCCGCCGGCCCCGCCGGCCAACCCCGGCAACCCGGGCCAGCCGGTGAACGACGACGAGGCCCAGCGCATCCGCATGGCGAAGATGCAGATGTTCGGCGAAGCCGTGAAGGCCAAGACCACCGTGCGCGTGGATGCCCCGCGTAGCAACGGCTCCGCGCCGGGTGGCCCGAGCACCTACACCGGCACGCCGCAGACGCGCGATGAAATGCTGAACCGCATCGCAGCGGTGCAGCAGCAAATCGACGCGCAGCGCAGCAACGATCCGACCGCCGCCTATCAAGCACGCCTGGCGCAGATTCGCGGCATGGGCGTCGGTGGTGGCGGCGCGGCTCCGGCCGCCGGCGGCATGGGCGCGGGCGGTGCGCCGCAGCTCCTGCAAACCTCGACCAGCGGCGGCGGGCGCAACAGCATGGCGCAGTTCGGCCAAGGTGGGCAGGGCGACCGCTGGAAGCTGGATTCGCAGCCGGAAGCGCCGCGCACACCGTTCGAGCTGCGCGCGGGCTTCGTCGTGCCGGCCACGCTCATTTCGGGCATCAACTCCGATCTGCCGGGCCAAATCATGGCCCAGGTCGCGCAGGACGTGTACGACACACCGACCGGCAAGCACCTGTTGATCCCGCAGGGATCGCGCCTCGTCGGCTCGTATTCGAGCGACGTGGCCTACGGCCAAGCGCGCGTGCTGGTTGCGTGGCAACGCATCGTGTTCCCCGATGGCAAGGCGATGGACATTGGCGCGATGCCAGGCGCGGACAGCGCGGGATACGCGGGCTTCCACGACCAGGTGAACAACCACTATGTGCGCCTGTTCGGCTCGGCCTTCCTCATGTCCGGCGTGACAGCAGGCATCACCTACAGCCAACGCCAGAACCAGGCCACAAACACCTATGGCGCACCGAGCGCCAGCAGTGCCCTAAGCGAAGCCCTCGGCCAGCAGCTCGGCCAGGTTACGGCGCAACTCATCGCCAAGAACCTGAGCATTTCGCCGACGCTGGAAATTCGGCCGGGGTATCGCTTCAACGTCGTGGTCACGAAGGACATGACGTTTTCCAAGCCGTACCGTTCCTTCGATTACTAACGCCATAGGAGAAAAGCACCATGAAGCCGAAGTTTTTAGCCGCTAAATTGGCCCTCGTCATTGCTGTTTCGAGCACGCTGGCGGTCACACCTGTGCAGGCTGGCATCCCCGTCATCGACGGCACCAACCTGTCGCAGAACATCATGACGGCCATCGAATCGGTGGCCCAGACGCTCAAGCAAATTGAGCAGTACAGCACCCAGCTCCAGCAGTATCAAAACCAACTCCAGAACACGATGGCCCCGGCCGCGTATATCTGGGATCAGGCGCAATCGACCATCAACGGGTTGATGAACGCGGTCAACACGCTGGATTACTACAAGACCCAACTCGGCAGCCTGGACAGCTACATCGGCAAGTTCCAGGACGTGAACTACTACAAGAACTCGCCGTGCTTTACGGCGGCAGGGTGCTCCGACGCGGAACGCGCAGCACTTCGGAATGTGGCCCAGCTCGCGAGCGAGTCGCAGAAGAAGGCCAACGATGCCTTGTTCAAGGGCCTCGATAGGCAGCAAACGAATCTCACGGCCGATGCAGCGACGTTGCAGCGTCTTCAATCGGCAGCGCAGGGCGCGCAGGGCCAAATGCAGGCCATCGGCTACGCCAACCAGCTCGCCAGCCAGCAGGCCAACCAGCTCTTGCAGATTCGTGGCCTGCTGATCGCGCAGCAGAACGCGATGGCAACCAAGATGCAGGCCGACGCCGACAAGGAAGCCCAGCAGGCGGCAGCGGCCGCACAACTGCGCCAGGGCAGCTACCGGGCCAGCCCGGCGCGCACCTGGTAAGGGGGATTCATGAAAGCAATCAAGGCTCTGTCCTTGGCCTCGGCCGCCCTCGTGGCGGCCTTGGTCGCCGGCTGCGACAACAAGCCGGCCACGGCCCCCATGCCGGAAGTGAACGACGAGAACTGCAAGCCCGAGAACATCGCCAAGATCGAGGACAAGGGCGTCCAGCAGGCTTTTTCGTCGCTGTGCTTGCGTCGTGGTGGGGATTTCAAGCCCAGCCCGAAACGCGAATGGTGAGGTGCTGACGATGAGAATGCCAGCCAATCTAAAAACCCTCGCCCTGCCGCTGTTCGTCTGGCTGGCGTTCTTCGCGGTCGATGCCCACGCGGCCATCGACAACGCCGGCGTGTTCGATAGCGTGCTGGATCGCTACCAGGCCGCCGCGAGCGGCTGGGCCGGTGTCATCACCACGGCCGCAACCTGGCTCTTCTGGACGCTGGTTGTGATCTCGATGGTCTGGACGTTCGGCATGATGGCCTTGCGCAAGGCCGACATTGGCGAGTTCTTCGCGGAGTTCGTCCGCTTCACGATCTTTACCGGCTTCTTCTGGTGGGCGCTAACCAACGGCCCTAACTTCGCCTCGTCCATCTATGCGTCGTTGCGGCAGCTCGCCGGCAACGCGACGGGCCTGGGCAATGCTCTGTCGCCCTCGGGCATCGTGGACGTGGGCTTTGCGATCTTCGACAAGGTGATGGATCAGTCCTCGGTGTGGTCGCCGGTGGACAGCATGGCCGGCATCCTCATGGCCGTGGCGATCCTGGTCATCCTGGCCCTGGTCGGTGTGAATATGCTTCTGCTGCTCGCGTCGGGCTGGGTGCTCGCCTACGGCGGCGTGTTCTTCCTCGGCTTCGGTGGTTCGCGCTGGACTTCCGACATGGCGATCAACTACTACAAGGTCGTCCTGGGCGTGGCCGCGCAGCTCTTCGCAATGGTGCTCCTGGTGGGCATCGGCAAGACCTTCCTCGATGACTACTACTCGCGCATGAGCGCCGGCATCAGCCTCAAGGAAATGGGCGTGATGCTGATCGTCGTCATCATCCTCTTGGCGTTGGTCAACAAGATTCCGCCGCTCATCGCCGGGATCATCACCGGCGCGAGCGTGGGCGGTGCCGGCATCGGCCAGTTCGGTGCAGGTGCTGCGTTGGGTGCCGCAGGCATGGCAGCAGCAGCGGCCGCGACCGGCGGCGCCGCTCTGGCCGCCGGCGCAGCCTCGGCCGCCGGTGGTGCCTCTGCCGTCATGGCCGCCTTCTCGAAGGCCAATGAGAACGTGTCGGCAGGCACGGACGTTATGTCGGCCTTCTCGGGCGGCGGCAGCTCGGGCGGCGGTGCGGGCGGCGGCGGCGACGCCGGCACCGGCAGCACGCCCTTCGCTCAGGCTGCGGGCTTTAGCGGCAGCTCCGGCGGTGGCTCTTCGTCGGGTGGCGGCAGCCCCTCGACCGGCAGCAGCTCGGGCAGCTCGAAGGGCGGCGATAAGGGCGGCGGCAAAGCCGACGCCGGCGGCCAGGGCAGCAGCTCGACGGCCAGCACCGGCAGCAGTGCCGACAAGGCCGCCAAGAACGAACCCAAGCCCGCCGGCGGGGCAGGGCAAGGGCAGCAGGCCGCACCGGGCAGCACCGGCCCCGGCTTGCTCGCATCGGCCGCATCGGCCCTCGGCACGGCCGGCCGCATCGCCGCCGACGCCGGCGCGAACTTGGCGAAGGGAACCGCCGATGTTGCCAAGGCCAAAGCCGCGAGCCTGCGCGAAGCCGCAGCCGAGCGGATCGCCGACACCACTGGCGGAAAGATCGCCGCCGCGATCAAGGCGCAAGGAAGCGGCACGGCCGAGAACATCGACGTGCCCGACCAGCAGCCCGCGCCGAGCTTCGGCGACAACAGCCTGGCAGGCGGCCCTGCCGATGCCGATCCCGAGTCCGAAGTAGCTGCGTTCGCCAACCGCGAGCAAGGCCGCGACGGCACAACTGCGTAACCAAGGAGAGTCCAACCATGAAGAAGAAACTGTTTGCCCTGGCCGCCCTCGTGGCAGCCCTCGGATCGACCGCCGGCACGGCCAGCGCGCAAGACGTGCTGACCGGCGACACGCGCCTGGCCTGCGAGGCGATCCTGTGCCTGTCGTCGGGCACGCGCCCGAGCGAATGCACGCCGTCGCTGTCGCGGTACTTCAACATCACGAAGCGCAAGCTGTCGGACACGATCCGCGCCCGCCTGAACTTCCTCCAGCTTTGCCCGGTGGCGAGCCAGACGCCGGAAATGCAGTCGCTCGTGTCGGCGATCTCGCGCGGCGCTGGCCGGTGCGACGCGCAGTCGCTGAACTCGACGTTGGTGATGTGGACGGGCGGCTACGACGATGGGCGCACGTACATCAGCAACCAGTTGCCTGACTACTGCGGGGCCTACACCGGCCACGCCTACACCGACTTCGCCAGCAGCGGCACGCTGCCGCGCTATGTCGGGACGCCAGAGCGGGGCGGGTATTGGGTCGAAGCGCGCGACTATGACCGCGCCTTGGCCGAGTACAACGAACGCATCCGGCGCGAGGACGAAGAGCGCCGCCGTCAGTCCTGGCTGAACTGAGGGAGGGGAGGGCATGCCGTTCTTCGCCGATCTGCCGCCGCAGCTCCAGGAGCGCGTCGTCTGCTCGATCTCGGCCGCCGTCAAGTACGAGGTGCCGGTCAACATCGTGTTGGCCGTCGCCGAGAAAGAGGGCGGCAAGCCGGGCCAGTGGGTGCGCAACTCGAATGGCACGCATGACGTTGGCCCGATGCAGTTCAACACCGCGTACCTGGGCGACCTGGCCCGATACGGCATCACGGCGAACGATGTGGCGGCTGCCGGCTGCTACTCGTTCGACCTGGCCGCCTGGCGGCTGCGGATGCACATCCGCAACGACAAGGGCGACCTCTGGACGAAGGCGGCGAACTACCACTCGCGCACGCCGCAGTACAACGCGGTGTACCGGGCCGACTTGATGCGCAAGGCGTCGAAGTGGGCCGATTGGCTCGAAGCTCGGTTCGTCACGCTTGACGTGACGAAGGCCGGGGCCACGCCCTCGACGCCCAGCCAGCCCGCGACGGTGGCCCAGCGGGCGACGCCGGCGGCCAGGCCGGCACCAGCACCCCAGCAGGCCGCCCCAGCGGCCGCAGCAGCTCGCAGCGTGTCGGTGGCCGGCTACGTGCCCCGCACGGTGTCTTTCAACACTTCACGCGAGGGGTCGGCCGAGTAGGCCGGCTCTTCCGATTTAGCGGCTAAACATGGACAAATTCCACGCCTTCATGATGCGGTACACGCTGGGCGTCGGCCGGTTGCTTCAAGCCTATTGCAAGTGGGCGGAAGGGCAGGCCAAGAACCAGCTCGATTTGCTTCTGCTGGGCCTCGGCCCGATCTTCGCCTTGGGCCTTCTGCTGTGGGCGCTGCCGGCGTGGATCGGCAAGCCCATCGCCTTCGTGCTCTCACTGCCAGCGCTCTACATCATCTTCCTGGTGCTGCGCGCCTACGCGATTCGCGGGGGCCGGCGCTGATGAAGGCCCTGCGGATTCCTGATGGAACCGTCGAAGCGTTGAAGTGGCTCGCACTGGTTCTCATGACCGGCGATCACGTCAACAAGTACCTGTTCAACGCGACGCTGCCGGTGCTGTTCGAGGCCGGCCGCGTGGCGCTCCCCCTTTTCGTGTTCGTCCTGGCCTACAACCTGGCCCGGCCGGGCACGCTCGAACGCGGCGTGTACGGCCGCACCATGTCGCGCCTGGCGATGTTCGGCGCGCTGGCCTCCGTGCCCTTCGTGGCCCTCGGCGGCCTGTACGCCGGTTGGTGGCCGCTCAACGTGATGTTCACGCTGCTGGTCGTCACGGCCACGGCTTACCTGGTCGAACGTGGCGGCAAGCTGCACCTGGCGGCCGCCGGCGTGGTGTTCCTGGTCGGCGGCAGCTCGGTCGAATATTGGTGGCCGGCCGTGGCTTTCGGCCTGGCGGTGTGGTCGTACACGCGCCGGCCGAGCTGGGCCGCCGCGGCGGTCGCGGTGCTGGCCTGCGCGGCCCTGTGGTTCGTCAATCGCAACCTGTGGGCCTTGGCAGCCCTGCCGGTGCTCTTCCTGGCCTCGCGGGTGGATGTGCGCGTGCCGCGCCTGCGCTGGGCCTTCTACGCCTATTACCCGCTGCACCTGGCCTCGCTCTGGTTGATCCGCATCCCCATGAGCAAGGCCGGCTACCTGTTCTTCTGATTGGAGTCCTGCCCCATGCGAAAACCCGTTCTTCTGGCCCTCTCTCTGGCGTTCCTGGTCAGCGCGCAAAGCGCACTGGCCGCCGGCGACGCCGGCAACTTCGGCACGCCGATCAAGTCCGGCGTATCGGTGTCCTTCCCCGACAGCAGCGCGACATTCCAGCCGACGCCAGAGGCCCTGGAGCTGCTGGCCGACGCTAGGAATGCGGCGATCATCTACATCAGCGGGCGCACCAGCACACTACGGCCCAGCGCGGCCGATGAGGCCCTTGCACTACGCCGTGCGCTCTCGGCCAGGTCGTACTTGGTGGCGCGCGGCGTCTCGCCGCTCAAGATCATGGTGAACTTCGCATCGGCCGCCGATTTCGTGGCAGACAACTCGACGGCCGAGGGCCGGCGCGAGAACCAGCGCGTGGACATTGAGGTGGTCTACATCCCCACCTACTGAGCGATCCGGCATCGCCATTCCTGGCGGTGCTGCAGGTCGCTCCAGCAGCTTCGCATCGTCGGCTCTGACGATGCAGGCCCGGCCGGCTTCCCTTGACAGCATCGCCATTTCTGACGATGCTGGCCAAGTCCCGATTTACTCCAGGAAGAAGGCCATGAGATACCCCGGCGGCAAGGGCGGTGCCGGCGTCTACCAGACGATCATCAACAACATCCCGCCTCACGACACGTACATCGAAACGCACCTGGGCGGCGGCAACATCCTGGAGCGCAAGCGGCCCGCTGCCCGCAGCGTCGGCATCGACGTTGATCCCGAGGTGATCGAGGTCTGGCAGCAGCTCGACGTGCCCGGCCTGGAGCTGCACCACGGCGACGCCGTGGCCTGGCTGGAGTCCCACCAGTTCACCGGCTCCGAGTTCGTCTACGCCGATCCGCCCTACGTGATGGACAGCCGGCGCGGCGGCAAGCTATACCGCCACGAATACGACGACGCCGACCACGTGCGGCTGCTCGACGTGCTGGCCGGCTTGCCGTGCGCGGTGATGGTGTCGGGCTACAGCTCAACGATCTATGACAGCTCTCCCTTGGCGTCATGGAGAACCATCGACTTCAACGCGATGACGCGCGGCGGCATCGCTATCGAACGGCTGTGGATGAACTACCCCGAGCCGGCCGAGCTGCACGATCTGCGCTACCTCGGCAGCAACTTCCGCGAGCGCGAGCGCATCAAGCGGAAGAAAGCCCGCTGGCAAGCGAAGCTCGCCAAGCTCGATCCGCTGGAGCGGGCGGCGATCATGGAATGCCTGCGCGAGCTGGAGGCGGCCGAGTAGGTCACGCCTGCGCCTGGTTGTGCAGCGCCCATACGCGCTTGACCTGGCTTTCACTGCACCCGGCCAGCCTGGCCGTCTCTGGAATGCTGTGGCCTGCGCTGCGCAGCGCCACGATGCGTTCATGCACCTTTGTGTTGGCCTTGCGGCCGGTGTAGCGGCCGGCGTCCTTCGCCAGCTCGACGCCCTGCCGCTGCCGCTCGCGGCGATCCTCGTAGTCGTCGCGGGCCATCTGCAACGCCAGCTTCAAAAGCATGTCCTGGATCGACTCCAGCACCACCTTTGCCACGCCCTTCGCCTCGGCGGCCAGGTCGGATAGATCGACCACGCCAGGGACAGCCAGGCGCGCGCCCTGGGCGCGGATCGAGGCCACGAGGCGTTCGGCCTCGGGCAGCGGCAGGCGGCTGATGCGGTCGATCTTCTCCGCAACGACGACTTCACCGGGTTGCAGGTCGCCGATCATGCGCAGCAGCTCGGCGCGATCGGCGCGAGCGCCCGAAGCCTTCTCGCGGTAGATGCCGGCGACGTAGAAGCCGGCGGCCCTGGTGCTCTCCACGATGGCGGCCTGCCTGGTCAAGTCCTGCTCGTCGGTGCTGACGCGCAAGTAGATGCGCGCGACCTTGAAAGCGACGCCGGCGGCCTGGTGCTCGGTCGGCGTCCGCATGATGCGGTCGGCACCTTCGACCAGGCCATCGCCGCCGACGCGCAGCGGTGGCGTCTTGGCGAGCGCCTGGCGCGCTGCGCGTGACTGGCGCGGCATGGCCGCAATCTGTGTTTCCTGGGCGGTGCGCGGCGTGATGATCGCGCTGCGCTTCGCCTTGGTCTTGCCTGGGAAGTAGCCGTTGCGGCTGGTCATGGGTTCCTCCGGTCATTTTGGGTATACGCAAAGTGTCCGGTCATGCTACCCCCGGCCAAAAAGGCCGTCATGCGATTTATCTTGGCCGGGTCGTTATTGGCGGGTCTAAATGGCCGCTCCGTGGATCTCATCGCCAGAAATGGCGATGCGAGATCCAGGGCAGGGCGGCCGCCATCGTCAGACCTGGCGATGGTCGACGCCGGCGCGCATCGTCGGATGTGGCGATGCGAGCTCGAGGTCGGTGGCCACCGCCGGCGACCTGGTGCCATCGTCGGCAATGGCGATGCTGCAGCTCGACGTGCGCGGCCTGGTCGTCTCGGCATCGTCGGATGCGGCGATGCTCGAGCGAGGCGAAAAAAAACCGCCTCGGGGTGTCCGAGGCGGCAAGTCTGCATGCGGTTCAGGGAGGAAGAAACCGCGCCGGCGATCAGGGAGGAAAACCGCGCGGCCTGATGTGCAGCTCGGCCACTTTAGCCGGATTTTTCGACTTATCCGATGCGAGCGGCCCGCCGTGGGCGCTGCTCGATCTGCTGTTGCTTTTTCTCGACGTGCTTCTGCTCCTGGTGCTGCTGCTCGTCGCGCTGCACCTGGCTGATGGCCGCGCCGATCTGCCGCTTCACGCCCTCGATGCCCAGCTCGCTCTTGTGCGCCAAGTCGTTGAAGTCGGTGTGCTGCTTCATCGTGGACAGCGCCGCGATCTGCGCGCCGCTCAACATCGACGCCTTGAGCTTGGCCGCCTCGTCGCCGGCCAGCTCGACCTTGCCGGCGGCGGCGTCGGCAAGGCGCTGCTCGGCGCGCAGGTGGGTCTTGAAGCTGTCGGGCGTGATGGCGGGCAAGTCGCGCGGGTAGGTGTTCTCGGCCGGCGCGAAGATCGGGAAGATCGCCTTGCCGCCCACGGCCTGGGCGGCCGCCTCGGCCTTCTCCCGGCCGGGGTTGTTGCCGTGGGTCATGACCAGGTGCCGGTCGTCGTCGCCGGCGATGATGATCGGCTTGTCCGGGAACTTGGCGTGCAGCGCCTTCGCCACGGCCTCAAGGTTGCCGCTGTCGAAGGCGGCGACCGTGGCGTGGCCCACGGCCTCGGCCACCTGGGCCGCCGTGGCGTAGCCCTCCGAGATCACCAGCGCCGGCGCGGCCGCCAGGGCGTCCATGCCGCCGACCGGGTGGAAGCATCCTTCCTTCTTCGAGTCCTTGGCGAACCGCTTAGTGCCGTCCTCCTGGATGTATTGCATCGTCCATTGCTTGCCCTCTGCGTCGAAGGCCGGGATGTAGGTCTTCTGGCCTTCGCGGTCGGTCATCACGCCGGCCTGCGCCTGGATGCCTTTGGCTTGCAGGTAGGGCGTCGGCTGCTCGATGGGCACGAGGTCGGCCATCTGCCGACCGACGCGCTGCGCGGTGGCCTCCTGGGCCTTGTCCTGCTCGACGGCTCGCTGTGCCAGCTTCTCGGCCGCCTCGGCCTGGAGCTTGGCCTTCTCCTGGTCGCTCAAGGCGTAGCCCTTGCTCTTCCAGGTAATGTCCGTGCCGGTCTTGTTGTTGATGATCCGCCCGGCCGGGTGCCCGTCCAGGTGGCCCACGTAGAAGCCATCGAGCGCGCCCTTCTTGCCGCCCTCGACCGGCACGCGGTGCCGCTTGCCATCCATGATCGGGTGATCGCCCTGGGCGTTGCTGCCGGTGAACAGGCCGGCGCTGCGCATGGCCTCGGCGAACTCTTCCCTTGGCGTCATCGCTGGCCCTTGCTGGGCCTGCACGTTCTCGGGCTTCCAGCGTTCGAGCTTCGCCGCGTCGGCGCGCGGGCCGACATACCAGGACTTCGCGGCCTTGTCCCAAAGCGCGCCGGCGGCCTTGGCCGCGTTGCGCTGCTCGTAGGGCACGGCCAGGTACTGGCGGGCCTGCTGGGCCTGCTGCGCGGGCTTCTGCGCCTCGCCCTGGGCTTCGGGTGCCGGCTGGGCCGAACGCGGCTCTACGGCCGCTGTAGCGGCTCCCTGCGCCCATTTGGCGAAGGGAGCGGCATCGGTGCCCGGCGGCACGTACCAGGACTGTTGCTGCCGATCCCAACGCGCCCCGAGGCTCTTGGCCTCGTCCTTCTCCTTGTACGGCACGTTGATGTACTGCCGTTCGGGCTTCTCGGCCTGCGGCTGCGCCTGCTGCCGCTCGCGTTCCTGGCGCTCCAGCTCGGCCGCGCGGCGCTGCGCGTCGCTGTCGTTGAGCATGGCCGACGCCTCGGCGGTCTTGCGTGCCTCTTTAGCGGCTGAAATGTCCTCTTCGGTCGCGTTGGGGTCGCGCCGTACACGCTCTTCCTGCACGCGGGCCAGCTTGGCGGCGCGCTCGTGCTGGTTGTCGGTGCCCAGCGCATCGACCAGGTGCAGGCGCTCGGTCAGAGCCTCGGCCTGGCCCTCGGTGCGGGTGCCGGCGACGAAGGCAAAGGCGTCCTCGCCGAACTGCGCATCGGCCTTGCGCGCGTAGACCTGGAACGCCTGCGGCTCGATGCCGGCCTGGGCGGCATCGACGGTCTGGCCGTCCTGCTCGGCCACGCCGACGATGCGCAGCTCTCCGCTCCAGTCGGGCGGCAGCTCAACGCCAAGGTGTTGACGGGTCGCGTCGGCGAACGCCTGGCCGTCGATCTCGCCGGCGGCGAGCTGCCGGCGCGCGGCGGCGGCCTGCTCGATGCCCTGCACCGCGTCGGCAGGATGGGCGGCCAGCAGGGCGGCCGCCTGGTCGTTGGTCGGTGGGGTCATGTTCGCCTCCTGGTCTGCGACGGCCGCTTGCTGCTGGGTCAGCGCCGGCAGGGCCATCAACTGGTCGGGCGCGTAGTTGTTCAGCTCGTCCAGGCTGCGAACCTGGTGGGGTTCACCGTCCTGGTCGTGGAACGCAAAGATGCGCTGGCCGTCGCTCCACCTGGCTTCGGCGTCGATGCTCGACACGATCTGTTCGCCGTGCTGCTGGAGCTGCTGCGCGAGGTGGAGCTGTTCGGCCATGTTGGCGAACTCTTGCGCCAAGCCCTTGCGCTCCAGGTAGGCGTTGTCGGTGTCGGTGTGGCTCGGGTCGATGCCGAACACCGGCGACAGCCGGTCATGCGCGACCGCGTAGAACTGCTCGGGATCGGTGCCGGTGATGCTGCCCACGGTTTCGAGGCCACGGCTGCGCAAGGCGTCTTCCAGGGTGTCGCCCTGGAATGCCTGGTAGTGGCTGAAAGACACGTCCGGGTTGTCCAGGACTTCGGCAATGTCCACGGCCAGGGCCTGGGCCACGGCTTCGTCCTGGGCCTGGCTCTGCTGCTGGTCTTGCTCCTGAACCTGCTTCTGCTCGAAGGCCAGCACGTAGTCGTGAATCTTCTCGGCATCGGCGGCCGCGCGGAACACCTCCAGCGGCTCGTCTTGCAGCGCCTTGATCCACGAACCCACATAGGCGGCGTGCTGGCCCGGATCGTGGCCGATGCCCAGCTCGTCGCCGACGATCATGGAAGCGATTTCGGCGCGCAGCTCTTCCTTGGCGTACCCCTCGCTCCCGAACGGGTGCGCCAGGTCGCGGTCAAGGCGCGAAGCGTGGCCCGTCCAGTGGCCCAGCTCGTGCAGCGCGGTCGCGTAGTAGCGGTCGGAGCTGGGGAACTGGCCGCGCTCCGGCAGGGTGATGCTGTCGGTCGAAGGGCGGTAGAACGCCCGATCACCGGCGGCGTGGGTGATCGTCGCGCCCGAGGCTTTCAGGATGTGCTCGGCGCGCTCGACGGCGTTCCAAGTCTGTTCCTTCTTCGGCTGGAGCGGCGGCAGGCCGTCGATCTGCTCGCCGTTGAACACGGTCGCAAAGAACACGCGCGGCCGCTCCAGCATGACGGTTTCCTTGACCGGCTGGCCCTTCGCATCGAGGACGGGCCGGCCGCTGTCGTCCAGCTTGTCTTGCTCTTCGCTGAACTTCCAGTATTGAACCGGCGTGCCTTTCTCGCCCTTGCGAACCTGCGCGCCCACGGCGGCGGCCTGCTTGTAGGTCATCCAGCGCGCATCGCTGCGGCCCTGGGCCATCAGGTGGATGGCGTTGATCCCTTTGTACCGCTTGCCGGTGGTCGGGTTCATCGGCAGGTAGGCGTTGGGTTCGCCCGGCTCCCACGGCTTTTGCCACGGTGCGGTGCCGGCCTTGAGCTGCTCGATCAGCTTTTCGGCCACGACTTCGTGAAACGGCTTCTTCGGCTCCATGTTCTCGTCCCTTCGGAATAGCTCGTTGAACTGAGGGAAGTTCTGCTGTGTCCGGGAACGGTCGCGCAGGCCCTGGGCGACCATGCACACGATGTTGTGCAGGTCGTCGGCCTGCATGGGCCGCACGCGGGCGATGCAGGTTTCCGTGAATGACTGTTGGCCGCGCTGCTGCACCTGGTCGGCGACCTGGTGCTGGCTCGGCTCGATGCCCTCGCAGTGCAGGGCAAACACTTCCTCGGCGCGCACGTCCAGGGACTGGCCGGCATAGCGCCGGTTCACGTCATCCCATAGCGGCTTGAGGGTGGGTTCGTTGCGGGCGGCCGCCAGGCCGTCCAGCAAGGCGCGCTTCTCGCCCGGCGCGAAGGTGTTGGCCCCGTAGTGGCCTAGCACCTCGTGCCGCAGCGTCATCAGTAGGTCGCCGGCGCTCTCGACGTTCTGCAAGGGCACGTCCACGCGGCCACGGTAGGCGCGGCCGGCGTGCAGCGTCTCCTTGGGCACGTAGCCGCCCTTCATGTCGGCCGGCACCTCGGCCGCTCGCGGCCCGTACAGCTCGGCCGCGTCCTCGCGGAACTTGTAGGCCAGCTCCAGCGCGCCGGGGTAGTCGCGGACGAAAGCCCGCGTCACCCCTTGCGCCTCGGCTTTCGTGATCGGCATGGGTCAGCCCTCCGACGCCTTGCGCGCGGCGGCCTGGGCAACCGTCTCGCCGGGCCGCAGGTCGTACAGCTCGCGGGCGTTCGTGGTGGTGATGAACGGCGGGATGTCGGCGCTCGGGCCTTCGTCGTCCAGGAATGCCGGCTCCAGCGCGCCATCGACTTCCACCAGGTCGTCGCCGCTCGCGGCGGCGTCCTGCTCGGACAGCGCGTCCTCCACGAACGCGCCCACGCGCTCGGCTTCGTCGGGGTCGAACTCGACCTGGAAGCCGGGCGTCAGCGCGTCGGCCATCTTCTCGCGCACGGCCTCGCGGCCGGCGGCGTCGTCGTCAACCGGCGGCAGGACGGCCAGCGGCTCGTCGTGGGCGGCGGTGTTGGTGGTGGTTTGCTCGTTCATGGTCGATCTCCTTCGCTGTGGTCATTCGGATGCCGGGCCGTTGCGGCCCTTGCTGTAGTCGGGCCGACCCTTGAGGTCGGGGTAGGTCTGCTTGCATGTGGGGAAGTTGCTGCAACCCCACCAGAATTGCCCCTTCTTCTTGCTCGGCCGGCGCGACAAGCCGCTGCCGCAGGCCATGCACTTGTGAAGGGATGACACCGGCGCGGCTTCCTTGCCGCCGGCGATGGTCACGGCTCCGCTGTTGGCCTTCGCCACCTGGTCGCGGATGAACGTCTCTTGCTTCGTGATGAAGGCGTCCAGGGCGGCCGTGCCCTGCTCGACGCCTTTCAGCATCCGCTCGTAGAGCGCGGTCAGCACCGGGCTTTTCACAACCTCGGGCAGCGCGTCGATGACGCTGCGGCCGAGGGTCGTGCTGATGATCTGCTTGCCTTTGACGGCCAGGAACTCGCGCCGCTTCAACTCGGAAATGATCGACGCACGGGTGGCCGACGTGCCGATGCCGTCGCCCTCGCGCAGCATCTTCTTGTGCTCGGCATCGCTGACGAACTTGTGGATGTTCTCCATCGCGCGGATCAGCGTGCCCTCGGTAAAGCGCGCTGGCGGCTTCGTCTTGGCGTCCTTGCGGGTGGCGTCCGTGCAGGTCACGGCGTCGCCCTGGGCCATCGACGGCAGGGCCTGCGTGCCGCTGTCGTCGTCCTCGTCCTTCTCGCCTTCCTCGTCGGCCTGGCTGTACACGTCACGCCAGCCGTTGCGCGTGACTACCTTGCCGCTCGCGGCGAAGTTCTCGCCCGCGATCTCGACGCCCACGGTGGTCTGCATGTACTCGTGCAGCGGGTAGAACTGCGCCAGGTAGGCGCGCACGATCAGGTCGTAGATGTTGCGCTCGCGCTCGCTGAGGGCGGCCTTGCTGCCCTTCTGCATGGTCGGCACGATGCCGTGGTGCGCGGTGATCTTCGAGTCGTCCCACGTCTTGGACTTGATACGCGGATCGGCACCATCGACCAGGCCGGCCAGTTCGGGGTTGACGTGCTTGATCGCCTCCAGCACGCGCGGCGCGTCGGCGTGCTGCGACTCCGGCAGGTAGGCGCAGTCGGTGCGCGGGTACGAGGTCAGCTTGTGCGTCTCGTAGAGCGCCTGGCAGGTGTTCAGCACGTCCTCGGCGCTGTAGCCGAACTTGGCCGAGGCCAGTGCCGTAATGTCGGACAGGGCGAAGGCCAGCGGCTGGTTCTGCTTCTTGGCCTCCTGTTTGTACGCGGCGATGGTGCCCGGCTGGCCCTTGACGGCGGCCACCAGGGCGTCGGCGACGGCGGTATCGACAAGGCGGCCTTCGCTGTCCAGACCGGCTTGATCCTCCTTCGCCTTCCATGCGGCGGCGAAGCTGCCGCCGGCGTGCTGCACCACCGCCCGGATGGTGTGGTACGGCACGGCCTTGAATGCCTCGATCTCGCGGTCGCGGGCGACCACGAGGGCCAGCGTCGGCGTCTGCACGCGGCCCACGGTCAGCAGGGCGCGCGAGCCGCCGCGCTGCGCGCGCAGCGTGTACGCGCGGCTGAGGTTCATGCCGATCAGCCAGTCGGCGCGCTGCCGCCCGCGTGCAGCGTCGGCCCAGCCTGCATAGGTGGTGTTCTCCTTCAACGCGGCCAGGCCGCGCTTGACGGAAACGGAGTCCTGCGCGCTCACCCAAAAGCGGCGCACCGGCTTGCTGTTGCGGAAGTGCTCCAGCACTTCGTCAACCAGCAACTGGCCTTCGCGGTCGGGGTCGCCGGCGTTGACGATCTCCTTGGCCTCCTTGAGCAGCTTGCCGATCACGGCGAGCTGCTTCTTCGCGTCGTCCTTGGGCTTGAGAATCCAGCTCTCGGGGATGATGGGCAGCTCATCGACGCGCCAGACCTTCTTGCCGGACTGGCCGCGCGGCACGTCATCGGGCGTGTACTCGTCGGGGTCGGCCTGTTCGAGCATGTGCCCGAAGCACCAGGTCACTTTGTCGGTGCCGCACTCGATGAAGCCGTCGCCCTTGCCGGTCGCGCCCAGCTCGCCGGCGATGGCCTTGGCGACGGACGGCTTTTCTGCGATGAAAAGGCGCATGGTGTGTCTCCCTACCAGGTGATGACCGGACGGATCACGGTCTTGATTTGCGAACGATTGATCGGGCCGAAGTAGCGGCCGTCGAAGGATGTGGCGCTCACGTCCGACATAAGCAGCACCTCGGAATTGCCGAGCGTGTAGCTGTTGGACTGATAGCGCGGCAGCGGCCGACCGGCCTTGTCGGCCTTGATCGGCGCGCTGAGGGGCAGCAGCTCGCCGTTGACGCGCACGCCGTCATCGGCGACGGCGACGGCATCGTCTTTAGCGGCTAAAACGCGCTTCATCATGTAGCCGTAGCCGCCCTGGCAGAAGCCGGCCCCGATGTAGCCCCTCTCCTTGGCGTCATCGAACACGCCGAGCTGCGGCGGGCAGAAGAGGACGTAGGCCCCCTTCTCCACCGGCGCGCTGCTCGTCCAGTACAGGCCGACCGGAATGCTCTTGGTGGTGTTCACGCGGGCACCGGCGGCATAGCCGCCGGCGGCCAGCAGCAGGGCGGCCACGCCCGCGATGACGACGCCTGCCGCGATGCGTTTCAGGATGCGGCTCATATCGTGATGCCCTCCCCTTCCGTCTCGGCCTGTGCGACGGCGCGCAGGCGGTCGCTGACCTTGGGCGCAGGGATCGCGGCGCGTGCCGAGAACACTGGGTCTTTGAAGTACAGGGGTTGCTTGCCGTAGATCGCCGGGTAGCCCGCGACGTAGATCACCATGTCGCCGGCTTCTTCGATCTCGCCCTGGGCGTTCTTCTTTGGCCCCGGCATGCGCAGGCATTCGTCGGGCGTCAGCAAGGGCCGCTGCACTTCCTGGTAAGTGCGCGACACCTGGCCCAGCATCGCCGCCGTGCGGCGGCCGCTGGTCGTGATCTGCTCCTTCACCACGGTGGTCTGCCCGGTGAGGCGGGACAGGTGTTCGGCCGTCTCGACGCGGTTGGGCGGGTAGGCGTTCTGCACGTGGCAGTTCGACGTGATGCTTTCGTCGTGGCCGTAGCCCGTCTCGCGGCTCTTGAGCTGGTTAATGTCCTGGCAGATGAGGTAGCACTTGATGCCGTAGCCGGCCACGAAGGCCAGCGACTCTTGCATGATCTCCAGCTTCCCGAGGCTCGGGAACTCGTCCAGCATCATCAAGAGCCGGTGCTTGTAGTGCGCCACCGGCCGGCCGCCCTCGAAGTCCATCTTGTCGGCCAGCAGGCGCACGATCATGTTCACCATGACGCGCACCAGCGGCCGCAGGCGGGCCTTATCGTTGGGCTGGGTGACAATGTAGAGGCTTACCGGGTCGTCCTCGTGCATCAACTGCTTGATGCGGAAGTCCGACCGGCTGACGTTGCGGGCCACCACGGGGTCGCGGTACAGGGCCAGGTACGACTTGGCCGTGGACAGCACCGATCCGGCTTCTTCCTCGGGCCGATCCATCATGTCGCGGGCCGCCGAGCCGATGGCGTGATGGTTCTGGCCGTCTACGTGCCCGTAGGTCGCCATTTCCATCCAAAGCTCGCCAATGTCCCGGTTCGGGTCGGCCAGCATCGCATCGACGGACGGCAGCGTGGCGGTGCCGCCATCGTCCTTGGCCTTGTACAGCGCGTGCAGGATCACGCCGACCAGGAGCGCGAAGGCGGTCTTCTGCCAGTGCGAGTCCAGGCCCTTGCCGTCCGGGTCAACGATCAGCGTGGCAAGGTTCTGCACGTCACCCACCTCGTATTCGGTGCCGAGGCGGATTTCGTCCAGCGGATTCCAGCAGACGCCGCCCGAGGTGCTGGCCGGCTCGAAGCGCAGCACCTTGTTCTTGGCGTGCTTCTGCCGCCAGCCGGCGGTCAAGGCCCACAACTCGCCCTTCAAGTCGGTGATGACGCTGCTCGCGCCCCACGACAGCAGCGTGGGCACCACCAGGCCGACGCCCTTGCCCGAGCGCGTGGGCGCGTAGGTCAGCACGTGCTCGGGGCCGCTGTGCCGCAGGTAGAAGAAATTGCCGTCCTTGTCCTGCCAGCCGCCCACGTACACGCCGGTAGCCGTGGGTGCGGCCTTGCCGGTGACGATCTCCAGGACGTTGCGCTCGCGTGGCAGCAGGCCGGCCGCCTGAATGTCCTTCTTCTCGGCCCAGCGGGCCGAGCCGTGCAGGTACTCGTTCGCCTTCGAGCTGTTGGACGTGACGACCTTCGCCACGGCCACGCCCAGCAGGCCCACGGTCGAAACCAGCATCCCCATGCTGCCGGCCTTCATGATCTCGTCCGGGTACTGGCTGTACCACTTGTACGTCCAGTGCAGGATCGACCAGGGCGCGTACACGTGGCCCACGTTGGGGCCGAGGGTCGCGTGATAGGCGAACGTGTGGGCGAAGAACTGCGTCGCGGCCTGGAGGCCGCCGACCATCGAGGCCGCGCCCAGCACCGGCAGCAGCTTGCTCGGCTTCGGTTTGGCGGTTCGGACTTGCGGCCCTACCGCGTTGTTCATCTTGATCTTCATCTACTCCTTCCTTTCGACGTTTTGATGGAGCCTTTCGCGGTGATCGAGACGGCATCGCCGACCGCGATGCGCGTCAAGCGCCGGGCCGTGGCCTGGTCGATGGGCATAACCATGACCTCATCACCTCGTTTCAAGAGGGCCAGCGCCTGGCCCTCGATAGTCCTGGTGCCCTGGAACGTGAGCGCACCATCACCGGCAGTATATCGGGAATGCTTCGGTATATCGAAACCTTTTAGGCGCTTTGCCTCGCGTTCGGCGATGTACTTGTCGGCGGCGGCGACGCCCGGCGGCGTCTGGCCTACTCCTGTTCCTGGCCGAGAAATTCCCCGTCGCAGTGCGTGATCTGGTTGGGTTCCTTGCTGCTCCACGTGACGAGGAACATCACGCGGCAATAGCACTTCACTTCCGCCGGCGATGCGAACCACACCGAGTTCGGACAGTGCTCGCAAACGGTGCTGGCTTTGGGGCGGCGGTTTTCTTCCAAGGCGTCCAACGTCGGGCTTCCGGTGGACGGTGGCGGCGTGAAGGCCGGCGTCGGCGCGGTCGCCTCGGCCGGCGGCTGGCCGGCCGTCGCCTGCTCGGGCGACGGCTGCGGCTCCGGTAGCGTGCTGGTCGGCAGCGGGCCGCTGTCCAGGGCCGCCAGCGCCGCGTCCAGTTCGTCCTCGATGCTCTGGTCTTTCGGTTCGCTCATGGGTGTTCTCCTTGTTCAAAAGCGCCTGCCGCCGGCTCTCAAGAGCCGGATCGGTGAAGGTGATGGGTAGCTGGGAATCGACGGCGGCGCGGATCATCTGCGCCTTGAACTCCACCGTGCCGTTGACGGTGATGCGGTTGCCGTAGCGTTGCATCGCCAGGCGCAGGGCTTCTTGCAGCCCTTCGCGCGTGGCCTCGCGGGAGACTTGCAGGCGGTCACCGTCATCGCGCACGGCGCTCATGCCGGCGCGGAAGATGATCGTCCCCTTCTTCGTGATGTTGTCCACCGCCGGCGCGTGGCCGGGCTTCGCCTGGCCCTCGCCCCGGATGGTGTTGCCCTTGAGGCCCTGGGCCGCCTCGCGGGCGCGCAGGGCGGCCAGGGCGTCGGCGCCGCCGTGCTGCGCCTCCTTCTTGAGCCAGTCGGCCCACGTGCGCCGGCTGTGCTCGGCGTAGAGGGCCGTGCGCTCCTGCTGGAACTGCTTGTTGATCGCCTGGAGTTCGCTGCGCAGGGCCTTGCTCGCCTGGGCGTACAGCAGCTTCTTGTTCGCGCGGCCCTCGCCGACCACCTTAATCGTGGCGCGGCGCAGGCGGTTCGACCTCTTGGCCGCCTCGATCAGCCGATCCTTGCGATGCCGGGCGCGCTCCAGGGCCTGGGCGCGCGCCGTGGTCAAGCTCTGCTGCTCGGCCTTGTACTTCGCGTACAGCTCCACGGTGTTGACGCGAAGGCGGATGGGGTCTTTGCGGTACTGCCGCTTCGCGGTGGTTTGCGCCTGCCGTTCGGGCGAAGCCTCGAACGGGCCAAGCCGCGCCTCCAGGCTCGGCTTGGAAAGGTCGCGGGCTACTGTGCTCGCCTTCACCATCGTTCCGTCGCCGGCCTCGAACACGAGGCCATTGGCGCGGACGCGCAGCTCCATTCCGTTGTCCCGCATGACCTGGTGCAGTTCCTGCCAGGACTGCGCGCCCTTGATCTCGTCCAGGCACTCGCGCTTGATCCAGCCGACCAGGCTTTCAACGCCGGCATGCCGCTCCATGTCGGCGGCCCGGCCCTCCGCGCCGCGCTTGCGCGGCTCGTGGTTGTCGCGCTCCAGGCCGTAGTCGCGCTCCAGGGCCGTGCAGAGTTCCGCCAGCGCCCGGTGCGGGTAGTACGGCTCGTGCATCGTGTGCCGCGTCGGGTGAATCTTGTTGATGGCGATGTGGATGTGCAGGTTGTCGGTGTCGTTGTGGACGGCACTGATTCGCTGATGCTCGCCATAACCCAGCCCGACGCAGATGCGTTCCTCAATCGCGCGCAAGGTGTCGGCGCTGGGCTGCTCGCCGGCCCGGAAGCTGACGATCAGGTGGTAGGTCTTGTCGCCCTTCGCGCGGGTGTTCGTGTGCTGGGTCGCCAGCACCTCCGTGATGGCGTCCTGGATGGAACCGGCTTCGCAGTTCGTCGCCTGCACGTGGCCCAGCCGGTGGTCTTTGCTTTGGGCGTCGGTGATGTAGTTCGCCAGGCCCGCGAAGTCGCTCTTGCCAAGCGAGCGCATCGGCACGTGCTTGGCGATCATGGCCGCCCCTCCGGCTTTTTAGCCGCTAAAGAAGTCAAGGCTCGGCCCTCGGCTGAACCACGGCCTTCATGATCCGGCTCATTTCGTCCTGGGTGGCCTCGATCCGGCCCAGCAGGGCCAGGATGGTCGCCTCGCCGAACTGGAGCGTTCGCACGTCATCGGTCAGCCAGAGCTTGAGCAGGCCGCCAAGGCGGCCAAGGTCGCCGTTGACGCGCACCAGCTCGCGCACGTGCTGGTAGTCCATGACGCCCTTGATCTGGTAGCCCTGGCCCACGTCGCGCAGATAGCGCGCCACGCTGACGCCCGCCCTCTTGGCGTTCGCCTCGATCTCGTCTTTCTCTTCGGGGAACACCGGCACCCGCAGGTGCTGCCGCCGCCGGCGGCCGTGTTCCTTTTCGTCGTTCTCCATGCCTCGCCTCGTCTCTCATGCCGGCGGTAGCCGGCTGCCTCGCAGAGCAGGATGACCCGTTGAGCGCCCCCGGCGCGAATAAGGGACAGTGAAGATAGATAACCGGCTCGCCGGTTAGCTAACTTCACACATCCTGCCCGCCTTACGGCGTTAATAACACCAAGGAAAGTCTACACCAGCCATTACGATTTATCCGCAACTATCGCGCTATCAGGCCGCAAAAGCAGCAACGGATATAGCGAAAACCGCCACAATGGCCCATAATGCCGCTATCGAAGCGTGCCAATGCACGCCGATAGCGGACTTTTTGCGTTTCCGTAGCGCCGCTTAGTAGCGTTACATTTGCGATGAGAGGATTAGATGGACGAACACGATGCCAAAGACCTACCCCGAAGAGCTGGCTGAATGGGTGAAGGGACGGGAAGCCAAGAAGCCGCGCCAGGACAAGCACGTGGTCGCGTTCCTGGCCGTCAAGAGCGACGTTCAAGCGGCGCTCGATGCGGGCTATGCGATGAAAACGATCTGGGAGCACATGAAGGAAACCGGCCGGCTGCGCTGTCGGTACGAAACCTTCACCCAGCACGTGAAGCGGTACATCAAGGCCGCGCCGGTAGCTTCCCCGCCGCCTCCCGCCACTCCCCCGGACAGCCAGCCCAAGGGCGCGAAGCCCGAGCCGAAGGCCGCCCCGCCGGCCTCGGAATCCAAGAGTGAGCCGCCCAAGATCGGCGGCTTCACGTTTGATGCGACTCCAAAGAAAGAGGATTTACTGTAATGGCGAAAATTCACATGGTTCTGCAAGGCAAGGGCGGCGTCGGCAAGTCGATGATCGCGGCCACCATCGCGCAGTACAAAGCCGGCAAGGGACAGAAGCCGCTTTGCATCGACACCGATCCGGTGAACGCGACGTTCGAGGGCTACAAAGCCCTCAACGTGCGCCGGCTCAACATCATGGACGGCGACGAGATCAACACCCGGAATTTCGACGCCCTGGTCGAGATGATCGCGTCGGCCGAGGGCGACGTCATCATCGACAACGGGGCCAGCTCGTTCGTGCCGCTGTCGCACTACCTCATCAGCAACCAGGTGCCGGCGCTGCTCCAGGACATGGGCCACGAACTCGTGGTGCATACGGTCGTCACCGGCGGCCAGGCCCTGGTGGACACGGTGAGCGGCTTCGCCCAGCTCGCCAGCCAGTTCCCGGCCGAATGCCTGTTCGTGGTCTGGCTGAACCCGTATTGGGGGCCAATCGAGCACGAGGGCAAGGGGTTCGAGCAGTTGAAGGCGTACACGACCAACAAGGGCCGTGTGTCCGCCATCATCCAGATTCCGGCGCTGAAAGAGGAAACCTACGGCCGCGACTTCGCCGAAATGCTCCAGGATCGGCGCACCTTCGATGAGGCCCTGGCCGATTCGGCGCTCACGATCATGACGCGGCAGCGGCTCAAGATCGTGAAAACCCAGCTCTTCGCCCAGCTCGAAAACGCGGCGGTGCTCTGATGGCGGCCGACGACAAGATCGAGGAGCTGATACGGGAGATCGCGGCCAAGCACGGCATCGCCGTGGGCCGCGACGATCCGATCTTGATCCTCCAGACCATCAACATGAAGCTGATGCAGGACAGCGCATCGGCCCAGCAGGAAATCTTGGACGCCTTCAAGTCGGAACTGGAGTCCATCGCCCACCGATGGGGTGATGACGCCAAGGGAAAGGCGGAAAGGACGCTCAACGCGGCGTTGGCGGCCAGCAAGGACGCCATGACGCGGGGAATGCAGGAGGGCGCGAAGGCGGCCGCCGAGGCCGTGCGGCGTGAGGTTGAGGCGGTGACGGCGCAGCTCGTCGCGCCGATCCGCGAGGCGCGGCGCGTCGCCATGATGAACATGGTCGCGGCCGGCATGGCGGTCGTGGCCGCCGGCCTGGCCCTGTGGGCCTCGCTGTAGATGGCGATGCGGGATCTCATCGTCAGAACTGGCGATGGTCGACCGCGCCGGCGGCATCGCCAGGTTCGGCGATGCTGGCCAGCTCCCGGCATCGTCGCTTGTGACGATGCTGCAGGATGATTCCACCAGGCCCTCGGCGGGCCTCCCTCGCCAGAAATGGCGATGCTCGAGAAAAAAGCCCGGCGACCGCCGGGCTTCGTTTTTATGCGGGCCTGGCTGACAGGCCCAAGGACTGCGATCTCCCTGGCCGCTCCTGGGCCTGGGATTGCTTGCGCTCCTGCTCCTGCTTGCGCATCAGCAGCTCATGCCGGCGGGCGGCCTCGCGCATGGCATCCCAATCGGAAGCCAGCTCGGGGTTCTCGGCGCGCATCTTGCGCGTCGCCAGCTCTTCGATCTTCGGCGAGTGCAGGCCCATGCCTTCCTTGATCTCGCGGACGGCCTCCAGGCGCGCGTGAAGCGTCTGCAAGCGGGCCTGCTGCTGCGCCTGCTGGTTCTGCCAGGCTCGCTTAGAGCCGGGCAAGGAAAGCCGGCCAGGCGCGGACGCCTGGGTCTGCTGCAAACGGGCCTGCTGCCGGTCGATCAGGTTTTCTAGCCTGTCCTCGATGTGCTCCACCTGGTCGTGCTTGGCCTGCACGTAGAGCGCCAGGGTTTCGGGGTAGGACTGCTCGACCGGGGCCGCCTCTAGGGTGGCCTGCTGCTCGATCTCGGCCGCCTGGGCGGCCTCCAGCAAGTCGGCTCCGGTGTCCTCGCGCGAAGCGCCGAAGGCGGCACCGCCGAGGGTGGCCGGCGCGCTGACGCGGGCCGGCTTGGTGGCGCGGCTCTCGGTGCCGCTGCCGGGGATGGTGAGTCGTTTCAAGGGCGTGCCTCCTTTTTAGCCGCTAAAGCTACATGGAGCGCCCCCGCGTCAGTTTCGGGGCCTCTGCGGCGACTGCCGCCTTGCCCTGGGCGTTGTAGCTGATGCTCTTTGCGCTCCCAATTTCAGGTACTTTATCGAAATCTGACCGAGCGTGCATGACAAAGTTCTTGCCGATCTGCTGGTACACGTTGGTGGCGTCGGCATGAACGATCACGCCGGCGTGGGTCTGCTTCTTGTCGGCCGCTTGGGCCGTGTACAGGTTGTAGATGCCGGGCTTCAACGCGCCCGCCTTGTCTACTTTCTGATTCGTCCAAGCGCCGTCCTTTTCGGCCTGAACGATGCGTTGACCGTTCATGACCAAGAGGCGTTCTTTCATCGGGCACTCCTATGGTTGCCGTAGTTCTCAAAAGGGTGATGGTGGCCCCATGCAAGCCGCGCTCCAACAAAAAAGCCGACCTCGGCAAAGCGAGGCCGGCTCTTCCCAGCGGCCGGGTTGTGCGTTTTGTCAGGGTTCCAGGGTAATTTTAAGGAAAACCAACCGATTTATCAGGTCTTTTTGCGTCCGCCGCTGGTCGGATCGGCCGCCCGGCCTTGCGCCATGACGGTTTCCAGGGCCTCCAGCCGGCCGCGAAGCCCGGCCGCTTCCTCGCGGGCCTGGGCAGCGTCGCGCTTCGCCTGGTCGCGCTCGCCCTGGGCGGCGGTCAGCCGCTCGGCCTGGCGGTGTGCCTCGGCCGCCATCGCCTTGCGCTGCTCCTGGTGGGCCTGCTCGGCCGCCTCGGCCTTGGCCTGCACCTTCACCAGCTCCGCGCGCACCTGGTCGCGCTCGGCGGCGGCCGCCTCGGTGGCCTTCCGCTGCTCGGCCTGAGCGGCGCGCGCCTGGTCGGTCGCCTGGTTCGCCCGCTCCAGGTCGGCACGCAGCTCGCCGGCGCGGCGCTCGATCTCGGCGGTACGGCTGTTCGCGGCCGCGAGGTCGGCCCGCAGGGCCTCCACCTGGTCGGCGCTGGCCGTGGCCCTCTCCTGGGCCTTGTCGCGCTCTGCGCGCGCCTGGCGGGCTTCCTGATGGGCGTGATCCAGCTCCGTGCGCAGCTCGCCGGCCCTGGCCTCGGCCGTGGCCGCGCGCTCGCTGGTCGCCGCGAGCTTGCCGCGCAGCTCGTCGGCCTCGCCCTTGGCGGCCGCCTCGACGGCCTCCAGGGCCGCGATGCGGGCCTTGGCCTCGTCCAGCTCGCCGGTGAGCTGGTCGGCCAGCTCTGCGGCTTCCTGGCGCGCTGCTTCCGTCTCCTGGCGCACGGCCTCCAGCGCCTCGCGCTCGGCGGCCAGGCGGTTGTTCGCCATTTCCAGCGCCACGGCCCACAAGTCGCCGCCCAGCTCGGCCAGCTTGTCAGTGATCGCCTGCGGTGCCGGCTCGCGGATCGGGGCGGCCTGGCTGGCCTTGCGTGCGCGCCACTCGTTCATCGCCTCGCTGATGGTGGTGAAGCTGCCGCTGCCGAGCTGCTTGCGCACGTTCGCCAGCGTGGGGTTCTGGCCGGCCGCGTCCAGTTCGTCGGCCACCGCAAATATCTGCTCCTTCGAGATCGCCATGTCGGGCCTCCTTTGGCCGGTTGTATGTTGTAGCGTGAAGCATACTACAACATACAACACTACGCAAGCGGTTTAGCTGAACTTTTTTTAGCGGCTAAAACGCGGGCAAAAAAAGCCCCGCTCGATGGCGGGGCGATGGGTGGGGGTCGGTGGTCGGCGATGCCCGGCGCTGGGCGTGTCAGCCCTCCAGCAGCGCGACAAGCTGCACGGTGCCAAGGTCGGCCTCGAACTCCTGGCCGTCATCCTCGTATTTGAGCCAGGCCCAGCCCTCGGCCGGGGGCCGGCGGTTGAGGATCAGCCGTGCCGGCCGGTCGTCGTGCTTGACCTGGATGATGGCCTTCTTGAGCTTGTCGGGGTCGGCCTCCTTCGGCTCCTTCTTCCCCTTGGCGTCATCATCCTGCGGCCCCTGCTCGCCGTCGCCGGCCTCGGCGTCGGTCTTGCCGGTCAGCGCATCGACGGTGTTGGGATCACGGTCGCCGTCCTCGTGACTGCGCTTGTCCTCCAGGAACTCGCGCAGCAGCTTCACCGAGCCGCGCGTCAGCTCCTGGCTGTCGTCGGCCAGCCAGGCGGCCACCTCGTCGGGGTTCTTCTTGTAGGCCGTCACCAGCTCGTTGATGACAGTCACGTCCTTGCCCCGGCCGCTATTGAACGCCTCGGCAATGGGTTCGGGCAAGTCCAGCAGCGTGACGTGCTGCGTGACGAAGGCCGGCGACTTGCCGATCTCCTTGGCGATCTCGCCCTTCTTCTTGCCCTTCGCCAGCTCGCGGCCGATGAAGTCGGCGATCTCACGCGCCGTCAGCTCGTTGCGTTGCAGGTTCTCGATAACCTGGTCGGCCTCGTTGTAGTCGTTGTCGATGAAGGCCGGGATCGTGGTCTTGTGCGCCCACTTCGAGCCGCGATAGCGCCGCGCGCCGTGGTTGATGAGGTAGCGCCCCGGTGCGTCCGGGTTCTCGCGCACGCTGATGGGCGACTTCACGCCGCGCGCTTTGATCGTCTCGCCGATCTCCGCGATGCTCTCCGGCGAGAAGCCGGGGTTGTCGGCCGTGCGCGGCTGGTGCGGGTCTTCGTCGATCAGGTCAAGCGGCAGCTCCTGCGGGCCTGCGCCGCCGGCGTTGGCCGCCGGCTGCTCGTTCAGCAGGCCGGCCAGGTCGCCCAGCCCGTCCAGGCCCAGCCCGGACGATTGCGGCTTGTCCTGCTCCTTCTTCTTGGCGTTGGTCTTGGCGCTCATTGCGCGATCTCCATCTTCGTGAACACGTAATCCGCCAGCGCACGCACCTCCTGGGTGGCCTTCCGCGCGGCGGTCTTCTTGATCTTCCACACCGGCATCTGCTCGCCCAGCGCCTCGGCGATGCTGTCACGCGCGCCGATGCTGAACGGCAAGATGAGCTGCGGGTATGCCTGCTGCAACGTCGCCAGGTTGTTGACGTGGCGCGGCTTCCGCGCGTCCACCTTGTTCGGCACCATGCCGAGGAAGCGCAGCTTGGGGTTCTGCTTGCGCAGGTTGCTGATGACCGCGACCATCTTCTTCATGCCCTGCAAGCTGTACGCCTCCATTTCGATGGGCGACAGCATGTAGTCGGCCGTCAGCACGGCCGCCGTCATGGCGACGCCAAGGGAGGGGGCCGTGTCGATCAGGCACACGTCGAAGAACTCGCCCAGCGCGGCCACACTGGCCCGCAGCGCGGCGGCCGCCTGGGAAAGCTCCATCTTGTCCAGGTTCGCCAGGTTGGCGTCTGCCGCGATCAGCGCCAGGCCGTCATCCTCCCGGTCAGCGAACCAGGCGCGCAGCTCGTCGCCGCCGGCGGTGAACATGCGACTGGCGGGATAGCCCGAGTCGTGGCCGGCCAGCGTCCAGCTCGCATTGCCCTGGGTGTCCAGGTCGATCACTGCAACCCGAAGGCCGCGCTCCTGGAAGTCGAACGCCAGGTGGCAGGTTGCGAACGTCTTGCCTTGACCGCCTTTCTGAATTGCCGTGACCAGTGTTTTCATGAGTTGGGTTCCTGTTTCCTCTTTCCCTTGGCGTCGGCTTCCCAACGCTTGACGATGAACGCTTGATGCTCCGGCAGTACCGCCGTCACCCGCTCGAAGCCCTGCGGGAGCACTTCCCCCGCCACTGCCCACACGCGGCTGACCGCTTGCGATACCGCCCCCTTGGTCAGCCCCAGCGAGGCCACAAACTCGGCCTGGGGCCTTCCATCGACCAGCACGCCGCGCGCTATGTCGATGGTCTGTTGCCCGATCTCCAGGCCCTTGATCGCCGCCTGGAATTGGGCTTCGGTTAGCCGTTTCTTCATGGAGAACACCCATATAAACTCCACACCCGGTTGTTGAACAAAAGGCGGTGCCAGCCGCCGACCATGTGCAGAAGTTTAGCTAAACTCGCCGCCCGCGTCAAGCGTTTTAGCGGCTAAAAATGGGCGCGTGATCTTCTTTCTTGGCGTTCAACCTGGCCGCGTCAGCGGCACTCATGAAGAACGTCATCAGCGGGCCGACCGTGCGGCTCGAACCGTTGGCAAAGCACACGTCGAACTGACCGCCGGCGGTGTGCGGATCGACGCCTTCCACCAGTCGCCAGGGGTCAAGGCCCCATTCCTCGGATTGCGCGCTGTACCAATAGGCCGGCGCATCGCCGTTCAAGTCGCTGGCCGCGTACTCGCGCACCAGGACGGCCACCCGGCCGGTGTTCGGCTCCACGAATCCCGGCGGGTAGGGTAGGGTCTGTTTTTTCATGTCAAAGCCCCTTCGGCTTGTAGATCGAAACGAAGTAGGTGATCGCGGTCAGCACCGCGAAGTACGCCAGGAACGACCAACCGGCATACACGCCAGGCGTGTTCCAGTGGTAGAGCATCCGCACGAACTGGAAGAAGGTGGCAATCGACAGCACCCACTTGAGGATCGGCCAGACCAGCACGGTCGCCACCCATACGAACTTGACCAGGCCGGCCAGCAGGCCAGCACCGGGGGCCTTGTTGGGGGCAGCAGACGCGGCGGCAGGCTCCACCGGCGCGGGCGCGGCGGGCTGCTCGATCTCCTTGGGGAACTTGATGATGTTGGACATAGCTTGACCCTCCACGCGCTTACGTGTTGAATGCTGGGTGCTCCCACTCGGAAGCATGGTTACGGTGTGCCAGCACCAGGCCAAGCGCCCCGGATCACTCCGGGGCGTTCCTCCACCTGGGGCCGCCCTTGATCTTGCCTCGGCTCACGCAATACTCCTTCTTGGCGTCCTCGATAGGCCCGGCCGTTGCCGACCGGGCCATGTGCTCTTACCAGCCGGCCCGGCGCTTGGCCTGCTCGACGGCTTCCATCGACCAATGGCCCTTGGCCTGCCCCTCCAGGGAGCATCCGGCGAAGTACGCCTTGCCGCGCAGTTCCTCGGCTTTGCACACCAGCTCGGCCGCCTCGGCCATCATGGCCGCGATCTCGTCACGGCGGGCCGGGAAGTCGGTCGCTGCCGCGCCCTCCAGCTCGTCAATCCAGGGCATAATCTTGTTGTCGCTCATCGGACTTTCTCCGGTAGTTGACCTGGGCAATGTGCCCGGCCTTCAAGTGCTATATTAGGGCAAAATGCCCTAACCTGTCAAGCACTTTAGCTAAACTTTTTTCGCTTTACCGGAATCCGAAGGCTAAACTTTAGCCGCTAAAACCTTTCCCTTGGCGTCAATCCTCTTTCCAGATCACGCCCAGCCCGGCCTGGTCGCACAGGATCGCCCATGCCGCATAGGGAATCGGGGTGTCCTCGCCGATCCAGCGGCGGATCGTGCGGTCGCCCTTCGCGCCCAGCCCCAGCGCCTTCGCGGCCTTGCTGCCGCTGAACCCGGCCAGGCGCAGCACCTCTCGGACTTCCTCGCCGGTCGGTTGCGCCCAGCGTTCGGCCGGCTTCAAGCACTCCAGCCGGATATTGGCGTCGTTCGTCATTCGTTCGTTCTCCTGGTCAAGTGATAAGCCGCAACTGGTCGAAGCCGTAGATCGACTGGATGCAGCTCGGGTCTGAATCGACCACGCGCCGGCCTGCGCGATTGGTCTTGTACGTTACCGGCCTGTCGTCGTGCGCCCACACCTGGCGGGTGTCGGGATGCACCTTCACGATGATGATGCGCTTGCCGATGTAGCGGTCGAAAACCGGGTGATGGACGCTCACGATCTCGCACCGCTGGCCGGGCTTGAACTCCACCAGGTCGGCCGGGCCTCCATCGCCATTCCTGGCGATGCTGCAGGTTGCCGCGCTCGCTCGCGGCATCGTTGTTTCCGGCGATACAGGCCCGCCCTCGCCCGGCTCGGCATCGTCGGCTTTGACGATGCTGCAGGTCATCGTCGTTTCTGGCGATGCGGGATCTCGCTCCGGGCCTGCGCCGGTGATTTTTCCCTTGGCGTCCAACCCGGCGGCCCTGGCCGCCTTGATCCTGGTCGCGGCCTCGGCCGCCCAGCGCCTGGCGATGAAGGCCCGATGCGAGGGCAGCACCACATCGACCAGGACGAACCCCGGCGGCACCAGGACGGTCGCCGGTGCGCGCCGCGCCGGCGGCTCCAAGCCGGCCAGCCAAGCGGGCAGGGGAGCATCGGCCAGGCGGTCGCGGTAGCTGGCCTCGACCATCACCGGGCGCTTCTTCTCGGCTCGCTGCGCAGCCAGGATGCCGCGCGCAACCTCGTCCACCGTCATGCAGCCCTGCGCCGTGTCGAAGTGCGAGCGGTAGCCCGTTTCGGAGATAAACGGCCTGTCCAGGTCGATGACGTGGAACTGGAAGTGGGCACCCAGCGGCCCGCCGTAGCCGGCCTCGTACTCCACCAGGGCGCGCATGTCGCCATCCGCGACCAGGAACTGGCCGCGCTGGCCCCACAAGGGCACGTCGCCAGGCACCGCCGCGCAATGGCGCTCGATGACCTGGCCGGGCGCGTCGTGGTCGGCCATGCTGCCCACGTGCGTTCCGCCGTTCATCTTCCAGATGACGGCCTCGTATCGGTCGCTGGCCGCCTCGGCGGCCGCACCGTCACCGCGCATGATCGCCGCGTCGATCTCCACCACGGCCGCCACGGCGGCGGCCAGCAGCTCGTCGCGGTCGGTGGGCAGCTCGGCCAGCAGCTCGGCCGCCGGCGCGTTCCAGTCCTGGCCCGGCTGGGCCGGCGTCTTGCGTTTCTTCGCCATCGGCCGGCCCCTCAAGTGTCAGCACGCCGCCACGCGATCACGTCGCGGGCTTCGTAGCCGTGGCGCTTGCAGTCGTCGCAGAATCCCGAGCTGAACCCCTTGTGGTTCGTGCCGATCCATGCGGCCGGCTTGCCGCATTCGTGGCCGTAGGTGCCCGGCTCGGCGTTGTGGCACTTGCCGTCCGTCGCGTAGCTGTTCGTCGGTGCCTGGGGAGCGTTGTTCCTGGTCATGGTCGCCTCCTGGAAGCCCCGGCCGAAGCCGGGGCCGCCCCTCATCAGTCAATAGCCCGGTAGATCGCGGCCGCCTCGGCGTGGCTGGCTGCGAAGCCGCGCAGGAAGTGATAGCGGTCGATCAGGGCATCGCCGGCGTCCGTGTCGGCGGCCTCGGCCGCGAGCTGACCCAGCGCGAACAGGGTTGCGACAATGCCGGCGGCGTCGGCCGACAACTCGCCTCGGAAGCCGTTGCCGTCCACCTCGATCTCCAGGCGGTCGGCCAGGTCGGGGGCCATGTAAAAACCGCCGTCCGACAAGGTGTAGTAGTGCCAATACGCGCCGCTGTAGCGTTCGCAGAGCCGGCGAAGCCAGGCATACACCAGGGCCTCGCCGCGCATCATCAGACGCGGGCCGAAGTAGGCGGGCAGGAAGTCGAGGCGCTGGGCCTCGGCGACCAGGGAAGCGGTAACGGGTTGCTCTTGGGTGTTCATCGGACTTTCTCCGGTAGTTGACCTGGGCGAAATGCCCGGCCTTCAAGTGCTATATTAGGGCAAAATGTCCTAATCGTCAAGCACTTTAGCTAAACGTTTTAGCCGCTAAACCTTGCCCTTTCCCTTGGCGTGCATTACAATGTAATTCACGAACCCAACCGGAGAACCAATCATGGCTGCAAACCAGCTCGTACAAACGCGCATCGACGGCGCGATCAAGGAAGAAGCGGCGGCCGTCCTGGCCGCGATGGGCCTTACCGTGTCCGACGCGGTGCGGCTGCTGCTCACGAAGGTGGCCCAGGACAAGGCGCTGCCCTTCGAGCCGCTGATTCCGAACGCCACCACCATCGAGGCGATGAAGGAAGCCCGCAAGGGCAAGCTGCCGCGCTTCGCCACCGTCAACGATCTGATGGCCGATCTGCATGCGGCAGATTGAGCGCACCGGCCAGTTCAAGCGCGACTACAAGCGCGAGGCGAAAGGGCAGCACCGGGCCACGCTCGACGCCGACCTGGTGCCCGTCCTGGTCGCGCTCGCCGACGACCAGCCGCTGGAACCTCGGCACCGCGACCACGCGCTGACCGGGGACTGGAAGGATCACCGGGATTGCCACGTCAAGCCCGACCTGGTGCTGATCTACCAGAAGCCCGACGCCGACACGCTGCGCCTGGTGCGCCTCGGCTCTCACTCCGAACTCGGCTTGTGATCGGCGCGGGCCTGGCCCCGCGTCTCACGTTTCATTGACACTTGAGGGGCGCTTTCCGCGCCACCGGCCGAGCTGGCCGACCCCCTTCCTTGGCGTAAAACCTGCGGCGGTGGAGCTGCTGCGATGCTTGAGGATCGCGCGGCCGGTCGAACCGCGGCGACCTGGTTGGGGAGTGTGAGGGGGCTTTGCCCCCTCGCAAGCTCTCGAACTTACTGCCTTCCGCCAGGCGCTTGCGCCTGGCTCTCCTAAGCCGTAGCGCCGAAGGCGCTCCATTGTGGGGTGAGGCCGCAAGGCGGCCGAGGGGCGTAGCCCCTGGGGGGATGGGAGGCCGCTTGCGGCCGGGTGGGATCGAGAAGGGGGGTTTCCCCCCTTCGGCGGCCGGTCATGCTGCGCGGTAGCTTGGGCCGTGTTGCCGTTTTTTTCGCCAGCCTCTGGTTAAAACTACCTGGTTATATAAAAAGGTTATAAAGACGGTTAAAAACCTGGTTAGCATGACCGAAAAACGCGCGTAAACCGTTGTCACGCCAAGGAAAAGCGCGAAGAGGCCGCCCCTCAAGTGTCAATGGATAAGCCCCCCATGTGTCAATACGCTGCCCCTCAAGTGTCAAGAACCGCGCCCCTCAAGTGTCAGTAGGGCCGCCCCTCAAGTGTCAATACCGGGGCAGGGTTCCTAACAGGGTTATCCACAACTTCGGTGGATAACTCCATGCCGATCAGGCACTTAGGCCGCCTCGGCGGCCGCCTGGACGGCTCGACCAGGCCGAAATCGGCCGCTGCCCCCCAAGTGTCAACATCGCGCCGGCCCCGCTGCCCCTCAAGTGTCAACGTCAGGGCTGCGCCGGCCGGCCTCGGCCGACTTGTCCCGAAACTGTCCACAACGGCCGCGCCGGTGGGGCAGGGCAGGGAAGGCCCCGGAAACGGGCCAGGAAGGCCCGTCAGGGCCGCAAAGCCCAGCGGCGAGGGCCACCGGCCCGGTGAGGGGTCTCCTCGTTTTCAGTGCAATAAGTGACGGTACGAAAAGCTAGCACTGGCGCGGAGGTGGTGTTGGTAGATCGTTGATTTCATTGACTTTCCTGTTCACTTTCAAATCTGCGATTCGTGGCGTCAAACCGTGGTCGGTTTCATCCATTGGTGCCAGTTATCGATGCATTTGGCCGCGAAGGCAGGATTTGGTCAGCATAGCGGTCAACCGGGAAGCGAAACACACCCCGCAAGTTGATGCTCTCCAGCCTGGTGGGCGCAATCTTCCCGATCAGTTCCGGTGGAATGACCTGGCGGCGGTTCGACCAGCGATCCAGGACCGCCTGCATCTGTGAGGTATTCCACGCCATCACGATGTTGGCCATCAGGCTCAACGCATCGGCCACAGCCTGCATTTCATCGACACGTTTGGCCTGCGCCGGGCTGATCCGGCCGGTATAAATGGCGCGCTTGAGGGCGTTAACAGCCTCGCCCCGATTGAGCACCCGGCGCAACTCGTTCCTGAAAGCGTCCTTGACAAAGTAGTCAGCCAAAAACGCCGTACGCAGCAACCGCCCCAATTGCACGCCAGCCTCATAGATTGGATCGCCCTGGGCGGCAGAACCGAACCGCGCAAGAGCTGCCACCGCACTGGCATGTCCGCTCATGACCGAGGCTGCCAGGTGCACCAGACTATCCCAATGCTTTTCGATCAAAGCGACGTCGACATTGGCTTCGCACACCGCAGCGATTTCTGCGGGCACTTTGGTGCCGCGTGGCACAAAGAGGTGGCGCTGTTTGAGTTCCTTCAACCGCGGGCAAAGATGCTGGCCGACGAAGCCCTGTACGCCGCCAAGCGCGGAGGACGCAACCGCGTGGCACATGCCGGCAACGACCTGCATGTGCAGCCAGGCTGAGCGGGCGGGCGCCGACCGCGGCACGGAGCAGTCGCCGGCCTGGCGCGTGCTGGTGGCCGACCACGACCTGCAGGTGCATGCAGCGGCCCGTGCTGCCGTGCAGGGACTGGTACTGTTCGGGCGGCCCGTGGTCGTGCTGCATGCACAGGATGCGGCACGGGCCCGCCACCTGTTGCTGCAGGAGGACGATCTCGCGGTGCTGCTGCTGGACGCCTTGCTGGGCGGCGCCGCGTCCGGCGGCCTGGCCGGCTTCGCGCGACAGCAGGCCGGCCGCGTGAACATGCGCATCGTGCTGCGCACCGAGGCCCGCTCGCTCGCGCTGCCGATGCTGGCCCGCCACGACATCGGCGACCACCGCCGCAAGGCGGAGCTGTCGCCGCAGCGTCTGCGCGCGGTGCTGGCCGGCGCGGTGCGTGCCTACGTGCAGCACTGCCGCATCGATGCGAACCGGCGCAGCCTGGCGCGCATCGTGCAATCGGGCGCGGCGCTGATGGAGCAGACCGACCTGCGCGGCTTCGCGGCGGCCGTGATCACCCAGCTGGCCGGCCTGCTGGGCGTGGCGCCGCAGGGCCTGGTCTGCGTGCGCGAGACGGGCGCCGCCAGCGGCTGCCGTGTTCTGGCCGCGACCGGCGACTTCGCCGCGCGTCGGCGCCGCCTGCAGACCTCCAACGCCGCCTTGCTGCTGCACCGCGCGCTGGTGCAAGGCCTGCCCGCCCACGGTGGTGCGTCGGGCGGTCTGGCCCTGCCCATGGGGCAGCACGCCGGCCAGGCCATGGCGGTCTACGTGCACGCGCCCGCGCTGCGCGAGGCGCCGGAGCCGCGCCTGCTGGAGGTGTTCTGCGCCCACCTGCGCACGCTGCGGCACAACCGCAGCCTGCTCGAGCGCCTGCACCAGTCCGCCTACCACGACGCGCTGGTGTCCCTGCCCAACCGCGCGCACTTCACCGAGCAGGTGGACGCATGCGCGCGCCGCGGCGCGCGCGACCACATCCTGGCCCTGCTGGACATCGACGACTTCAGCGCCACCAACGACGTGATGGGCCACCGCTTCGGCGACCGGCTGCTGCGCGCGGTGGCGCAGCAACTGGCCCAGGCCCTGCCGCCGGGCGTGCTGCTGGCGCGCGTGGGGTCGGACACCTTCGGCGTGCTGGGCAGCCGCGCGCAGGTGCTGCCCCAGCGCCTGCTGGCCTGTGTGCGCCAGCCGCTGCTGCTGGACGGCGTGCCGCACAAGGTCTCGCTGACCTGCGGCTACGTGCTGCTGGCCGACGCGGGCCAGACCGGTGTGGACCTGTTCAAGGACGCGACCATCGCGCTGCAGCGCGCCAAGCGCGAGCACCGTGGCCAGGAGCTGCGCTACGCCGAGCAGATGGGGGCCGAGGCGCGCGAGCGCGCGCTGCTGCTGTCCGAGCTGCGCGCGGCCATCGACCAGGCACGCCTGTACCTGGTCTACCAGCCGCAGCGCGACCTGCGCACGCAGGCGCTCGTGGGCCTGGAAGCGCTGCTGCGCTGGCGCACCGCCGACGGACGGCTGGTGCCGCCGGACCGTTTCATCCCGGTGGCCGAACACTCCGGCCTGATCGTGCCGCTGGGCCAGTGGGTGCTGGCCACGGCCTGCGCCACCATGCGCGCCATGCTGGACCAGGGCTGCGCGCCGCGGCGCATGGCGGTCAACGTGGCCGTGGCCCAGCTGCGCGACCCGGCCTTCCTCGCGACCGTGCGCGGCGCGCTGGCCGAGCACGGCCTGCAGGGCCGGCACCTGGAGCTGGAGATCACCGAGTCGGCCGCCGTGCTGCCCACGCAGCTGCTGGAGTCCACGCTGACGGCGCTGCGTGCCGAGGGCATCAGCATCGCGGTCGACGACTTCGGCACCGGCTACTCCTCGCTGAGCTACCTGGAGCGGCTGCCGCTGGACCGCATCAAGATCGACCGTGGCTTCGTGCGCCAGCTGCGCCAGGCCCGCAGCGCCCGCATCGCCGAGACGGTGGCCCAGCTGGGCCGCCGGCTGGGCCTGCAGGTGCTGGCCGAGGGCATCGAGGATGCGGACACGCTGCAGGCCCTGGTGGACATGGGTTGCCACGAGGGCCAGGGCTACCACATCGCGCAGCCGATGGAGCGCGAGGCTTTGCAGGCGTGGTTGTTGCGCGAGGCCGTGGCGCAAGCGGGTGCGGCGCACGCCGTAGCGGCGTAGGACGGCGCCGCAGCAATCCCCTGCGGCGTGCGCGCCTGCAGGCCCTGGCGCCGTGGCCGGTGCTGTAATGGTCCGATGAACACGACCGCATTCGGCACACCCGACACACCCGGCGCCCGCGTTCTGGTCGTGGGCGGCGGCATCGCCGGCCTGGAGATCGCCACGTCGCTGGGCCGGCGCTGGCGTGCCCGGCCGGGCGCGCCCACCGTCACGCTGCTGGACCGCGATGCCGCCCATGTCTGGAAGCCGATGTTGCACACCATCGCGGCCGGCACGCGCGACATCGCCCAGCAGCAGACCACCTTCGTGGCCCAGGCGCGCGACGCGGGCTTCGTCTACCAGCCCGGTGCGCTGAGTGGCCTGGACCGGCCGCAGCGCCTGGTCCAGGTCGCGCCGCTGCATGCCGAGGACGGCCGCCTGCTCGTGCCTGCGCGCAGGCTGCCCTACGACGTTCTGGTGCTGGCCCTGGGCAGCCAGGCCAACGACTTCGGCACGCCGGGCGTGGCGGAGCACTGCCATGCCATCGATTCGCGGCTGCAGGCCGATGCCTTCAGCCGCGAAGTGCGGCTGCGCATGCTGCAGTGCGTGGCCATGGGGCAGCCGCTGTCCATCGCCATCGTCGGCGGTGGCGCCACGGGCGTGGAGCTGGCGGCCGAACTCGTGCAGCTGACCGAGACCGCCGAGGCCTATGGCGCCACGGGTCTCGGCGAGCGGCTCACGATCACACTGGTGGAGGCCGGGCCGCGGCTGCTGGCCTCGTTCCCGCAGGACATCTCCGAGGCCGCGCTGCGGCGTCTGCGCGCGCTCGGGGTGCGCGTGCGCACGGACACGCAGGTCAAAGCGGCGCTGGCCGAGGGCTTCGAGCTGGCCGACGGCAGCCTGCTGCGGGCCTCGCTCAAGGTCTGGGCCGCCGGCGTGAAGGCGCCGGCGGTGCTGGCCGACCTGGACGGCCTGGAGACCAACCGCAACCACCAGCTGCTGGTGCATCCTTCGCTGCAGACCACGCGCGACGCTTCCATCTACGCCGTCGGCGACTGCGCCAGCCTGACGCTGCCCGGCAGCGAGCGGCCCTTGCCGCCCACGGCCCAGGTGGCCCACCAGCAGGCCCAGCACCTGGTGCGCCACCTGCCGCAGGTGCTGGCGGCCGGGGCCACGGTACCGCCGTTCCGCTTTCGCGACTTCGGCGCGCTGGTGTCGCTGGCCGACTACGATGCGTTCGGATCGCTGGGCCAGTTCGGCTTCTTCGACGGCGGCATCATCCGCGGGCGCCTGGCGCAGCTGAGCCATGCCATGCTGTACCGCAGCCACCAGGCACGGCTGCACGGCTTCTGGCGCGGCGGCCTGTTGTGGCTGGCCGACCGCATCCAGGCGCGCGTGCGGCCACCGATCCGGCTGGATTGAGTTGCCCTAGATTCGGCAGTTGACCGCTCGCCACCTTCAGAAACACCGCATGGACACTGAAGCGAGCGTCTTCGATGGCTCTCACCTTCGAGGTGAGGACGCTATGCACCCGCCGGCACCGCGCTCGCCGCGCCATGCCGCGTTGCTCCTCCTTGCGCACAGAAGTGCGCCGCGTCGTCGCGCCTTGCCTGGCACGCCGATCACGGCGCCATCGGGCGCATCCAACTGCCGAATCTAGGGTTACAGCAGCCAGTCGATCGGCAACCAGGACAGCAGGCGCAGGCCCAGCCGCAGCCACAGCGGCGCGCCGGGTTCGCGTTCCAGCAGCTGCGGCGGCTCGCTGCGGCCGTCGCGCCATTGCAGTCGGCCATGCGGGCTCAACTGCAGCTGGTAGCCGCGCGCGCTGGCCTTCTCGCGCAGCTGGGTGTCCAGCTGCGCGGCCAGCGCCGGGCTGTCGATGACGAAGCCCAGTTCGGTGTTGAGCCGGGCCGAGCGCGGATCGAAGTTGAACGATCCCACGAACAACTGGCGCTGGTCGACCACGAAGGTCTTGGCGTGCAGGCTCTCTGCCGAACTGCTGCCCAGGCGCAGCTTGGCGTCCGGCGCCTGCGTGTCGGCTTCGCGCCGCATCTCGTACAGCTGCACACCGGCGCGCAGCAGCGGCACGCGCCAAGGCATGTAGCCGGCGTGCACCACGGCCACGTCCGTGGCCTCCAGCGCATTGGTGAGGATGGCCACGTCCACGCCGCGGGCCGCCAGCTTCTCGAACAGCGCCGTGCCGCGCGCCGTGGGCACGAAGTAGGGCGATACCAGCTTCAGGCTGTGCGCAGGCGTGTCGACCAGCCGGGCCGTGCGCGCGAACATCAGGTCGGCATCGTCCGCCTGTCCGAGTCCCTTGGCCGGATCGTCGCTGACGAATTCGACCGGCGCCCAGTGCAGCGGCAGCCGCCCTGCCAGCAGCTCGGCCACGAAGGACGAGCGCGCCACGGCGTCCAGGTACTGGCGCGTGCGGTCGGGCAGGTTCTGCAGGTCCTTGGGCGGCGGCGGCGTGGCGTCGGCCGCGTCCAGCAGCAAGGCCAGCGGATAGGACGAGCCGCTCGCCCAGTAGCGGTCGAAATCCTCGGAGACGGCCTGCACCACGGGCCCGATGGCCAGCACGTCCAGGTCCACGAACAGCGTGTCGACCTCGGCGCCGAAGTATTCGTCGCCCACGTTGCGGCCGCCGACCACGGTGGCCTGGTTGTCGGCCGTGAACGACTTGTTGTGCATGCGCCGGTTGGCGCGCCCGAAGTCGGTCACGAAGCCCAGCGGCTTGAAGCGCCGCTGGACGAAGGGGTTGAACAGCCGCACCTCGATGCGCGGGTGGGCGTCGAGGTCGGCCAAGGTGGCGTCCAGGCCCGCGCTGCCCAGGTCGTCGAGCAACAGGCGCACGCGCACGCCGCGGTCGGCTGCGCGGCGCAGCGCCTCGAACAGCAGCCGGCCCGACATGTCGTCGCGCCAGATGTAGTACTGCACGTCCAGCGTGCGTTCGGCCGCTTCGGCCAGCAAGACGCGCGTGGCGAAGGCGTCGCGGCCCTGGTCGAGCAGGAACATGCCCGAGTGCCCGAGTGCCCGGGCGACTGCAGCGCAGCGGCCTGGCGCACGGCGCGGCCCAGCCGCGTGGCCGCGGTGTCCGGGTCGAGCCGGCTCGCGCTGCGACCCTCCAGCGAAGGCAGTTGCGCGCAGCCGGCCAGCAGCGCCAGCACTGCGGCGAACAAGGCGATGCAGCAACGGCGCAGCGGCATGGACATCCCGATGGTTCTCATCCCAGGGCCAGCACCTCCTGCGCATGGCGCGCCGCCACCCACTCTTCGTTGGTCGGCTCCACGCCCACACGCACGCGGCTGGCGGCGGCCGAGATGACGCTGGCGTTGCGGGCATTGGCATCCTCGTCCAGCGCCACGCCCAGCCAGTCGAGCGCCGCGCAGATGCGCTGGCGCAGCACCACGCTGTGCTCGCCCACGCCGGCCGTGAAGACCAGCAGGTCCAGCCCGCCCAGCACCGCTGCCAGCGCGCCCACCTCGCGCACGATGCGGCGCACGTACAGCGCCAGCGCTAGCGCGGCGCGCGGCGCGTCGGCCTCGCGCTCCAGCAGCACGCGCGGGTCGGACGAGATGCCCGAGACGCCCAGCAGGCCCGACTCGTGGTACAGCACACGGCCCACCTGCTGCAGCGAAAGCTTCTCGATCTCCATGAGGTAGAGCACGGCCCCGGGGTCCAGCGCGCCCGTGCGCGTGCCCATCATGAGGCCGTCCAGCGCCGAGAAGCCCATGGTGGTGGCCACGCTCTGCAGCGCCTGCATGGCGCACAGGCTGGCGCCGCTGCCCAGGTGGGCGACCACGGTGCGGCCGCGTGCCAGCGCGCCGTGGCGTTCCTGCAGCGCCACGGCCATGTACTCGTACGACAGGCCGTGGAAGCCGTAGCGGCGCAGGCCGCGCTCGAAGGCCGCGTAGGGCAGGGGCAGGACCTGCTCGACCAGCGGCAGGCTGCGGTGGAAGGCCGTGTCGAAGCAGGCCACCTGCGGCAGCCCGGGCTGCTCGCGCAGCAGGATCTCCATCGCCTCCAGCGCGAAGGGCTGGTGCAGCGGCGCCAGCGGCACCAGGGCCTTGAGTTCGGCCAGCACCTGGGCGTCCACGCGCTGCGGCGCCAGGTAGCGGGCGCCGCCGTGCACCACGCGGTGTGCCACCGCCGCCACGGAGCGGCCGTCGAGCCAGCGCACGATCTCCTCGCGGATGGTCTGCAGCGCCCGCGTGTAGGGCTGCTCGCTGCCCAGGTCGACCGGCCGCACCGGCACCGTGGTGGCACCGAAGTCGGGCGCCGGGCCGCCGATGCCCTGGACCTTGCCGTTCCAGGCGGGGTGGCGGTCCGTGCCGGTGGCGTCGAACAGCGCGAACTTGATGCTCGACGAGCCGCAGTTCAGCACGACGATGAAGGAAGTCATAGGGGCTTGCTCCGATGAAGGTAGGCCAGCAGCAGGGCCGCGGCGCAGGATGCGTTGCGCCATCGCGCGGCCGTCGGCGCGGCTGGTCGGCACGGCGGGGATTGTCGCGCCCAGGTGCTGGTGTGGGATTGGTCGGCGCGCGTGCCTTCGGGCCTGCACCGGCCGATCCCGCCTCTCGCGTGGCCGCGAGGGCCCGGTGCACAGCTTCTCACACGGCCCCGCTGAGCAGCACCACGCCCAGCACCACCAGCACGCAGCCCGCGGCGCGGCCCGGGCCCACCCGCTCGCGCAGCACCAGCATGCCGAACAGCGCGCCGACCATCATCGACATCTCGCGCGTGGGCGCGACCACGCTGACCGGCGCGCCCATCTCCAGCGCAGCCAGCACCAGGATGTAGGACAGCGGCGAGAGCAGGCCCACGGCCACGGCCAGCCACCAGTGCCCGCGCATGGCCGCCACCGTGGCTGCGCGGTTGCGCAGCATCCAGGGCGCGAGCACGCACAGCCGCACCAGGTTGGAGAACCAGTCCAGCACCACCGGTCCGACGCCCAGCACCTTCACGCCCCAGGCGTCGACCACGGTGTAGCCGGCGATGAGGGCCCCCGTGGCGCCGCCCCAGCGCACGCCGGCCAGGGCGCCGGGCTTGCGGAACATGGCCAGGTGGCCGTCGGTGCAGATCAGCCCGATGCCCAGCACGATGGCGGCCAGGCCCAGCAGGCCGTGCAGCGAGGGCACCTCGCCCAGCAGCACGAAGGCGCCGACCGAGGACAGCAGCGGTCCGGTTCCGCGGGCCACCGGATACACGACCGACAGATCGGCCACGCGGTAGCCCTTCTGCAGGCACATGCTGTAGACCAGGTGCAGCAGGCCGCTGGCCACGATGCAGGCCACGACCGGCGCGTTGATGGGCATGCCGCCATGCATGAGCTGCCACACCACCCAGGGCAGGTAGGCGACGCAGGCCACCACGGTGCTGGCGCCGACGAAGGCCGTGCCCGCATGGGCGGCACGCTTGGCCAGCAGGTTCCAGGTGGCGTGGATCAGTGCCGCCAGCACCACCATCGACAGGCTCAGCACCGTCATGGCACGGCCCCTGGGATGGAGGCGGACGGGGTGCGGACCAAGCAGGGCGCCATCCAGGGCCGAATGTCCGGCGGCGCATGCACTGGTTCGCAGGGCAACGGAAGCAGGCGGTGTTGTATTGCGGGCATGGTCTGCTCGGCTGCATTGTCCACGACGGATAGGAAATTCAACCGCATGAGGCCAAGTATGGCACGAGTTTTGGGCCTCGAAACACGTTCGGCCAAGGAAGG